>NZ_DDCI01000009.1:0-382132 GCF_002335265.1 Cupriavidus sp. UBA2010
GTGCGCATCTGGACACCTTACTTCGTGCCCGATCAGCCGATGATCGCGGCGCTGAGCACGGCCGCGTTGCGCGGCGTGCGCGTCGAGGTGCTGACGCCCGCAAACGGCGACCATCCCACGGTGCAATGGGCCGCGCGCGCCCACTACTGGCAGGTGCTGGAGCACGGTGTACGCATCTTCGAACGGCCTGGCCCGTTCGACCACAGCAAGCTGATGCTGATAGACGGCCAGTGGTGCTGCCTGGGTTCGGCCAATTGGGATGCGCGCAGCCTGCGCCTCAACTTCGAGTTCAATGTGGAGGTGTACGACACCGCGCTGTCTACGCGGCTGGAATCCCTTTTTGATGCCGCCCGTGATGCATCGAACGAGATATCGGCCATGGCGTTGCGCGCCCGCCCGCTGGCCATCCGCTTGCGCGACGGGGTGGCCCGTCTGTTCACCCCCATTCTCTAGCGGCACGACTTGCGAGGAACATTGCCCATGGAAAAGAAAGATCAATGGAACATTGGCTACTGGATCGTCGCCGGCCTGTTGCTGCTGACGCTGCAGAACTACTGGCAGGCGGCCAAGACCGTCGAGCCCGTGCCCTACAGCGAATTCGAGAAGGCGCTGGCCGAGGGGCGCGTCGCCGAAGTGCTGGTGTCGGACCGCACGGTCACCGGGCGCCTGAAATCGCCGGACAGCCGGGGCAAGACCACCATCGTGGCCACTCGCGTCGAACCCGACCTGGCCGAGCGGCTGTCCAAGTACGACGTGCCTTACGCGCGGGTGGTGGAAAGCACCTGGCTACGTGATGTGCTCTCCTGGATTCTGCCGGCGGTGGCCTTCTTCGGCGTCTGGTTCTTCCTGTTCCGCCGCTTCGCCGAGAAGCAGGGCATGGGCGGCTTCCTGAGCATCGGCAAGAGCCGCGCCAAGGTGTTCATGGAGAAGAACACCGGCGTCACCTTTGCCGATGTCGCGGGTGTCGATGAGGCCAAGGCGGAGTTGGTTGAGATCGTCGATTTCCTCAAGAATCCGCAGGAGTATGGACGGCTCGGGGCGCGCATCCCGAAAGGTGTGTTGCTGGTTGGCCCGCCCGGCACGGGCAAGACCCTGCTGGCCAAGGCCGTGGCGGGCGAGGCCGGGGTACCGTTCTTTTCCATCTCAGGCTCGGAGTTCGTCGAGATGTTCGTCGGCGTGGGTGCAGCGCGCGTGCGCGACCTGTTCGAGCAGGCCCGCGGGCAGGCGCCGGCCATCATCTTCATCGACGAGCTCGATGCGCTGGGCCGCGCGCGCGGCGTCGGCGGCCCCATCGGCGGCCACGACGAGCGCGAGCAGACCCTCAACCAGCTGCTCACGGAGATGGACGGCTTCGACAGCTCGGTCGGGCTGATCATCCTCGCCGCCACCAACCGCCCCGAAATCCTCGACCAGGCGCTGCTGCGCGCCGGTCGCTTCGACCGTCAGGTGCTGGTGGACCGGCCCGACAAGAAGGGACGGCTGGACATCCTGAAAGTCCACGTCAAGAAGGTGACGCTGGCTCAGGATATCGATCTCGAACAGGTGGCTGCGCTGACCACGGGCTTTTCGGGTGCAGACCTCGCGAACCTGGTCAACGAGGCCGCGCTGGCCGCGACCCGGCGCAAAGCGTCCGCCGTGGAGTTGCAGGATTTCACCTCCGCCATCGAGCGCATCGTGGCGGGCCTGGAGAAGAAGAACCGAGTGCTCAATCCCAAGGAGCGGGAAACCGTGGCCTATCACGAGATGGGGCATGCGCTGGTGGCGCTGGCGCTGCCAGGCACCGACCCAGTACACAAGGTTTCAATCGTTCCGCGTGGCATCGGTGCACTCGGCTACACCCTGCAGCGGCCCACCGAAGACCGATTTCTGATGACACGTGCCGACCTGGAGCACAAGATCGCCGTGCTCCTGGGAGGGCGTGCGGCTGAGAAGCTCGTGTTTGGCGAGCTGTCCACAGGGGCTTCAGACGATCTCGCGCGGGCCACCGACATCGCCCGCGACATGATTACGCGCTTCGGCATGGATGAGGGTTTGGGGTACGTTGCTTTTGAGGCACAGAGGCCGCGTTTTCTTGATGCGCCTGAACTGGCACAGGGTGGCTGCCGAGTAGCCGAATCGACTCAGACACGCATCGACCAAGCCATCCGTGACATTGTGATGGGTGTGTTTGATCGTGCATACCGAATTCTCGAAATTAACCGAGATGTGCTGGAGCGATGCGCGCGCGAACTGCTCGCACGGGAAACGCTGGATGAATACAGCATCCGGCAACTGACGCAAGGGCTACAGTTCGAATCCCCATGTCACGGCGGCCCAACTGCTGGAGCCATTACTTCCTCTGTGTCCCAAGGAGCCACCTCATGAGTGACAGCATTCATATCGTCTGCCCACACTGCCAATCCATCAATCGCGTGCCAGCCAACAAGTTGGCAGAGAAGCCCAATTGCGGGCGGTGCCAGCACCCGCTGTTCACCGGAGAACCCATTGATCTGACCACAGCGACCTTCGCCCGTCATCTGGAGCGCAGTGACCTGCCGCTGCTGGTTGACTTTTGGGCGCCGTGGTGCGGACCGTGCAAGATGATGGCGCCGCAGTTCGAGCAGGCGGCCTCCCTGCTTGAACCCAAGGTGAGGTTGGCCAAGGTAAATACCGAGGCCGAGCCTCACCTGGCCGCCCAGTTCGGTATTCGCAGCATTCCAACCCTGATTTTGTTCCAAGGGGGACATGAGGTTGCACGTCAGGCGGGCGCCATGGGCGCGCAGGACATTATGCGCTGGGTGGCTTCGCAATTGCCCCGGTGATTCAGGTGTGATCGAGTCGTCTTCTCGGACTCTCCGTTCCATTAACGTTTCATTGAAAGAGAGAGCGCAACGCTTATGAATAAAGAATCTGGCCACACGGCCCTTGACGAGATACGCTCCCAGTGGCGGTTGATGACGGGTTACGAGCGCTTCGAGCAGTTCGTTGCCATCACGCTTTCGGGCGTCATCGCGTTGGTAATTGTGATTTCGCTGATTCAGTTGATTCGGCTGGTGTTCACACTGCTCGTCATGGATGCGCTGAATCCACTGGATCATAAGGTTTTCCAGCTGGTGTTCGGTGCCACCATGACGCTGCTGATCGCCATGGAATTCAAGCATTCGATCGTCAAAGTGGCTCTGCGCAAGGAAAGCATCATCCAGGTCAAGACCGTCATTCTGATCGCGATCCTGGCACTGGCCCGCAAGTTCATAATCCTCGAACCCGACGTTGATCCTGCCAAAGTGGCCGCGCTGGCGGGGACGGTACTGGCCTTGGGTCTGACCTATTGGCTCATGCGTGAACGCGATGACCGCAAGAGCGAGTAATGGAGGCATGACCCCCTATGGTCTAGTCGGCCGACACGACGCCAGGTCGAGGCACCGCTGGCTCAATCGCTTTCAAACCGCGCTGCTGGTTTTGACCCTGGTGGGGATCGCAGCTGCCGCTGGCAGTCTGCTGTTCGGCGAGATTGGCCTTTGGCTGGCACTGGCAACATGCGCATTGACCCTGCTGATCGAACCTGTCGCCGCCTCCGCGATGACCTTGCGTCTGTATGGCGCCCGTCCCTTGCGCCCTGATGAAGCCCCCGCAATCTGGTCGTTGCTGCGAGCGCTCGCAGCTCGCGCAGGATTGCCGAACACGCCGGTTCCGTACTATGTGCCCAGCGACATCGTCAATGCCTTTGCCACCGGCTCCAGGCGCCTTGCCTCCATTGCCCTCACCGATGGCCTGCTCCGCAGCCTGAGTATGCGCGAACTGCAAGCCGTGCTGGCGCATGAAGTCGCGCACATCGCTCAAGAAGATCTTCGTGTCATGGGCTTGGCCGATTCGATCAGCCGGCTCACGAACCTGCTGGCGTTGTTGGGTCAGGTCGCGCTCCTGATCAGCATGCCAGCCTTGCTGGTCGGTGCAGCAGAAATTAACTGGATTGGCTTACTGTTGTTGGCCGCTTCGCCGCAACTGGCACTGCTCGCACAGTTGGGTCTGTCACGTGTGCGAGAGTTCGATGCCGACCGGATGGCAGTAGAGCTGACGGGAGATCCGCACGGGCTCGCCTCGGCGCTGGCGAAGATCGAGCGGGTGAGCCGCTCGTGGCGAGCCTGGTTGTTGCCCGGCTGGGGGAATCCCGAACCGTCCTGGTTGCGCACGCATCCGGCGACAGAGGATCGTATCGCGCGCCTGATGGCGTTGGCGCCTCAGCCATCGCAGGCCCTGCCGTTCCAAACGGAATATCTCGCGCCAAGGTCGTTCGGCCCGATGCGCCCGCCACGCCGGGGCCTGAGCGGCCTTTGGCGCTAAATCACTCGAAAGGAACCCCCGCCATGGCTTACCACGATCCTTACCCACAACGCCCAGCTCCGGATCATTTCGTCCGGCGGTGGCTCTTCATCACCGCGTGTGTTGCCGCACTCATGCTCTTGTGGCAGTTTCTGCCCGCCATCGAAGCCTGGTTCAGCCCGCGCGAAGCTGCCGAGCGCACCGTAACGCCGCGTGGCGACCTGGCCGCTGATGAAAAGGCCACCATCGAACTGTTCGAGAAATCCCGGGCATCGGTGGTCTACATCACGACGTCCCAACTGGTACGAGATGTCTGGACGCGCAACGTCTTTTCCGTGCCGCGCGGGACGGGTTCGGGTTTCATCTGGGATGACGCCGGTCATGTCGTTACCAACTTTCATGTGATTCAGGGGGCGTCGGAGGCCACGGTCAAACTGGCCGACGGCCGCGATTACCAAGCCGCGCTGGTCGGAGTGAGTCCGGCACACGATATCGCGGTGCTCAAAATCGGCGTCGGCTTCCAGCGCCCGCCCGCCGTTCCGGTCGGCACCAGCGCAGACCTCAAGGTGGGACAAAAGGTGTTCGCCATCGGCAACCCCTTCGGCCTGGATTGGACACTCACCAACGGCATCGTGTCCGCGCTAGATCGATCGCTGCCCGGAGAATCTGGCGGAGTGACCATCGAACACCTGATTCAAACCGATGCCGCTATCAACCCCGGCAACTCGGGTGGGCCGTTGCTCGATTCCGCCGGCCGTCTGATCGGCATCAACACAGCGATCTACAGCCCTTCCGGTGCATCGGCTGGGATTGGCTTCGCCGTACCGGTGGACACGGTCATGCGTGTGGTGCCACAACTTATCAAGACCGGCAAATACATCCGTCCGGCGCTTGGGATCGAGGTAGACGAGCAGCTCAACCGCCGATTGCAGGCACTGACCAGTACCCAAGGCGTGTTTGTGCTCCGTGTCGCCCCTGGCTCAGCGGCGCAAAAGGCGGGGCTGAGCGGTATCACCGTTGGCCCCGAAGGCATCGTGCCGGGAGACCGTATCACAGGCATAGACGGCGCTCCCGTCGACGATGTCGCCAAACTGCTCGCACGGCTTGACGACCAAAAGGTAGGAGATGTTGTGGTCTTGTCAGTCGAGCGGGCCGGTAAGCCACGGGAAGTGCGCGTGGAGTTGCAACCTGGCGCCTGATCTGGAGTTGATGACTTCTGGGGATCGGCAAAGAATAACGATGGGATGCATGAAGTATTCGCGCCGCAGAAACTCGATGCCCTACACTTTGGTGTCCAGTAAGGAAATTTCAGCCTCTCGTCGCGCGAAGAGTCCCGGCAGCACTTTGCCGCCACCATAGACCCATCGACGCAGCTCTGTTGCGGCTGCACTCCAGTCTCGTTGGTTGATCCGCCGTCGCAGCGTCGAGGTCTGCAGCCGCCCCGCCCCGAGGTTGAACGTGAAGTCCACGATGGTCGCGATCCGGCTCTCGGGCTCGGTGGCCAGCACAGGGCAGTAGCGCAGCGTCGCCGCCAGAGCCGTCTGCAGATCTCGCGCCAGATAGGCCTCGGCTTCTGCCTCCGTGATCGGCGGATGCTTCGGATCGCAGAAGTGGCCGTAACCAATCGTCCAGAAGCCTGCGGGGCAGATGTAAGGAATGGCAGTGATCTCGATTCCACGCTTCACCTTACGACAAGCGAAATCCTGGACGGCGAGGAGCGCAAACCGATCAACTTCACACTACCCCGGCATTCACTCGCCATACCTCATTGCCCCAGCTTCCGTCGCAGAGTATTATGTCATCAATTTGATGATGTAAACTGCCTAGAAATGAGCAATCGAACAACCAATTTCGGTCTAACCGTCATCTTCCGTGGGTGAGGATCACCTGACCATGCATCCCCAGCGCGTTGAGAGCTTGAGCCACGCCCAGCGCGAGCGGCTGGCCTACATCGACTTCCGGCTCTACTTCTTCGGTGAGATTGGCCGCCCCGACCTGATCGACCGTTTTGGCGTTGCTCCGGCAGGGGCGACACGCGATTTGGCGCTGTACCGGGAAATCGCGCCGCAGAACATCACCTTCGACGGCAGCAACAAGATCTACCGCATCGGGCAGGCGTTCTCCCCGCTGTTCGACCACGCATCGCAGCGCGTGCTGTCGGCGCTGGCTCTGGGCTTCGGCGATGGCGTGACCGGCGCAACGCAGCCGCTGCTGCCGTGCGAGTCGCCTACCGCTCTGAGCAACCCCAGGATGGATGTGTTGGCCCCGGTCTGCCGGGCGATCCACGCCAAGCGACCCGTCGCCATCCGCTACCACTCGATGAGCAGCGGTGAATCCGAGCGCGTCATCGTTCCGTTCGCACTGGTTGATACCGGCCTGCGCTGGCACGTCCGGGCCTTTGATCGCAAGAGCGGGGAGTTTCGGGACTTTGTCGTCACGCGCATCGAAGCGCCAACGCTGCTCGACGAGGAGCCACAGGCCAACGAACGGCCGGACAACGACATCCAGTGGACGCGCATCGTCGAGCTGGACTTCGTGCCGCACCCGCGCCTTGAGCGCCCCGAGATCATCAAGATGGACTACGGGATGACCGACGGCTCGATCCGGATGCGTGTTCGCGCCGCCGTCGCGGGCTACATGCTGCTGCGCTGGAGCGTGGACTGCTCGCCCGACCATCGGCTCAAGGAAGAACAGTACCGCCTATGGCTCAGCGATCCGCTGGCGCTGTACGGCGTCGAGAACGCCAAGCTGGCTCCGGGCTACCAAGCCCCAAGCAGCCCAAAGAAACGATAGGAAAGAAGAAAACCAATGGCCAAGACGCTTGAAGCCCACGACAAACTGATCAGGGAGATCTTCGAAGGCAGCTACCAGTTCGAGATTCCGGACTACCAGCGCCCCTACGCCTGGACAACCGAGCAGGCCACAGAGCTGTTCGATGATCTGTACTCGGCGATGCAGGACGCGCGTGTCTCGGGGGCCAGCAGCCAATACTTCCTCGGCAGCATTGTTCTGATCAAGAACGACCGGGACCCGAAGTCATCGGTGGTCGACGGCCAGCAACGCCTGTCTACGCTCACAATGCTGTTCGCCGTGTTGCGCACCGTGATGCCGGACGCGGCAGACGACATCACTGATTTCCTCTACAAAAAGGGCAAGGTCAGTCTTGGCGAGAAAAACGAGTACCGCCTGACTGCCCGCGAGGAAGATGCCGACTTCTTCCGCTCCAATATTCAGGAGCCGGGTGGCATCGCACAGTTGGTCGCCAGTACGGACAAGCTGAAAGACAGCCGTCTGCGTTACCGTGAAAACGCCACGCTGCTGCTCGAAAAGGCCAAGGCGCTTCCGCCTGCCGACCTCATTGCGCTGTGGCAGTTCCTCGCCAACGACTGCTCGCTGGTTGTCATCTCCACGCCCGACCTCGAAGCCGCATACCGCATCTTCTCCGTACTCAACAACCGGGGACTCGACCTCGCGCCTATCGACATCATCAAGGCGCAGGTGCTGGGCCTGATCCGCACCACAGCAGGCGACGTCAAGAGCCGCGCCTACGCCAAAGAGTGGAGCCGGATCGAAAGCTCGCTGGGTCGCGACGCCTTCGGTGACCTGTTTGGCCACATCCGCAGCATCTACGCCAAGAAGAAGCAGAAGTACATCCTGGTCAAGGAGTTCCAGGAGCACGTCACCGAGTACAAGACCCCCATCGACCTCGTCGACAAGGTCATCAAACCCTATGCCGAAGTGTGGGACTTCGTGCGCGATGCAGACTTCGAGGCCACCGAACACGCCGAGACGATCAACGAACACCTGTCTTGGCTCAACCGCGTGGACTTCAAGGACTGGGTGCCCCCGGCACTGGTCTACTTCAAGCGTTTTCGGCAGCAACCCAAACTGCTTGCAGAGTTTTTTCAATCACTGGAACGCCTGACCTATTTCCTGCTGGTCACCAAGGTGGGTATCAACGAACGCATCGAAACCTACGCTGCGCTCACCAAGGAAATCGAGCCTGAAACCTTCAAGGGGGATCTGGCCGCGCTCACCACACTCGCCCTGACAGACGCGCAAAAGCGCAAGTTCGTCGCGGCACTTGATGGCGACGTTTACGACGATCTGCCCAAGGCGAGGATGGCGCTGGTCTTGCGCCTTGAGTCACTGGTGCGCGCACCCGGAGTGCAACTGCAGAACGCCGTGTCGTTGGAGCACGTGCTGCCGCAAACACCGCCAGATGGCTCGGACTGGCTCCAGTGGTTCCCAGATGAGAACGATCGGGAGGCGTGGACACACCGCTTGGCCAACTTGGTTCCGCTTGACCGGAACAAGAACTCGTCCGCCAGCAACTACGACTTCGCCAAGAAGAAGAACGTGTACTTCAAGGGCAAGGGCACAGCGTCACCCTTCGTCCTGACGCAGGAAGTGCGCTCGGAAGAAAAATGGACACCGGCGATGCTGGTTGATCGGCAAGAGCGCCTCGTAGGCGTGCTCAAGAAGCACTGGGCTCTTGAAGTGTCGCCAACCGAGTCCGCAAGCAAGACGCCTGACATCACAACGGCCACAGATGGGCAGGTTTGATGAAAACCGAACACAAAGTGGTGACGACGACGGGGGCCCCAAATGATGTCTGGGTCGGGATGGCGCAGTGTATGTTTAGTCAAACTACTACAAGGAGTAGCAAGCCCAGAGTTCGTCTGCGCGCTTGTCGGCGGCGTTGGCTACGGGTCAGCTTTATCTGGGGCAGTACCGCTAGAAAAATGTCGGTTGCAACGCTAAAATCACGCATTTGCACAGACACTTGCGGGGCTCCCTTGCGATTCGAAGAAACAAAGTCAGACACCCTAAACCTGCGGGTATCACCCTCCTTCAAGCTGGCCTTGAAGGCTGCCGCTGATAACGAGCAGCGCAGTATGGTCAACATGCTCGAGGTTCTGGTAGCCAACTACTGCGAACAGCATCAAATCGTGCTTCCAACCATGCAGCAGCGGCGACGTGAGGCCAGCAACTCCCCTGTCGAGGGGGGCAAATGAGTGAAGAAGAGGTTCTGCAAAATATGAACGCCGACCAAGGCTCTGACGTGGCCGTCTCAGTCAGCAAGTTGCAGTCAGCGTCGAAGAGCCCCGAAAAAGGAGGCAAGAAGCCTGCAGACAAGCCGGCTGCGAAGCCATTGACAAAAGCCAATCTCGCCCTGATCCCTCAGGTCGCCACCGAAGAAGCTTTCTGCGATGCCAAGTTGCGTAAGGCTGCCTACTACGCAGACGAGAACGTGTTGATCTTCAACATGGATGTCCGGGAGGCTATGGCGCACTTGGCGACAGCCGGTGTGCTTGTGAACTGCATGGTCACCTCACCCCCGTTCTACGGTCAGCGTGACTACGGAGCCAAGGGTCAGATCGGGCTTGAAGAGCATCCACAGCAATTCATTGAACAGCTAGTGGCTTGCTTTGAATCAGCCAGGCCTGTGCTTGCCGAAAACGGTAGCCTGTGGGTCAACCTCGGTGACACCTACTGGAGCGGCAAGGGTGAGCACAAGAGCGGAGAGTCGAAGCAAAGCGCGCGGCGGTTCGGCCTGCGCCCTCAGGACCGTACAGGCGACGGGCTGTTGTGCAAACCCAAGCAGCTTCTGCTCATCCCCCATCGGTTCGCAATTGCAATGCAGGATAAGGACTGGATCGTCCGCAACGACAACGTCTGGGTGAAGCCGAATCCAATCCCCGACCAGGTGCGTGACCGTTGCTCGATGTCGCACGAGTATATGTTCCACCTGGTGAAGTCGCGCTGGTACTACTTCAACAAGGACGCCGTCGGGCGCAAGTCCGAAACCGGCAGCATCCTGCCGCCGCCCGACACCTGGGAGATCCCGCCAGCTCGGTGTAGCCACAGGCACAAAGCCCGCTTTTCGGAGGAGCTCGTTCGGATTCCCATCCTCTCGACCACGCCGCAGCATGGCGTCGTGCTCGATCCGTTCGGAGGGAGTGGGACGAGTCTTCTCTTCGCAAGGAAGAACGGCTTTCGCGCGATCGGCATCGACATAAAGAAAGAGTTCTGTCAGTCGATGGTGGAGCACCTCGGAGAGCTTGGCTAAAGCATAGAAACTCCTCATAAAAGAACAACGACGGAAGATCAAATGGCCCGATACCTGACCGCAACGCGCATCAAAGCCAGCATCCAAGCCCTTGAAGACACGCGGGCCAAGAGCTCCTTAATGGAGTTCCTAATCCTCAAGCGATCGTTGCTTCTCAAGGGAGCTTCAAAGGTGCCTCTGTCACTTGGCGAGGGCGCCTACATGCAGGCGTTGCGGGAACTGGCGGCCGTTCATGACGCGCCGGATATGAAAGCGCAAAAGCAGTTCTTCAACGTCTTCGCCAGCGACGACAAGAAGGGTGGGTTTCGCGCGGGCAAATACATGTCCAACGGGCCGGGAACGACGGTTAACAGCAATCCGTGGCAGACCATCGTCGAGTTCTCCAACACCAAGCCACGTGGCGTCGGCTTCAAGGACGGCTACGAGGCGAATCTCGCCAAGCCGCTGTTGAAGTCTGCTAACGAAGCAAAGCCAAAGCTGACTGAAGCCGCAGTCTGGGTCTTTCGCCGGTTGGACCTCGACGGAACGCTCGGCACCGAAACGGACCCGATCCGGCGCGCCGAGCTCCTGCGAGACAAGCTGATTGGTGATGTGGGTCTGACGCCTCAGGAGATCGCCACTTTGTTCGACTCGAACGCAGGGACAGGCGTTGAGGATGCCGACTTGCAAGACGCGCCGGCAAGCCCAGAGGACTACCTCGATCTCGCCGGGAGCGAGGCGCCAACCGAGCTGGAAGCAACGGGTAAGTTGTGTTCACTTGACCTCGTGGCGGCTCTCGCCGCAAAGCCCTTTGTGATTCTCACCGGTGCCTCTGGCACTGGCAAATCCCGCTCAAGCTTGCGGTTGGCCGAACAGCTTCAGGATGTCTATGAAGGACAAGTCGACGGAAGCATCTTCCAGTTGGTGCCAATCGGTCCAGACTGGACCTCCCCGAAGCGCTTGATCGGATTTCGTACCCCCTTCGGGCAATCTCGGAAGACGCCTGACGGCAAGGACACCAACGAGAGCTACGAGATTACCGACACGCTCCGGATCATCCTGCGCGCGTGCAATCCCACCTCGACTTCCATTCCGCACTTCCTCATCTTCGACGAGATGAACCTCTCGCATGTCGAGCGATATTTCGCCCCCTTCTTGTCGCTCATGGAAGCCTCGACCATCGTGGAAGACAGCGACAACGCGGCGTTGATTGATCCGCGCTCACTTCGAGTCATCAGCGAGCTGCTGGATCTCGAAGACCCTGACAGTTCGGAGGCAAAGTCAGCAAAGATTCTGGTCACCAACGAGCAGCCCCTGAGGCTACCTCCCAACCTTTTTTACGTCGGCACCGTAAACATTGACGAGACCACCTACATGTTCTCGCCTAAGGTGCTCGATCGGGCTCATGTCCTTGAGGTGCGCGCGCTCCGGCCGTCCGAATACGCAGCCGGGGCAACGCCCGACGAGACAGTGGACATTGCTGTGGCCAACCAGCTTCTGCGAGAGGCCATTGACGACCGAGAGGCCGGGGAAGGCCGCGACTCCGATCCAGTCAAGGTTCTCTACCCTCTGGTAGTTAAGCATGGCATAGACGCCGTTGAGTTCGACGTCTGCCGGAACTTCACCCTCAAGGTCCTGGAAGGCTGCTTCAAGCTGCTCGCGCCTGTTGGCTTCGAGTTCGCCTTCCGGATCAACAAAGAGATCTACGCCTACATGCTGGTCTGGACCAAAGCCCAGATCGCCAACGGCGCCACCTCTGAGGAGGCCGTGCAGCGTTGGGTCGATGGCCTCGATCGGGCTCTATTCCAGAAGGTTCTTCCCAAGATCCACGGCAGCCGCTCGGCTCTGGGAGACAGCCTGAAGGCGCTGCACGCGTTCCTGGGCGGCTCGCATGCGGACAGCGCTCCCCCAGCCAAGTACACGCTTGGTGCTGAGGCCCCGACACGCATTGAGCCAGCTGAAGCCATCGCGCTGCCGGCAGGTAAGGAGTTCGGACGGTGCCGGACGAAGCTGCTGGAAATGCACGCTCGGCTGCTCTCGCGCAACTACGTCTCCTTCGTGAAGTGATATGAGCTTCGTTCCTCTGCATCGCGCGCGATTCGACCTAGGCGCGGGCTGCTGGATCGACATCGAAGCCGACCTCGGCGAAGGCAAGCCGCTCTCCGAGGGAGCTATCCAGTCGGACTGCCTGCTGTCCGCCGAGGAGGAAGCCAGGGCCGATGAGGTCTCGTCGGGCGGCATACCGCCAATGTGCTGGCGCGACGCTGGAGAACTGTTCGAGAAGTTCCAGCTCCGCGAGGACACCGACTACTTCGTCGACGTGGCCACGCCGTCTTCCATGGACGAGGCCGTTAAACAGTGCAAAGCGAATCCTGCATGGCCGTTCGAGGATAGGGTCGCGAGCGCCTTCACGAGGGAGCCGCCCAGGCGCTGGCGGCAAGAGGACGGCAAAACGGTGATCACAGGTCAAATCCGGCTGCGCTCTCACGCCGGCGTCCTGAACCTATCGCCAGTGTTCGGCGGGGAGCTCCGAGCCGAGGTCGCCTGCCGCAAGCTGCGCTACTTCGATGAGTTCAAGCGCCTGCTGGATGAGCTGGCAGCGAAGGCTGCAGAGCTACTGCTCTCCTATGACAGCCCAGTATCCCTGAACTTTCAGACGACTGACGGTCTCGCTGCCAACGAAGCCGCCCTGCATTTCCTGATGCGTCACGTGATGTCAAGAGCCAGACTGCCGACATCCATCGAGGAAATCGTGGAGCGGCCACATGCGCGTCTGGTGGAACGCGTTGAATCGACGTCGATTGAGGAGATCCTAGAGGTCGACCCAGAGCTAGTCGCAGACGGACTTGATTACGCTGAACTACGGGCTGGCGGCCCACTGGCACGCCTCTTCCGAGGTTTCACGCCCGCCTCGTTGCCACAGCGCGAGATCTACGAGTCCCGCGACACGCCCGAGAACCGATACGCCAAAGCCTTCTTGGAGCATTGCAGCCTTGTCGCGCGGCGGCTTGAAGGCGCCTTGGAAGCGCAGGGGCGAAGAGCGTCAGCGCGCGAAGCGCGCGCCTGGGCGGTATCAATCGACGAAGCGTTGCAGCACGGAATGTGGCGAGAGGTGGGCGCCCTCACGCAAATCCCAGCGAACTCGCAGACACTCCTGCGAAAGCGAGGCTACAAGGACTTACTCCGATACGACCTGTCGCTGCGCATGGCTATGGATCTTGCGTGGAATGACGGCGCACAGCTGTCAGACGGACTCTCCGGTGACATCCGTCCAGTGAACCAGATCTACGAGTATTGGTGCTTCTTTTGCCTTCGGGAGATATTACTTTCACTTTGTACCGAAGTCGGCGGTGGCAATTTCCTGACCGTCAGTAAAGACGGGCTGAAGGTGCGGCTTACCAAGGGAGCGCGAAGCGAGTGCCGCTTCGAGTTCACAGGGACCAATGGCGCCAGGGTCCTTGTCTCTCTTTTCTTCAATCGCCGCTTTCGCCGCCCGAAAACACCGCAATCTGCTTGGGAGGGCAGCTACACCGCATTTTTCGATCCGGATTTCAGCATCCGTATGACCAAGGTCGCCGCCGAAGCGCCGTCGCACTGGTTTCACTTCGACGCAAAGTATCGTCTAGAGAGGCAACTGTCGGAGACAGTTTTCGAGGAGCCCCCTGATGGCGAACCGGACGCTGGAGCCGCTGATTACGAAGCCGAAGTAGCGCGCGTCCACAAGCTCGAAGACCTATTCAAGATGCACACGTACCGAGATGGCATCCTTGGAACGCGAGGAGCCTACGTTCTCTTTCCTGGTGATGGCGTCGGAGGCGTTGTCAATCTGCCAAAGCCCAACCTCTTTGTTCGGAACCCTGGTGCTTTTGGGGGGTCGGGCACGCACCGAATCCCCAGTGTCGGCGCCTTCGACTTGGCGCCTGGTGGCGACGCAGCGCAGACACAGGCCATCGCCTCACTTCTGGCTGTCGCGCTCGAAGCGGTTGCCGGACCATCCAACTATGAAGAAGAGCGCGGCCATTGGGTCCTGTAGCTCTACTCTGGCTCCAGCGCATTTACTTGATACTCGCCACCATCCTGACCCACACCTGCAGCGCCCTCAGTTGCTCGGCATTCTCGTGGCAGGTCTGGTAGTTGGCGGCAACGGTTCCGGCGACGGCAGAGAGCGCAATGCCTGCGGCGGCCGCATCAGCATCTCGGGCGGACTCGGGCAACTCACCGGTGGCGGCAGCGTCGTGCAGGCGCACAAAGCCACGGTTGATAGTGCAAGCAGCATCAGCTTGAACGGGCACATAGACGGGAACCTCCTTGATGATGGTGTCGCCCTTCTCGCGGACGATGCGGACGCGATCGACGTACTGCGTAACGACCTTGACGGTGGCTTGCGCCTGCCGCTCGCGGACGGCGGCGGCTTGCAGGGTTTGTTGCTGGATGGCGGCATCCCATTGCGCTTGAACGTGGCTCGCACCCTTGATCCAGCCGAATCCGATCAGTGCAGCGGCGAGCAGGACAAGGGCCAGCCAGCGGTACGGCCACGAGATCAGGCTCATGGCGCTTCCCCGATGCACTGGCGGTACTCGGCCTCGCGCCGTGTGGCCAGCCCGCCGCACAGGCGCGCATTGGCAGGCAGCGCGCAGTCCTTGCGCTGGAAGAAGCGCCAGCGCAGCAGCTCGGCACAGGCTCCGGCGTAGTCCTCGGCGTTGAGTTTCCTGACCAGCGTGGACTGGCAGAACGCGCGGCTGCCGACGTTGTAGGAGAAGCTCACCAGCGCGTCATACTCGTGCTGGGCCAGCGGCACGGTCACGCACGTTTTCAATGCGCCCTCGAACTGCTGCACATCGGTGAGCGCCCGAGCCAGCGCCTTCGGCGGCGTGGTGGTGTCACCCAGCTTCACCCCAGTGGTGGTGCCAAAACCAATGGTCGGCACATCGCCCTTGACCGGGATCACTGCGCGATCGGTGTAGCCCTCGTGCAGCACGATGCCGACCAGGGCGGCGGCGGACAGCGCCAGCGCAGCCACGGTGCGTCTTTGCGGTGGCCGGATCATCGGTGCATCTCCGGTTGCGCCACGATGCGGGCCACGGTCGCGCCGATGCTGGCGGCGAAGGCCAGCAGCACGAATGCGCCACGCGGCAGCACGTCGCCAAACAGCGGCACCACCACTTCCGCCGCCGTGAAAGTCGCGGCCAGCAGCGAGAAGCGGATGCTCCAGGCACGACGCAGCACGCGCCGCCAGTCGTCCAGCAGCCAGAGCTTGGGATTCATTGCGCGCCTCCCATCAGCTTCAACTTGATGGCAGCGCCGACCAGCAGCGCGGCCAGGATGCAGGTGGTGATGACCTTCACCGTGGTCTGCCATGCCGTGCGACGGGCATCGCGCCACGCTTCCAGCAGGTCGCGCAGCTCGCGGATGTCCTTCGCGGCACTGCCGTTTTCTAGGCCGAGATGGGCGAGGCAACGCTCGGCTCCGCGTTCGGCGGCACGGTCGAGCAGATCGTCGAAATCCTCCTTGCGCAGAAGCAGCATGTTCTCCACGAGGGCGGCGGGCGCTTGTTGTTCGGGTTCGGTCATTGCAGGTCTCCAGAAATGCAGAACCCGCCTCGTGGGCGGGTTCAGGGGTTGATCGGAAAGTTGGATTTCAGATTTCGATGATTTCCAGCGTCAGGCTGGGCGCGACGCCCTCGATGACGTCATCGCGCACGAACACCTTCTGGCCGATGGCGGCGCTGCCACGTGCGCGGATCAGACCCCCACCGGGTAAGGCGACGGTCACCACGCCTGCGCCGACGCTCACCACCGTGCCAGCCTGCAGCGGCGGGTCGGGTATGAGCTGGCGGAACTGTTCGTAGAGGTTATGCATGGCTCTGCACCCCCAAGGTCTGCCAGACCTCCGGCATCCCGGCCTCGATCTGCGTCGAGCGCACCAGCCCAAGCCGGGCGCTGTTGCCGTCCTGGTACTCGACGAATGCACCCGGCTGGATGATTCCGGTCTCGGCCAGCACCGGCAGGCGCAGGCTCACCTCGATCTGTTGGCCGGTATCGGCCAGTACAGCGATGCCGCGTTGGCGCGCTGCAGCGGCCTCCGTGATCAGCGCATCGACCACCATCGGGGCCAGAACATCTCCGGCAGTCCCGGCTCGGGTCACCTGGCCGAGCACGCCGACGTCTTGCCCTGACACGAACACGCGGTTGTACGCGGGCTTCTCCACCCAGCGCAGCGACTCGCGGGCCACGGCATCGACGGGCAGCACGAAGTCGGGCGTGACGGTGCCCCAGTCCCACGGCGCGGCCGGATAGCGGTGGCGCACACGGATGCTCTGGTCGGACGGATTCGGGATCAGGTAGCCCCCGGCGGCGCTGGCGATGGCGACCAGCGCTTCCATCCACGTACCCTGCTGTGTGAACACCCCAGCCGGAACGTTCCAGTCCGTCAGGCCCCAATCGATGTTCCAGCCCAGCGGGATGCCGTTGAGCGTCAGCACGTCGTCCATCAACTGCCGAGCCGTGCGCGCCTGCGGTTGCTGGAAGCTCATCACCGGCGCGTAGGGAGCAGCCAGCACGGCGTTGCGTCCACGGCCCGAGATGCGGATGCTTGCGTCGCCAAACAACCGCTCGCGGCTGATGCTCTCGGCCAGCACGCGGAAGGCCGTGCCGTTGACGCTGGCCACCAGTTCGACCGGGCCGCCGTTGCTGCCGGGCGCGACGAGGCTTTCTGCAGCGGCGGGGAGCAGTGCCTCGAAGCCCCAGGTCCAGGACGCGGCGTCGAGCGACAGCGAGAGATTGAACACCGGCACGGGCAATCCATCGGGAAGCCGGTGCAGGGTCGCGTTGTTGATCACGAAATAGACCCTCCGAACGGGAACGACCACCGGCTCGCCATCGGGCGGGTCGGTGTGGTTTTCGCAGAAGAACAGCAGATGGGCACTGGCAGGAGCCAGCGCAGCGAACAGCAGGTGGCCGCTCGGCGTGTAGCAACGCGGCGGCTCGGGCGGCTCGGGGATCACCCACACGCTGATGCCGGGTGGTGGCCGCATCGCTTCCTGGTACCGCCCGCGCCAGCCCACCGGTCGGCGGCTTGCGCTCTGGAAGTCCGTGCCCTGGCGCTGCGTCAGCGCTCGGGCGCTTTGCCAGAGGACGAGCCGACCGGCGCGCTTGCTACGGTCACCGTCCTGATGCGCGAAGCGCGTGGCGTCGCGCAAACGGGTGGCGTTCTGGAACACGCCCATCCGAATCGGCGCGATGGGCGCCGCGTTCTCGTGGGTGAACCCGGTTGCACCGTACAAGCGCTTCGCCTGCTGCTGGCCGGTGCGCCGCAGCAGCGGCGCGGCCACCAAGACCGGCGGCAACCGGTGCGCGATGCCGTGCACCGACACAGCCCCCCGCTGCCACGCCGCACCCCAGCCTGCGGGCTTGGCCGTCGCATCCTGCTGGCGCTGCGCTGCGCCGCCCTCGTGCTGCACGGCCTGCTGCCACTCGTGCGCCGTTTGGCCGATCGTCGGTCGCTGGGTGCGCGAGGCGTAGCGCACCTCGCCGGTGAACGCCACGCCGGGCAGGCTGGCCACGCCGACATTGAGCGGCACGCTCGGGCGCAGGATGAGCGTGCTGACTGTCAGGCCCGGCAGCTCGGCCAACACCTCCAGCCGTGCGGGCGGGATGAAGGCGACGCTGGCCACCGGAAGCGGCAGCGTGGCCTGCACCACCACATCGTTGCGCGGCGGCACGTAGTCCGCGCCGAAGATCAGATCGGCGGCGGTGGCGGCGGCGGCGGCGGCGGGTCGGTCGTACAGCAGGTCGACGTTCTGCCCAGAGTGCGCAGGCATCGTTCACCCCCGATCCTTCAGCCCAAGATGGCCGATACCATCCGGGCGTCCCCGCCCAAATAGAGGTTGGTGCTGGCGAGCTTCACATCGCCCGCGCCATCGGTGCCGCTGCAATCCAGATCGAGTGCCGTCACCTCACTGCCGTTGACCAGCCGCGCCCAGGTGGCGATGCCGGTGGCAGCGATCAGGCCGTCCTCCTGCTGGGTCAGCGTCAGGAGTCCGCCCGCAATCGTTCCTGCAGGTTTGGTGAGCGCGATCTCCACCAGCATCGCACTGGTGGGCGTCGCCGCCGGATTGGGTGGACGCGTGCCGCCGTAGATGCGCAGCCGCGCCGGGTTGGTTCCCGCATCGAGGAAGGACAGCGTGCCCGCCAGCCGTGCCTCGTTGTGTTCCTGCGTGATGGCGACGGTCATGGCATCGGCTCCGGCCTGAGGTTGTCCGCGATCACTGCGCGGTACATCTGTCGGTAGTCCGTGCAGATCACCGTGTAGCGCTGTTGAGGGTCGATGCGCTCGAATCGGTAGGTGCCGTCAGCCTGAGACCACGTGCTCGCCACCAGGACGTGGGTGTTTTCGCTGTAGAGCAGAACTTGGCGAACGAGGGGTTGGTCGGGCTGCCCCTTCTCCTTGACGGTGCCGGTGATCTGGCCGTTGCCGCCGAAATAGATGTCTCGGCGCGCGCTGGCCACAGCTCGAACCCGGGGCGGGTAGCTGCCTGGCTGGCTCCACAGTTCAGTGTTCGGGCTGTGCCAGCGGGCCAAGGCAGCGGAATGCACGCCGACCGGCGGTCCCGCGAGCGCGGCACGGCAGGCGGATTCGAGCGCGCGCACGTCGGCAAGACTTGCGACACCAGACCACAACCCGGCCGCGAAGAAGCGCTCGCTGCCGCCGATGTTGTATTCGTTGCCGTCGGCGTAGTAGCCGATGCCGCCCACGCTGTCTGCCACCCACGAGCGCGCGAAAGCCGCGCCCGCCCAGTCGTCGTTGATGTACACGCGGGCACTGGCCGGGCTGACGACCAGCGCCATGAACTTGGGCGCGCCCCACGCGGGCCCGCTGCCCACCTGACCGCCACTGCCATTGGCGTACTGGTAGATTGCGCCGTTGGACTCCTGATCCAAAAAGTAGCTATTGCTGTCGCCGAGGGTCTTGTAGAACACCAGCCCTCGGCTGACGTGCATCACGAAGCCCGCCAGCACGAAGTCGCCGGACAAGGACATCGGCGTGGCCAACGGCCAGGGCTTGTCCTGGCCGTACAACCCGTAGAGCGGAAATGGCGTGGCCACACCGCCCTGCACGGTGATGGCATTGCTGCCGACCTGATCCTGCAGTTGCCCGTTCGCGAAGTGCAGCGCATCCCACGCCGCGACCGGCGTCAACGACGCCACGCTGTCCCACCACGCCATGGCTTACCTCCACGGCCCGGTGATATCGAAGGCGATCTGCGCGCCCTCGGTTTCCGAGCTGTACTGAGTCCTGACCAGCAGGAACTTCTTGCCCGCCTGACCGACCACGTTATCGACGATGGTCTGATCGCTGTAGGGGAGGTACTGCGGCATCCACAGCATCCCCGGCATCAGGCCGCGCATATGCCCCGACTCCTCCCGCACGTAGGTCGGCAGCAGCCAGAGGCTGTAGTCCGGGCCATTGGGGAACGGCATCGGGCCACGGCCGCAGATCTGCTGGCCATTGTTGGTGTTCAGCGATGTGAGGCCAAAGCGCACTGGGTGGCCGAGTTGGGTGTGGCTGCGCAGCAGAACCTTGCCCGCGAAGTCGAGCGACGAGGCCATCCCGTATCCGTTGTATTGGCCTGGGTAGCTGAGGTAGTGGTTGTTGTTGCTCCAGTACAGATCGTCGGCGCACAGCACAGTGGCGTAGTTGTCACCCAGCTTAAAGCTTTCGATATCGCCAAAGCAGTAGCTGTTGCGCCCGTACCAGCCGTACCCGGCAGCGTTGGAGACGAACAGGAAGAACAACCGGTCGTCGCCTACAAGTACCCAGTTGCGGCCGCCGCCGCCGCTGTCGCCGTAAGTGTCATAGCCGGTCTGGCGCGCGTGATACCACTTGTGCCAGCCCCACTGGTTGGCCTGTACCTGCTTCCAGTTCTGCGTCGGGTTGTTCGGATCGAACGGAGCCTGCGCGCCGACGATGGTGTCGATGTCCGTCAGGTCTTCGACGATGCCGACGTTGGCCCATTTGGCCCACGTCGTCGTATAGCCCGGCGTCTTGAGGCTGTCGTCGATCAGCAGCAGGTTCTGCGGCGAGGCGGGATTCTTGCTGCGGTACGCCGCCTTGTTCGTGCTCGCGAACGCCTTCTCCCACCCCAGCGGCGCAACCTTGGCCGACAGGCTGGTGGCGCTGGTCGCGGGCGACACGGGCGTGCCGGTCACTGCGAAGGTGAACGTAGTTGCGGTGGTAGCGATGACCCGGAACTGCCCGTTGTACGCGGGCTGGTCGGCCCCGGCGATCTCGACTACCTGCTCGGGCCGGTAGGCGTGGCCCGCGCTGATGGTGGCGGTGGCCAAGCCATCAACACAGGTCAGCGTGTCGATGGCCTTGAGAGCGAAGCCGTTGACAAGGCAGGCGTCGAGCATCGTCACCAGATCGCCCCAGTTGTTGGCGATCTGGGGCGCGCCGGTCATGCCGCTGCTGAAGTATTTGACGGTCAGGTCGGTCATAGGAATTCCTGCGAGAAGGGTTCAAAGATCAGGGGCACCCACACCATCAGGGCGTGTCGACATCCCCGCGAATCAGCAACGTGAAGTGGTCGTCGGGCACGGACTCCGGTCCCTGCTGGACGGTGCGCACCACCCAGACCGGGAACTGGCTGCCGATGGTGTTGAAGCGCAGCACGTTGCCGGTGGCCCAGCCGTTGCCCCAGCCGAGCGCGGGCAGACGGAAGTACGGCACGCCGGTCGCCGGGTTGTTGGGGGCGCAGTCGGCGCTGGTATTGCCGGTAGCGATCACGCCCACGTTCTCGCCGATGACCTCGAACGAGGTGCTGTTGGTCATCCGCACCACCCAGCGCTCGGTGAGCGCCCCGCGATTGGTGACCATGATCGGGTACTGGGTGTGGTTAAAGGTGGCGGTGGCAGCGCTGCCAACGAGTTCATCCGACCAGCTGCCGTTCCAGGTGCTCTGATCGAACACGAGGTTCACGCGGGCGAACAGGTCACCGGCCACCAGCGCACTGGAGACAAAACTGCCGGAGACGGGATCGCCGGGACTGGCCAGCGGATAGGCGTGCGTCAGCGGGCGCGTGAAGCTGATCTCGCCGTTGATCTGCACGTCGCGCACCACGGCCATGTCCTCGATGCGGTGCTCGATGGTCACCGGCTGGCTGTAGCCAGTCACGTCGGTGAACGTGACGGTGCCTGCTTCCAGATCGGTAACGTAGCCTGTGTGGATCACCACGCCGTTGTGGCCGACCACACGCACGCGCGACAGACGCACGCGGGCACAGTCGATGGTCTGGCCGTTGCTGACCGAGGCAGTGATGCGACCGGTGTGGCCGACGACGGAGAAACCACCTGGACGGAAGATCGGCACACGCCCGTCGCTGGGAAGGCGTACCGGGTCGATGCCCAGCAACGCCGCATCCAGGGGCAGATAGCTGTAGGCCACGGCGCTGTAACGCAGGCTGGAGGCCGCGACCGGCTCTGGCCGGAAGATCTTGCCGTCTGGCCGCACGTTCTCGGCGTCGAACCACGGCTCGCTCTCGTTGCCCGCCGCCGTGACCACGGTGCCAAACCTCACTCGCACAAGGCCAGTGTCGTAATCGACGCTGCCGATGACGCCAGACGCGGTGATCGTGCCGTCGATGCCTGCCGTCACGGTCTGGGTTCCACCCTCCGCGCGGGCGAACTGGATGGAGAGCGATCCTGGGCGAAGTGGCGCAGCACCGCTGCGGAACACGTACTCGCTGGAGATGTTCTCGCCCACAGTGGTCACGCAACTGGCGCGCGTGATGCTGTTGGTCGCGCCCGCCGACCACGAGGTGAGGGTCACCGCGCCCGAGAGGTAGTTGATGCTGCCGCGCGTGACCCAGCCGCTGGGCGTGAATTCACGGAGCGTTCCCTGACCGTTGTCGCCCCAGGGCTGGCTGCCCGCAATGGCCAGCAATACCGTTCCGGTCACCACCTGCGCGTTGACGCCGGGCACCAGCCGAAACGACGGGCTGAACGCGAACGTCTCGCTGTGGTTGCTGGTCGAGCCCGCGCTGTTGTAGCGCAGCTTGACGTAGCCGGACTCGTCGTTCGGGTACATCGACGGCGCGTCCACGTAGCTGATGCCGCCGTAGTTGAGGCGAAACATCTGGCCCACGCCCGAGGCCCAACCAAGGCGCTGTTCGGTATACACCGGGCTTGGAATCTTGATCGTCACATCCGGCTGAAACTGCACCGCGCCCGTGGCGTAGTTGACGCTGCCGATGACTTGGCCTGCGCGCAGCACGTTGCCCGCCCCATCGTCGCGGGCGTACTGCGTGGGATCGACGAGATTCCACAGCCCCAGCCCCATCGCCTGAATCTGCTGCAGCGTATAGACCCCGAGTACGGCGGTGTCCGTCAGGGTGTTCCACTCGATCTCCAATGAACCCGGCTCGATGGAGCCAAGGGTTGCAGTCACGGGCACCTTGCCCTGGCCGTCCCGCGAGGGGTGCGCGAAGCTGTCTTCCTGCTTGGGGCCCGCAACGTAGTCCACCGTCAGCAGCGCGCCGACCGGCGGCAAGACGTTCGGTGCGAAGCTCAAGAGGTTTTGCGCGACGTTCAGGTTGCCGGTGGCAGCACCACTGAGCTCGCCAAACGTGGTGGCGGAAGCCGTGCGCGTGCCCGTGCCGCTCTCGTGTGGCCAGGTGATGGTGAGCGTGCCCGGCTGAACGCTTTTGCCTTCGGGCGGGGCAAGCTGCAGGGCCTGCGATGCCTTCAGAGCGGCGGTTGGCTGCTGCGTTTCCTGGGTCGGCACGTTCCACGTCAGGATCAGCGATGAGCCCACGTCGGGCAGTGCCCCCAAGGTCACGACGAAGGCGCCGGTGTTCTTGTTGAAAGTGCCCGCGCCGTAGCTGGCATCCAGCCCTTTGAGGGAGCCATTGCCGCCATCCGAAAGCACGTACCAACGGCCCTGCGCCATGTAGCTGATGGCAAGCGTGGCGGGTTGCGGCACCGGGTTCACGGAGCCGACGTAGGACTGGCTGCGCGATTCCGGCGTGACCGCGATCTCCGCGCTTTGCGGCGCGCGCTGCAGTTGTGCAGCAGGTGTGTAGGTGATGGCCTTGCTGTTGGACATCGAGCCGGAGTTCAGGCTCAGGATGCCGTTGGCGTAGTCGATGGTGCCCAGCGTGCCGCTGGCGGTCTTGAGCAGGCCCGCGTCGTCGAAGATCGTGACGCCGTCGGTGACGATGGACAGCGATCCGGGCAGGCAGCCGCCCGGCAGGTTGAATTTGATGCTGGTGTTCCAGGCATGGCTGGCCGTGTAGCTCACGGGTGCAGCGCCCGGTACCGGCAAACCTGCTGCGGCGTAGGGGGGCACGAAGGAGATCGGCGTCTCGGTCTGGGCGCTGGGCACGAGCTGCGTGTAGATGGACGCGCCCTTGATGGTGAAGTCGCCCACATTGGCAGCCTGCGTCAGTGGAACCACGCCGACGTAGGTGCCCGCGTCGGCCACCACCGTGTCGCGTACCTTGGTGCTGTTGGTTGCACGCGTGAAAGTTCGGCTGGCAGGCGAGCCCGTGAAATCAAAGCGCAGCGCGTCGCTGATGGCGACTGTGACGACCGCCGCCTTGTAGTCTTGGTCGGTGTTGTAAGTGAAACTGCGCTCGACCACCGACACGGCGGTGGCGCGGATGTACTGCTCCTTCTGCGTGGGCAGTCCTTCGTTCTCGATCAGGACGAGGGTCTGGCCGACGTTGGGCACGGCGTCGCTGAGGCGTTGGAAGAGCTGGATCACCCGCTGGCCAGCAATGTGGTTCTCGAACAGGTAGCCCGCCCACTCCGGCCCTTTGTTGAGGTAGGCCTCGATGCGGGTCTGCGCCTGCTCACGGGTGTCGAAGGTCTTGCGGGTGGAAAACAGCGTGACGCTGACGCGCTCGTCCTGCGGCGGCTCGGCCACGATGACGTTGGCCCCGAAGTAGGTGTCGGTGTCATCCGTGGCCACTTGCACGAAGCTCTTGCGCAGGTTGACACGGCCTCCGGCGCGATCCAGCTCGGAGATGTCGGGGAAGATGGCGTTCGATACGCCATCGGCAATCACGAGGCCCGTGGGCGCGCCGCCGCCTTCGGGCACGTCCGCCATCACGGCGGACTTGAGCAGCTTCACGTCGCCAGATTGGATGGGCATCAGGCAATCTCCAAGAATCGAAGGGTCAGTCGGTAGAAATCGGTGCTCGCGCGCGCCGGGAAACCCATCACCGGCTCGGCCTCAATGGCGGCGTCCTGGTGACGGAACGCAACCGTGAAGACCCGGCCATCGGTGACACTCAGTTCGAAGCGGCCCGTGGCTTCACTCACCGCCAGCGCAGCCCACGCACGCAGTTGCTCCACGGCGGCGCGCGTCACCCACGCCATGTCGGGCGCACCCACCAAGGTGATCGGGCGTCCTGCCTGCCGCGTCGCTGACTGAATCAGCAAGGCTCCGGTAATCAGGTAGGAAGTGCTGGCCACCGCAGGTGACCACGCGTGTTCGTCTGCCCACAGCAAGTCGTCGGGCAATGGCAAAGCCACCCCGGTGGCGAGGTTCTTCAGTTGCATCAGGGAATCTCAGACAGTGCGGGCGCGGGCGGCGTCTAGCAGTTGCAAGAGGCGCGCTTCATCGCGCGCATCGACGGTGGCGTTGACCTTCTGCTGTCCCGCAGACAGTTCCACGCGCACGGTGCGGGTGGGCGTGCTTTCGGACAACGACGGACGTGGCAGGCTGCGGCTTGCGGGCTGCACCAGACCGCCCGAGGCAAAGCCTTGGATGCCCGCCAGCGCACGCCCGGCCAGTGCCTGCGCCGGAGCGCTCAGGTTGTTGATGGCTTCGAAGAAGCCAGCGCCGTAGCGGGCGACGGCCTGCCGGTTCACGACGAACTCGCCCGGGGTGAGCATCGCAGGGACGGTGTCGGACTTGGCTAAACCCCCACGGGCAAAGAACTGACCGTCTAGAGACTCCATGTAGTCGATCAGGTCGCGTTCGAAGTCCTTGCCGTACATGATGACCGTTGACATGGCGTAGCGCCAACGCTGGCGGATGCCCTCGAGTTGGGCTTTTTCGTTGGCGGTCAGGGTCTTACGGTCGACCAGTTTCTCCAGATCCCGCCGATCGGTACGTGCCATCGGCATCCAGTAGGCAAAGGTCTTGTCCTTGGCGTCCAGGCTTCCGCTGTAGTTGATCTGTCCGAGTGCCTTGATGCCCAGTTCGATCATCTTCTCGGTTTCAACCACCTCGCGATTGCGCTTGGGTGGTTGCGGGCCGACCGCGCCGCCGCGTGCAAAACGAGCGACGGAATTGGAAACTTGCGCCAGGCGCGCCAAATTGCCCGCGCCGTACTTACGCACCGCCGCCTTGCGAAGCACAAAGGCGCCCGCCTCCAGGGTCCGTGGCACAGTGTCGTGGTGACCCGAGCCCGGCACATTCCCGCCAGCCATCCGGGGGAACGCAGGCGCTACCGCACCGCCACCAGAGAAGTTCAGCACCCGGCCGACCATGCCGCCGGTAGCGTTCTGCTCCACCTTTTTGACGTAGATGGTGTGCGTGCTGCTGGTATTGGCACCGTTGAGGCTCATGATTTCTGAACGGGCCGCATCGGCATTGGTGCTGACCTGGTGGCGCGACTCGGTCTGGATGCGATCAAGGGCTTTGATCATTCCGTCCACGTTGGTAATCGCGGCTTGGGCTTTTTCTGTTGCCACCTTGAGCTCGAACTGCGCGTTCTGATCGGCGTAGGTCTTGAGCTTGTCCAGTGCCTCCCGGGCCTTGGATACATCGGCATCGACCGGCAGCGTCTTGCCCTCTTTGAGCAGCTGCTCGTATTCCTTGAGTTTCTTTTCCGCCTCCTGCAGATCGGCCTGGATTTGCAGCAGGTATTCCTTCTCGGCCAGCGCCTTGTCCAGCTCAGCGATGGCCTGGTCGAAGCGCGTGGTGTCGGCATCGAGCGTGAGTTTCAGACCCTCTTGAAGCTGGGATGTGATCTGGTCGATCTGGGTTTGCGTCTGCTCCAGCGTCTGGCGGATCTGGTCTCGGGCCGTCAAGGCCGACTGGGCCGCCGTCTGGTGGGCTTTGGCCTCCGCATCCAGGGTCTGGTTGAGCAGTTCCTCGGACTCCCGGATGCGCTGGATAGCCTGGTTGACGCCATCTTTGCCCTGGGCAATCTGCGCGTCGGCCTCCCGGGTCTTTTGCGCCAACTGGGTACGGAGTTCATCGGCCTGACGCATCAGTGCATTGGCCTTCTCGTACTCCTGGTTGCGAAAGGCCTGGCGCGACTGTGCTTCGAGTTGTGTGACCTGCGATACCGCCTGTTCTGACTGTTTGCGAGCATCCTCGCCGCGCTTGGCCTCGCTGGTCTGGCTGCTGGCCACCTGTGCGGCCAAATCCATCGCTTTCTGCGCGAGCTGCCGCGCTTGCTCGAATTCACCATTGGCCAGCTGCTCACGGGCCTTGGTCTGGTACTCCGCGATCTGGCGTTTCCGGTCCTCCGTGGCCTCGTACTCCGTCATGCCCTGGCGCCGAATGTCGCGCACGCGCTCCTCCGTGGACATGGACAGCTGTCGCTTGGCCTCCTCGATGCGCTGGACTTCCGCCAGATGCCGGTTGGCCTCGGCGTTGAGGGCGTCGATGTGCTGGCGGTACTCAGAGAGCGCCTGGGTCAGCGTCTGGCGCTTGGTGGCCAGGATGTCGTTCTCGACACGCTGCACGTTGGCACGGCGATCTTCCTCGGTCTGGCCTTGCCGGGCGGCGGCGTCCTTGCGCGCCTGCGTTTCCTGATCGATCAGGCCAAGTGTCTCGGTCGTCGCCTGACGGCGCAGCGTGGTTTGCTGGGTGAGCGCCTCGGTGAGCAGTTGGGTGGACTGGGTGATTTGCGCCGCCTCGGACTGCTTGGAGAGCTCGAGGGCAGATTTTTCTTGGTCGTAGCGGGCTTTGACGGCCTGGATCTGTTGCTGAAGGTTGGCCTCCACGATGGAGGTAAGCCCTTTGTAGGCTTCGGCCATTTTGGCGGTGGCGTCGTTGACCTGCCCCTGCGCCTTACCGACCGCCTGTTCGACCTCGCCCAGCCGGGACTTGAGCTTCTCCAACGCAGCATGTACCGCCTCGATGCCACGTCCGACCGCTTCCTGAGTGCCTTGGCGCACGGCTTCGAGCCGCTTGGCGATTTCCTCGACAGCGGTGGCCGCCGTATTCATCGCACCCTTGGCAGCCTCCGTCCCCTTGCCCGCGTCGGCGTACATCTGCGCAAAGATCTGGTTCATCTCGGCGAGGCGCTGCTGGTGGCGCTGGGTGGCCTGGGCAATAGTGTCCGAAGTGAAGATGGCTGCGAAGGCTTCCCAGCGGTACTGAAGTTGCTCCACGCCCTTGACCAGCATTTCCACCATGAAAATGCCCGCCTTGCGCACGATCTCGAATTTCTCGGACAGCCAGGTACCGATTTCCCAACCCACGAGGAAAGCGCCCAGCACGGCAAACGCCGTCTTGAGCAAGCCCACGCTGGCCACAGCCGCCGACACCGACAGGTTGGCGGTTGCCCAGGCCGCCGATGTGGCGCTGGCGGCTGTCACTGCAGCCGCACCTGCCGTCTGCCAGGCCGTGATCAGGGCTGGGATCAGGCGGTAGATGAGCACGGCCAGACCCACCTCGGCGATGCGCTGCAGCCAATGCATCACCAACTCCAGGTTCTGCGATAGCCAGGTCAGCGCCTCGGCAAGCTTCTTCGTGAAGCCTGTCGATTCGTCCAGACGGCTGATCCACTGGCCGAAGGCATTGGACAAGCGCGTGAACGCCTGGCTCACGGTGGCGGGCAATTGGGCGTATTCAGCCGCCAGCTTGTCCTTTTGGCCCATCAACGCATTGACCACCACGTCGGCAGTGAGCCGACCCTCCTCAGCCAGCTTGCGCAGCCGTCCGATCGGCACATTCAGTCCGTCAGCCAAGGCTTGCGCCAGACGGGGGCTGTTCTCAACGACAGAATTGAACTCCTCACCGCGAAGCACTCCGGATGCCAGGGCCTGGCCAAACTGCAGCAGGGACGACTGCGCCTCGGTGGCCGAAGCGCCCGAGATGCGCAGTGCCTGCGAGATGCTCTCGGTAAGGGTGAGCGCGTCCTTTTGCTCACCGCCGAGCATCCGCACCGCCTGCTGTAGCTTTCCGTACAGCGTGGCGGTTTCCTGGATCGGAACGCCAATACGCTGGGCGATGTCGAAAAGCTCCTTCTGGGCAACGGCGTACTCGCGCTGGCCAGCGGTGGCGAGCTTAAGGCGAGCGGACATCATGTTCCAGGCGTCCGCGATCTGGACGATCTCCTGCACCTTGCCGCTGGCCCAGTTGATGGTCAGGAAGGCCAGCAGTTGCGTCTTGGCACGGTTGATCTGTTCGCCAAAAGCGGAGACCCCCGCATTGACCTCGGCCATTCCGGCAGATGCCTTCTGGCCGGCAGTCTTAGCGCTGCCCGAGAGTTCGCCCAGCGACTTCTCCGCCGAATCAACGGCGCGCTTGAGCCCCTCATCAACGCCTTCGAGGGCAACGAGGACAGAGATGCGATTGGCCATTGCTCAATCCACACGTCGTAGCTGTTTTTCGATGGCTGCTGCCAGTCGCGGAACACGTCCAGCGACCAGGCGCTCGACATTCAAGCGTTTTTTGAGCTGCACGCGTGGCACCAGCACTGCAATAGGAATGTCTGCCCCGCGCTTCAATTTCTTGATCCCCTCGGCCTTGCGGTATCGGCGCTTGAAGCCCCCCAACGGCCGGTCGTGTTCCTTGATGTTCTCAGCCATCAGCACGATGTTCCCCTTGGCGTTCTTGATGAAATAGGCGTTGCCGCCGCGCATCAGCTCGGCGATCTGGGCCTTGAAGCGTTTGCGGCCGACACGCCCGTGCAGCGGGATCAGCATCCGGCCGGAAATAGAGCCACCACGCTCGTGGATGCCCGACCACGGGATGCGCGAGCCGACGTAGAGCGCAGGCAGCCGGTTCTTGTCCTTGTCGAGCACCTTGGCAGTGAAGCCCTTGACGAAGGACTTCTTGGCCACCGTCATCTGGCCCGCGACGTGGCTGCGCACGTCCTGCTTGAGTTCGGCGGCCTCACTGGCGATGCCGCGCGCGACTACTTTCTGGACCTTCTCGCGGAACTCGCCGCCCCAGCGGCGCAACTGCGCCTGCGCGGCCTTGCTATCGATGCGAACCGAGATGCGCATGGTTTTGGAGCCTGTCGAGGGTCTGGTCGAGGTGACGCGAGTCGCCGCGTGCGCCGATGGCGATCAGCGAGAGCAGCCGCGCATCGCGTGCGGCGTCCTCCCGCGCGGTGGCGGCGGCGAAGCCACGCACCTGCGCCAAGGTGTAGTCGAGGATGTCCGGCAGCCGGTGGCCGTGGGCAATCAGGTGCTGGACGGTGTCGAACCAGCCGTGGCCGCTGTGGCCGCCACTGCGCTGGTCTGTGCGATCAGACCGCCCATTTCTCCGTTCAGGCGCGGCATCACCGTCCGGGTAAAAAAATCCGCGTTCACCTCGATCACCTTCGCTGCCAGCAGGATGGCCTGGTCGGCGGCCAACTCATCGACCCATGCGCGGGGCTTGCCGACGGCGATGGACACTGCCGTCAGCAGGTCGTCGCCGCGCTCGCCGAACAGTGCCAGCCAGTCGATGCCATCGCCGCCGATCTGCTGCATCACCGGGGTGATAGCGCGCAGGAAGGCGGGCATCTGGCCGACCTTGAGTGGCTTGATCGCCAGCGGCTCGCCATCGATGACCAGCTCCACCGCCTGCGGGATGAGGGTTTCCAGATCACTCATGGCAGTCCCCATCACAGTTGCACGATGCGGCCAAACTGGCCGAGCACCGCGTCGTAGGGCTTGGTGGTGTCGGCCAGGAGCGAGCCTTCCAGCTCGAATTTGTTGTACTCGTCCGAGATGAAGGAGATTTCCTTCAAGGGATCGAAGGCCACGCGGTACAGCTCGACCAGCACCTTGGCGTTGCCCTGCGCGGTGTTGATGCCTTCCAGGCGCAGGTAACGCTCGGGCAGCGCCTGCGTGAAGATGCCGATCTCGGTGGCGACGCCGTAGCTGTAGGCCGCCTTGAACGGTGCGGTAAAGCCGGTGGTATCCAGAAACTGGAGGGCACCGAAGTCGGTGTCGGCGGTGTAGTGCGTGCCTGCGGTCAGCGTCGCGGGCGTGCCTGCCGAATCGGTCACCACCAGTGCCGAGACCTTGGGGTGCGCGAGGAAGTAGCGGTCGCCGACCACCGGAGCCGCGCCGCCAATGGGTTCAGCCGTCACAGTGCCCGTGCTGCCGGTGACGTGGTTGCCGTACAGCGCCAGCGCGAGGTTTTCCTTGGTGAACTCCTCGATGGTGAGGTTCACAGTGGCCGATTTCTGCTTGACCATCCGGTGATCCAGCGAACGCTGACCGGTCTGGCTCTCGTAGTGCTCCAGCACGTCGGTCTTGAGGGAGAGCTTCAGCTCGGCGACGTTGCCGGGCGAGCGCACTTCGACGGGCAGGCCGTCGATGTCGCGCTTGCCGAGGAAGACGCGCCCTTGGAAACTGGCGTAGGTGCTCATTGCTTGGGTTCCTTGCGTTGGGTGGTGATGGGTCGGATGGGCTCAATGGGTGTGCCGTCGCCTTGCGGCTGGGGCTCGGGCTCGGGTACGCGCTGGCGGTCGTGGCGGGCGATGCCGTTGGCGATGAGCCAGTCGGCAGTGCTGCCATCCACATCGAGCCGTTCGCCCGCCTTGTGGGCCTGGCCCGCGTGGGTGTGCGGTTGGGTCAGAACGATGGAAGTCATGGATGTCATCCCTTGGTTGAAAGATCGGTGTCGAGCGTCCGGTAGGTGATCGCGTAGCGCGCGGGAATAGCGGCGGCCACCGCGTCGGCGTCCTCGACGTCCCACTCGCATTCCTGCTCGCGGATGCCAAGGCTCAAGCCGCCCAGATTCCGGTCGGCCAGCAGCGCGGCGTGGGCGGCGGTGATCAGCCGGTCGGCTTCGGTTTCCGGAATGGCGGGAGGTACCGCGCGGGCCAGCGCGACCAGGCGCACCGTGAGCTCGCGCGTGACACGGTCGTTGGCGCGCTCGGTGATCGATTCGGACTCGGGGAACACCACCAGCGCCGGGCATTGCTCCCGGCTGATGGCCACCGTGGGCGAGCGGTGCAAGGTCGCCCCAAGCGACTCCACCGGCGTGCGGACCGCCGCCATCACCGCGAGCAGGATCTGTTCGCGGATCGAGTTGCTGGACACGGCACTACACCCGGGTGAGCTGTGCGCGCATCTCCGAGCCGTCGCCCACGGCCCGGGTGCTACGCACCTGATAGATCACGCCATCGATCTCGACCGCCTCGCGTGGGGACAGCCCCACGAACACCGACGCCGGGTACGACATCTGATAGTCGGTGGTCGAGGCCAGCCCGTCGAATACGGAATCATCCGGTGCCGTGAAGCCGACCGCGTGCGTCTGCGACGGAGATCCACCGGCTGGCTGCCACCGGCAATCACGCAGCAGGCCCGCGTTCAAAGCGGCGGCATAAACCTGCTCGACGAGACCCATCATGCAGCCACCAGCTTCACGAGCACACCAGGGCGATGGCACATCGGCAGCGGGTTGGACTGCGTGTGCAGGTCGGTGCCCCGGTCAAACTTGCGCGGCTCCTGCTTGGCGTACAGCGATAGGCCGAGCGTATTCACCGTCTCGTTGAAGTCGGCTGGTGCAAAGTAGGTGCCGAAGGTGTCGATGGTGCCGGTCGGGAAGGCGTGGGCATCGCCTGCCTCGATGAAACGGCGCACGACAACGGTCTCGCCGATTCTCGCAACAGCTTTACCCCGGTACTCCTCGAAGGTAATGCCGCCATAGGTGAAGCCCTTGCGCACATCGTTGATCAAGATGGCACCGTTTTGCCAATTGGCATAGGCCGTTTTTACCGTCGGGTGGGCAATCAGCGCTGCAAAGAACTCCTGCGAGCACAGCACGTGGATTCCGGTTGAGAACTCACCACCGAGACCTTCTTCGATAGCTGCTGCCGTAGCGATACAGGCGCCTTTGACGTCACCTTTCTCGTTGGAAAACGGAAACTCGACAACGGTCTGATCGATCTCGAAGGCATCAAACAAATCCACCAACTCCGACCCATCGGCGTCGAGGATCACACCCTTGAGCGCCCCCATGCGCAGGTGCTCCAGCGTGATGGCGTGCTTGTTGCGCATGGTCTCCAAGTGACGTGCGACGACGTTGGCGATGGATTCGGTTTCCGTTTCCGAACCGAAGGCACGCAGACCTTGCACTTCTTCCGGCAGCACCACGTCGTCGTGTGGGATGTGCGGTACCACGAAGGAGCGCAGCTTGCGCTTGCCGCGTACGCCAACCGTACCAGGCGAACCCGGTGGCAAGGTGGGCAACAGGTTGAGTACACCGTTCATCTCCTCCACGATGATCTGGCGCTGACGCACTGGCTTGGGCGGCATCAGGTTCAGTTCTTCCAGTCGCCCATAGCGGTTGGGCAGGATGTTGATGGCGGCGGTGAGCGCTGCCATCGAGAACGCAGGATTGCTGAAAGGGTTGTTCATGATCAGGCTCCTTGACGGACGAGCACGCCCAGCGCCTTCAGTTGCGCGATGGCTGCGAGTTTTTCGGCGGTGGTGATGGCGTCGGGCCACGCGAGCGCATGGTGGGCGACGATGGCGTGGCGCGCGACGACGAGACCGTCGTCACGGTCGATCAAGGTGGCGTCGCAGGCCTGTAGCAGCACGCCAGCGGCGACCTGCGTGCCGTCTTCTGCGGACGGATCAAGCTGTTTGAACTTGGCCGTTGCGGTGACGATGCCGACCACCGTGCCCAGCGGCAGGTTCTGGCCCGAAGCGACCGTGACGCGGTCGCGCGAGTAAAGGTTTGGGGCTTCGTACTTGAGCAGGTCGCCCAGGTTCAGAGGTTCGGCGAGAGAGGGCATCTCAGATCTCCTTCTTGGTGGATTGCGCCGCGATCTGCTTGGCGGCGTCGATCAGCGGATTGCTGGCCACAGGGCGCGCGGCGTCGGGGGCGATGCGGCTGGTGATTTCGGGACTGGCTTCGGCCTGCGCCGCAAGCAGTTGGCTGCGCACCTTGGAGGGCGAGGACTGCGCTTCGAGAAAGCCCGCAATCAGGTCGGTTCGCCCGGCCAGCGTGCAGGTCTGGGCGATTTCGACGGCGTCGGCCACGCTCAGCGCGGTGGCGGTGGCGGACGGTTGAGGATGACTGCCAGCAGGATCAGCAAGAGGCCGATCAGAAGCAGCGGGGTCGGTTCGATCATTCATGAAAGACTCCATCTGGTGGTTGCGAAGAAAGCCCGCTTGGCTGGCCGTAGCCACCTGAGTCGGGAGTGGGGAAAGCGATTGCGTGAGTTGTGTAAGCGCGTCGTCAAGGCTGCCGACGGCGTCGGCCAAACCGGTGGCGACGGCGTCCGGGCCGAAGAACAGACCCGCTTCCGTGGCGCGCACGGCGTCCGCATCGAGGCCGCGATGGCGCGCGACCGTCTCGACGAACAGGTCATAGATGCGATCCACCTCGGCCTTGAGGACGGCGTGGGCTTCGTTGGAGATCGGTTCGTGCGGGTTGAGGTCGTTCTTGCGTTCGCCCGCGAACACGGCGGTGTAGCGAACGCCGTCATGAGCGTCCTTCACCGACTGATCGACGTGCATCGCGATGACGCCGATCGAGCCGACGCCGCCGGTGCGCGCGACAAACACGCGGGCGGCGGCGGACGCGAGCGCATAGGCTGCAGAGAACGCCATGTCGTTGGCCACAGCCCAGATGGGCTTCACTTCCGACGCCGCTCGGATACGGTCGGCCAGATCGAACACGCCGCCCGACTCGCCACCGGGCGAATCAATGTCGAGCAGGATCGCGGCGATTTCAGGGCTGGCCAGCGCCGCATCCAGTTGCGCGGCGATGCCGGTGTAGCTGGCGAGGCCCGACTCGGCTTCGATGCCCGAGGTTCGGCGCACCAGCGTGCCGTGGATCGGAATGACGGCGACCTTGCCGCTCGGAGGCCCAAGCGCGCGGGCCGCAGGCGTGTAGCCCACGGGCGCAGCGAGGTCGGCGAGGCCGACGCGTGCACCGAGCACGGAGAGGATGACGTCGAGTTTCGGGCGATGGATCGCCAGCGGCACGCCGAACAGGCGCGCCGCCAGATGGGGTAGCACGGTCATGGGAATCCTTGTGGAAGGCGGTCTGGCGGCCGGTCAGGAAGACGTTTGGCTGCCGGTGGCGTCAGGCACGCTGGCGCTGCGGTTGGGTTCCGCGCTGCCGCCGTCCTTCGACGTGTAGCGAGGGTCGGAATCGAAGATCAGGCCAAGGTCGTCGGCGCGCTGGTTGTCGGCGGCGATCTCCCGGTCGACGTCTTCGGCGTCGTAGCCGTTGGCCGAGATGGCTTCCGAGCGACTCATCAGGCCCGCGCGGATAGCCAGCAACATCGCCTTGAATTCCTTCTCGGGATCGACCCACTGCCAGCCCTGGGGAATCCACTTCACCGCGAGGTACTGGCGGCGACGGGCTGGCCCGCCACGATCGAAGCCCGGGGCATCCAGGGCCCCGGCGAGCACCGCCTGCTTCATCCAGGCCGCCCACACCGGACGGCACATCTGATGCACGAGCACCCCGTGCTGCACCATCTCGCAGCGACGCCGGAACTCCAGCATCCCGGCGCGGATGGACGAGTAGTTCACGCCGGTCAGATCACCGGTCAGCTGCTCGTAGGTGATGCCAATGGCGGCGGCAACCGCGCGGAACTGTGTGCGCAGGAATTCGGAGTACGAACCGCCAACGTCGGCAGGATCGGAGAACTTGATGTCCTCTCCGGGCTCCAGGATCTGCAGCGTGCCCGGCTCCAGTCCGGCAAGCGCAATACCGTCGGCGTCCGATGCGCCTTCGCCCATCAGGTTGTCCTCGGGGTTGGCGCGCGTGACGAAACCCGCGAACATCGCGGCGGTCTTCTTGCGCACCAGCTCAGCATCGTCGTACTGGTCAAGCTCGTTGAGCTTGACCAGGGCCCGCGACAGCCACGGCTCGCCCCGGATCTGGCCTGGGCGCAGTACGCGGAACAGGTGAATGATCTCCTTGGCATCGATGCGCACCGTGTCCATCCCGCCCTGGCCCGACATCGGGGCCAAACGCCCGTCCTCCGGGTGCGAGCGGTACAGATGGTAGGCCACGCGACGCCCCAGGCTGTCGAACTCGATGCCGGAGCGCACGACGTTGCCGGACGGCAGATCGGTGTTCAGGTTGATGGGCAGGTGCTCGGGCTCCAGCAACTGGAGCTGCAGGGGTACCGACAGGCCATCCTCCGGACGGCGTGGCCGCAGTCGGATCAGGCATTCGCCACCTTCGAGCATCGCCCGACACGCCAGGGCCTGCAGGCCATAGAAGTCGGTCTGTCCGGCCGCGTCGGCTTCCTCGACCCAATCGCGCCACAGTGCCTGCACCTCGGCCTTGAACCGTTCGTCGCCAGACAGGCTTTGCGGCTTGATGCCGGTGCCGACCGCATTGGCTACGAAGGCTTCGATACCGGCCTGCGCCCATGCATTGCGCCGAACAAGGTCCCGGCTCTTACCGCGCAGTTCGGCGTTGGTCGCCAGCATCGCGGCGACCGCGCCGGGGTTGCCGGGCATCCACGCCAGCGAGCGGCGGCCACGCCCCGCCGCCTCGTGGACGGGAGGCTGACCAAAAAGGCTACGGAGTTTGGAGTACCAGGCCATCAGAACCCCTTCGACGTCGTGACACGGATCTGGCGCGGTGCACCGGGCAGCAACCCGGTTTCAGCCGCCTGCTGCAGCAGTCCGCGCCTGACCTCGCGGATAGCGGCCATCAGTTCGTCAACCGAGCGGTACTCGACCGTCTTGTCGGCAAAGGTCACACGCCGTTCGCCCTTGGCGAGCGCGGATTCCAGGGCCTGGAGCTGGGTTTCTGTGTAGGCCATCAGCGGTACACCACGAGATTGATTTCGGAGGAGTCGTCGAACGACGTTGCTGTCGTCGCGCAAGAGATGTCGACGTACTGGGCCGTTTTCAGGTCGGAGCTGGCGCGAATGACAGCCACACGCTGCTGGCCGCTGTTGGTGCTGCTCCGCGCGAGCGCCGTCCAGCAGTAGTTCGCATCCGGCATCGCCGCTGCGAAATGCACGCGGTACCGGCCCGCCGCCGTGCGCACGACGCTGGCAACGTTGCGCGCGCTGCCGATCACGATCTGACCGCCCACGTAGCCAAAACTCACCCACACCCGAGCAAGTCCAGGGTGCGTGGCGTCGATCTTGGCCTTGACCTCGAAGCCGATGCGCGCAGCCAGGGCGGCGATGCTGGACGCGAGGCTCATCAGGCCAGCGCCCCGTCGAAGATCACGACGAAATCCGTGTCGGTGTTGCCAACATCGACGGCCGCAACCGCGCCAATGTTGGTGCGCGCCTGAAGTTGCTCGGCGACCGTCAGGGTCTGCGCCGCGTCGAAGCGCACACGCAGATTGACGGCGGCCAGGAGCGCGTCCAGACCCGTGCTGCCGTTCTGCAGGAGCTGCTGGATCTCGACCAAAGTGTCGTAAGCGGCGTCCGCGCCACCGAGGATGTCGGCCTTGAGCGCGTCGAGTAGCGACACGATCTTGTTCGACGAGTAGGTGGTGGAGGTGGCGATCTGGTTGTCGTCGATGGCGGTGGCGGAAAGCACCGCCGCCTTCAGCTCGTTGATCGCCGCGACCAGACTTGACTTGTCGGTGGTGGACAGGCTGGCGAGATTGCCTGCGGTCGCCCGGACGTCGTTGAACTCTTGGGCGACCCGGATGACCAGGCTCTCGATACGGGTGGCAAGACTCATGTGTTCTCCTTGGTTTGAAGGCGACGGCCATCAGCGAAGCCAACGGCTTCGGATGACGCGTCGACCGGTATTGCGGGTTCCAGAAGCAGCGAGGCCACCGCTGGGGGTGGCCTCGTTCAATTCGATGTCGTGGATGGGCGGTGGCTCATCCGGTGGGGGTGCTACCCCCAGTTGCCGCTCCAGTTCGCGCCAGTGGCGTTCCTCGAAGCGATCCAGTCCCGCGCTGGATGCGGCCGCGCGGGCGTAGACATAGCAGTCCAGGGCCTCGTTGCGCTCTCGCATCTTTTGCCACTCGCGCACCGGGAAGCCGTTGCGGTCGCGGCGGGTGATCAATTGCTCCGCGCAGAGCTGCTGGATGAACTCGGCGTCGATCTTCGGCAGATGGACGAACCCGGCAGGAAACTCCGGGGTCAAGCCGTCCTCGCCGACGTCCGCGCCCTTGCGCAGGTTGTTGTAGAACTCCAGCTTGGCGATGCCGCCCGCCACCGTGAACACCTTGATGCCCCGGCGCAGCTTCTTGCCGCCCTGCGAGACATCGATGGCCGTGGGCGTGCCGATCAGGGCCGCGCCGCGCGGCACGCCCTTGACCGCCATCACGCGCGCATCGTGGCAGGCACGCACGAAGGCGTAGGCTTCCTGCGTGGCAAAACCGGTGTCCAGCGCGAAGCGCGCCAGCGGCATTGCCGCGCCCGATGCGTGCGTCCACTGCTCGGCCAGCATCGCGGCCAGGGCTTTCCACACCGCGTCGCGGGCGGTGTCACCCATCAGCACGCGATGCTCGACCAGCCACGATTCCTTGCCGCGCCCGAAGGCCCAGACCGAGGCCTCGATGCGATCCTTCTGCACGTCCGCGCCGCCAACCAGCAGCAGACCGCCTTGCGGCACGCTGCCGATGCGGTACTCCTCGCGGCGCTCGACCAGACGTTGCCAGTCGGGCGCTTCGCCTTCCTCGACCCAGGTTTCGCCCAGCTCGGTGTTCTTGAAGGTCTTGATCGCGGCGGCCGATCCCGACTCCTTGTTGACGGCGGCTTCCCACGCGGCAGCGATGTCACGCCAGGAGCGCCAGCCCACCGGGCTGTACAGCGACGACAGGTGAAAGCCTGCCGTCTTGCCCTGTGCCATCGAACGCCATTCGCCACGCTCCAGCATCCACGTCTTGTGGTGCTCGGAAATCGCGGTGTCGCAGGACTCGCAGATGTATGCGGCGGTTTCCGGTTGCCCCTTATCCCAGCGCAGTTGCTCGAAGCGCAACCACTGCGGGTGGTTGCAGTGTGGGCACGGCACGAAGTAGCGGCGTTGGTCGCTGGCCTCGTATTCGCGTTCGATGGCCGAGGCCCCCGAGATCGTCGGCGTCGACACGATAAAGATCTTGCGCCGGGCAAAGGTGCGCGTGCGCGCCTCGGCCAGCGAGATCGCATCGCCTTCACCCTCGACGTCCAGCGGATACCCGTCAACCTCGTCAAGGAACAGGTAGCGCACCGGCATCGAGCGCAAGCCTACCGCGCTGTTCGCGCCGGTCATCACCAGCACGCCACCCCGGAACTCCTTGGCCAGAATCGTGTTGCCCGAATCCCGGCTGCGCGCGGGTGCGATCAGTTCCGCCAGCGCCGCAGACTCCTCGATCAGCGGGTCGATCCGCTGCTTGGAGTTGCGCTTGGCCATCTCCACCGTCGGCCAGACCGCCATCATCGGTCCCGGCGCGTGGTGAATGACGTAGCCGATCCAGTTCGACCCCATCTCGGTCGCACCGAGCTGCGCTGCCTTCATGAACACCACACGCTCGACCGACGAGGTCGGCGACAGGCAATCCATGATCGCCTTCAGGTAGGGCGTGCGGCTGGTGCGCCAGCGCCCCGGCTCGGCAGACGCCTTGCTGGAGAGCATCCTGTGGCGATCTGACCATTCCGATACCGTGAGCAGCGGGTCGGGAGTGAGCCCATCGCGCCACGCCCGTTCGATTTCCTGCGCGCCTTCGTAGTCCATCGTCATCAATCAACGCGCGGACGCAACTCGCCCAACTCAATCAAGTGCTCGCGCACGGCAGATTCGAGCGCCACGTGCATCTGGTGCGCGTCGATGCCGAGCGTGGACGCCATCTGGCCGGAGACGCGCGCAGGCCAGTTCAACCACGCATCACGCTCGATGCGCGCGAGCTTGAAAACGTGTGCCACGGCCTGCGCCCGATCCACCAGTTCCTTCTTGCGGTGCGCCAGCTCCAGGTTGTTGAGCTTGGCTTTGAGCACCTCGTTGACCGTGCGCGCTTGCAAGAGCGAGGTGCCACTGGCCGACATCGGCGCTGTGCTGGCGTCGACGGCATCGCGCTGCGTTGCTGCTTCGTCCGTCGCGGCCACGCGCCGCGCTTTCGCAGTGCTGACCTTCTCTGGCGCAGCGGCGCTGCGCGGCTGCAATGTGTTTTGTGCCCACTGGGCGTCCGCCGTGTCCGGATCAATCGTGCCGTCAGGCAGCGGTGTGATCCGCCCGGTGTCGATGGCCTTTTTCACGGCCACGTGCGACACGCCACGGTGGCGCGCGTAGGCGCGAATCGAGAGTCCCATCGTCACCTTCACTCATTTGTTCGTCATGTCGGCAGATTGAGCTTGGCTTCCATCGGGAACAGCGCGTTCATCACGTCACGCCAACCAACCCCGAAAGGAAAACGCCATGAGCCAGATCGACACCATCCTCACCCTCATCGCCCAGAAGCATCTCGGCATCGAAACCCTGCAAACCCGCAACGCCGACAGCCTCGACTTCCACGACACGGCGGTTTGGTGCCTCAAGGACGCGTTGGAAGCGGCCTTCAAGGCGGGCGTCGAATTTGGCGTATCGAGCCCGAAGGCCTCGGACGCAGAAATCGCCAAGGACTGATTGGAAACCGACGAAGCCAAGCAGAAAGCGCTTGGCTTCAGTCCCAGACAGCGCGTTCATCACATCGTCATCCACCCCCCGAAGGAGCAGCCCATGACCACCACCAACCTGACCCCGGCCCAACACGCCATCCTGGCAAAAGCCATCAACACCAGCGCAGGCAAGATCGACTGGTTCCCCGACAACATCAAAGGCGGCGCGCGCAAGAAGGTGCTCGACGGGTTGTTCAACCGTGCCCTGATCACCACCGACGGCACTGACTGGTTCGTCGCCGCCGAGGGCTACGACGCCCTGGGTATGCCGCGCCCCGGCGTAAACAGGAACAGCATCGGTCCGTTCGAAGCCCATCTCGACCAGATCATCGCCAACGCTGAAGGCGCGCAAGCCGCCGCGAGTGATCCCGAACTGGAAGCCGCCGTAACCGCCGCCGAAGCAACGTGGGCCAAGCCGCGCACCCGCGACAACAGCAAGCAAGCCGAAGTGATCCGGATGCTGCAACGCCCCGAAGGCGCAACCATCGGCCAGATCTGCACCGCCACCGGTTGGCAGGCACACACGGTGCGCGGCACCTTTGCCGGGGCCTTCAAGAAGAAGCTGGGCCTGACCATCGTGTCGGACAAGCCGCAGGGCGGCGAGCGGGTCTACCGCATCGCCTGATCAGAATGATCGAAAAAGAGGCCAAGCGGCGCTTGGCTTCTCAATCGAACAGCGCGTTACTACGGGTGTCGCAACGATCAACCCGAAGGAGCCAGAAATGAACACCACCACGCAGATCCCCGCCACCCAGAACGAAGCCTGGGGCTTTTGGGGCACGATGAACGAACACGCCAGCGCCGCATGGCCCCTGGCGATGACCGCCATCTCGGACGCCACCAGCCAGCCCCTCGAATCGGTTCAGGTCTTCCTCGACAGCCGCCACGGACGCCATTTTGCAGACGACGTCCAGAACGGGCTCTATCAGGGCCAGCCCCTGGCGGGCGCGATCAACGCCGCCACCCAACGCTGGATGGGCTGGACGATTGGCCGCCAGACCAGCAAGCAATACGGCATCCCGCGCGGCCTGCCTTACCTGACGGGCTTTGTGATTCACTGCGAGATCGTCGACGAGTCGCTCGCCGCCTGATCAAGCAACGCGCCATCCGCCTCGCGGGTAGCCTGCTTCCCGGTGAAATCTTCCCACCGACGCACGATCACATCAACGTACTTCGGATCGAGTTCGATCAGCCGCGCGATGCGGCCTGACTTTTCCGCCGCGATCAGCGTCGTGCCAGAGCCACCGAAGGGATCGAGCACCACGTTGCCGGGGCGGCTCGAATTGCGGATCGCGCGCTCGACCAGCTCGACCGGTTTCATCGTCGGGTGCAGGTCGTTCTTCTGCGGCTTCTTGATGTTCCAGACGTCGCCCTGGTCGCGGTCACCACACCAGTGGCGTGTCGCCCCCTCGGGCCATCCATAGAGGATCGGCTCGTACTGGCGCTGGTAGTCGGCACGACCCAGCGTGAAGGTGTTCTTGGCCCAGATGATGAAAGTCGACCATTTGCCACCGGCGGCGCGGAAGGCAGCCTGCAGCACATCCAGCTCGCTGGAGGACATCGCCACGTAAATGCCGCCCCGGCAATGCGCCACTGTGGGCGTCAGCGCTGCCAGCAGGAAGTCGTAGAAGCCATCCCCCAGGTTGTCGTTCAGGATCGCGCGATCCTTACCGCGCATCTTGTCCTTGGCGCTGTTGGCGTAGTTCACGTTGTACGGCGGGTCGGTGAAGACCATATCCGCCAACGCGCCTTGCATCAGGCGGTCGTAGCTCTCGGCCACGGTTGAGTCGCCGCAAAGCAGCCGGTGCTGGCCCATGATCCAGACATCGCCCGGACGCGAGATGGGCGTCTCGCTGACTTCGGGCACCGCATCCTCAGCGGTCTGCCCCTCGTTGTCCGGCTCGTCACCCGCGATCAGTTCGGCCAGTGCGTCGGCGTCGAACCCGGTGATGTCCAGATCGAAACCATCGAGCTGCAAGGCTTCGAGTTCGATCCGCAGCATCGTGTCGTCCCAGCCCGCGTTCTCGGCGATGCGGTTGTCTGCAATGACTAGGGCCCGGCGCTGCGTCGGGCTCAGATGATCCAGTACGACGACCGGCACCCGCTCCAGACCCAGCTTCTGGGCGGCGGCGAGCCGTCCGTGGCCAGCGACGATGATGCCGTCACTGCCCGCCAGGATCGGATTGGTGAATCCAAACTCCGCGATGCTGGCAGCGATCTGCGCCACCTGCTCCTCGGAATGGGTGCGCGCGTTGCGGGCGTAGGGCAGCAACTTGCCGGTGGGCCACTGTTCGATCTTGTCGGCCAGCCAGTTCATGCCATCACCTCGGCATCCAGGGTGGTGGCGCGCTCAGCAGCCACCTGCCCGAAGGACTGGCCGGTGGCGATCAAGGTGACCGGCACGCCGGGGTGGTTCTGCTGGAAGCGTTTGATGGCGACGTCCACGTACTCCGGAGCGATTTCAACGCTTCGGCAGATGCGGCCTGTGCGCTCGGCGGCCAGCATCGTCGTGCCGCTGCCGCCGAAGGGCTCGAACACGACATCGCCCGCATCCGTGTAGGCCTCGATCACGAACTCCGGCAGCGCCACCGGGAACACGGCTGGGTGGTCGATGTCCTGGCCGATCTTGCCCTTGTGGCGCATCACGCGGATCACCGAGTCGGGGATGCGGGTGTCTTGCGTGGGCAGCCCCTTGTGCGTCCAGCCGCCCACCTCGCCATCCTTGCCGCGCATCGCGGTGGACGACCCGTCGGCGCGCAGGTGGGATTCCTGGCCGGCGTGCTTGCAGGGGACGATCTTGTTCGGCTTGCGGCTCTCCCGGTTGAAGTGGAAGACGAACTCGAAGCTCGGCGCGAAGCGGCCTGCCCAATCGCCGGGCATCCCCGGCCCCTGATCCCAGACGTACCATGCAAAGCGCCGCCAGCCCTGCTGGCGCATCCAGGATAGCCAAGCGTCCCAGTACGGGATCACTTCGTTATCGCGGTGGATCAGACCCAGGTTGACCAGCACCTGACCGTCGCCTGCCATCGGCAGGTGCGCGAACACGCCGCGCATCAGGCCGTCCCAATCGGAGATGCCACCTGAGGTGTAGTCGCGCTGGTTGCCGTAGGGTGGCGAGGTGAAGCACAGGCGAGAGACTTCACCCTGCATCAGCGAAGCGACCACGTCCCGGTCGGTGGCGTCGCCACAGATCAGGCGGTGCGCGCCGATGGCCCAGACATCGCCGGGGCGAGACACCGCCACGACGGGTGCTTCCGGCACGTCGTCTGCGGCATCCGGTTCCTCGGTGTCCGGCTCTGCGTCGGCATCGGCATCGGCATCGGCGTCGGCGTCGGTCACGTCACCGGTGAGCAGTGCCTCGATCTCGGCATCCTCGCAACCGGTCAGAGCGAGGTCGTATCCGGCCTCGGACAGATCGGCCAGTTCCAGGGCCAGCATCTCCTCGTCCCAGCCCGCATCCAGTGCCAGCCGGTTGTCGGCGATCACCAGTGCCCGCTTCTGCGCGACGGTCAGATGGGCCAGTTCAATCACCGGCACCTGATCCAGCCCGAGCTTGCGCGCAGCGGCCAGACGCCCGTGCCCGGCGATGATGCCGTTGTCGCCATCGACCAGGATCGGGTTCGTCCAGCCGTACTCGACGATGCTGGCCGCGATCTTGGCGATCTGGCTCTCGGCGTGCGTGCGCGGATTGCGGGCGTAGGGAATCAGCGCCTCGACCTTGCGGTACTCGACGTTGAGCGTGTTCAAAGTGGAAGTCCCAAAAGCAAAACCCGCCGAGCGTTGCCGCCGGGCGGGTTGGGTGAATAAAGATTCTGGTGGCGTGGTAACTGCGCCTGGGGGTGGTAACCGGGGCCGGTAACCTGGCCGACTGGTAACCTTGCCCGCGCCCTGACGCTAAAAAAGCGTCGCGCTCGCGCCCCCCGCATTGCGATTTGGGAAGGAAGGACCCCTTTTGCCTGGGCCTATTGCCAAGCGCTCGGCCTCAACCGTCACCGCTGTCCAGAAGATAGCCGAAATACTACCCCCGACCGGGCTGTTTTGTTGCAGAACTGCCGGGCCTCGAAACGGACAAGCAAGGCAAAGCAGGGACAAGCGCGGCAAGCATTACCCTAAATTGCCCACGTTTTTGGAAGGCAACCGCACGCCTTCGCTGTTGAGGTTCGCCGCCACGATCTCCATTGCCCTCTGCCAACGCCGCCACGCCGTCGTCCGGTCGCAGGCAAAGCGAATCGTGATGTCCCTCCAGCCGTAGCGCTTGGCCCGCATCCACACGAGGTGGCGCTGCTCGACCTCGAGCCACTGCACCCAGCGCATCGTCTCCAGCATCCGGTCGATGGCCTCGGGGCTTGGTGGGAAGGGTCTGTACACCTTCTCGTCGGCAGCAAAGGCTTCCCACTCCTTGCGAACGAAGGCGGGCCAGCAATTGAAGTAGCCCTGCACACGTACAGGGGGCAGGCGTCGTCCGGTGGTGGCGGCCTCTTCGAAGCGTGCTGCCACGTCGTCGGTTGTCCACTCAGCCATGACGCGTCCCTCCCAGCCCGTACAGGCGTTCACCAATGCGTCGCACGATCTCGCGCTCGATGAAGTCCAGACGGTCGTCGGAGGCGTTGACCACCAGGATGTGCTGGTCACGCCAGCCACGTTCCTTGATGGCGTCCAGATCCGTGGCTTGCGGCTGCAGCCGACCAAGGGGGCAGCGGTATTGGGGTGTCGGCACCTTCACGTCACACCTCCTGCGTCTCGATGGCCCAATGCAGCAGGGCCAGCGCGTCGGCCTCGTTGTCATCGACTGGGGTGTGACCACGTTCGCGGACGGACGTGATCATTTCGTCCTTGCCCGCATTGCCTTTGCCGGTCGCGTGCTTCTTGATCGTGCCGATCGGAACGCCCTGGTACGGAATGTTGTGATGCTCACACCACGCGGTCAGGTGCCCCATGAAGCCGCCGTAGGCGTGCGCCGCATCAACGCCCGCGTGCCGCCGAACTTCCTCGAAGAACACCGCGTTGATGTGATTGCTGGCCGAGAGGAGTTCGTTGAGCCAGCGCTTGAATCGAAGGAATCGCATTCCGCCGCCTTCGAATCGCTGCGGCTTAAAGTGCTCCGTGCCGCTGGTGATGGTGCCGTCCAGGTGCTGCAGAGCCCACCCGGTGTGTGTGCCCAGATCAAGGGCCAGGATTGTCGTGTTCATCGTCTTTACTCCGTGTTGGGTGGGCGAGTGACGGATGCGACGGGTTGTCAGGACAACGTCCTTTACGTGCGCGCACGTGTAGAGCGTCAATCAGGAAACCCGTCAAATCCGTCACTCGCCCGGATTGGTCAGTCATCGCGGTAGGGGTAGGCGTTGCTGTACGGCTTGGGCCTGAGGGCGATGCCCGCGATGGCGCGAGCCCCTCCGGTCAGCCGACACTTCTCGAACTTGCGAGTCGCCATCAGCTCCGAGAACCGCTTGACCGAACCCACGTACTCGCCCGCTCGCTCGGCCCATTCGCGCCAGTCGGCGAACAGTTCGGAGACGCCTTCGCGGTGGGACTTGGCCAGCAGACAGCGTTCTTCGATCCACTGCCCGAGCGCATCCTCGGCCTCGAAATACTCCTCGGTCGCCGACACCACGCTGGCGGGCGGCTTCAAGCCCTGGCGCTGCCAGCGGCTGCAGCCCTCGACGGCCCACGCCAAAATCCCATCGCGCTCCTTGAGCAACTTCTCGGTCAGCCTGCCGTCGCGGCGCTCGGGCGGGATCGTCACCGTGAACGGGATCAGGTGCAGTCGGCGCTTCATGGCCTCGTCGACATTGCGGATCGACGGCTTGTGATTGCCCGCGATCACCAACTTGAACTGCGGCAGGTACTCGAAGAAGTCCTGGCGCATAAAGCGCGCGGACACCTTGTCGCCACCGGTGATGGCCTTGACCTTGGACTCGTTCCAGCGCCGCCCTTGCTCGGTTTCGATGGATGACACGAAGCGTGCGCCGCGCAGCCCTGCGAGATCGGTGGGGTGCCGGTCGTTTCGCGCCTCCATGAACGTGTCCATCGGCGCGTTGGCCGCGTAGTCGCCCAGGATGGTGGTCAGCACGTTGACGAACACCGACTTGCCGTTCGCGCCCGTGCCGTACAAGAAGAACAGCGCGTGTTCGCTGGTGACGCCCGTCAGGCAGTAGCCAACCATCAGCTGCAGGTAGGCCATCAGATCGGCGTCGCCACCGGTGACATCCGTGAGGAAGGCTCGCCACGTCGGGCAAGCGCTGTCCGGATTGCCCTGCGGAGTAGCCGTGGTCACCTTGGTCATTCGGTCGTCCCGCCGGTGCGGGCGCATCCGGCCGGTGCGTAGATCGACCACGCCACCGGGGGTGTTCAGCGCCCAGACATCGGCGTCCCATTCCTCGGCGGTGGATGCGTGCTTCGGGTCAGAGCGCGCGATCTTTTCAACCGACGAAATCGTGGCGGAACTGGCCAGCTTGCCCTTGAGCCTCGGCGTGTCCGCTTTCAGCGAGGCGTTGCGGCAGATGCCCCTGGAAAGATGCGACACGTAGAGCACCTGATCGGGATTCCAGCGCACACCCGTCCAGACCAGCCACTTGCCCCACAGGGCACAGTAGCGCCAGTCTTCGCCATAGCGGCGGGTGAAAGCGCTGGACAGGCCATCCTCGGTCGTCCAATCAATGCCCGTCAGCAAGTCTGGCGAAGGCGCTTCCTCCACCGAGCGCATCACCGGCATCCGCTCGCCGACGGCCAGAAAGCCACCGACATCGAAACCTTCGGGAATGGCATCTGCAGCGTCCCACCCCTCCGGCTTGTCGTCGGGTGGCATGAGGATGGCGACCGAGGTCGCGCCTGCCTGCAAGATCGCCTGCGACGCGCGGTCGGCGTAGTCCCACCCTGGCGCATCGCGGTCGGGCCAGATCAGCACCGTCTTGCCAGCCAGTGGCGACCAGTCGGTCTTGTCGACCGGGGCATTGGCACCGTGCATGGCGGTGGTGGCCACCACGCCGCTGGCGATCAAGGCCTGCGCGCACTTCTCGCCCTCGACCAGGACGACGTGGCTGGCCGCAGCGACGCCCGGCTGGTTGAACAGCGGGCGCGGCTCAGGCGGGGCCATCTTGCGGCGCTTCGCGTCCCACGGTCGGAATTCCTTCTTGCCTCCCGGTGGGTCATAGCGGTAGACGACGGCGATCAGCTTGCCACCGGCATCGAAGTAGTCCCACTTCGCCGTAGCCGGGCCGAGGTCGTCGACAGGCGCTTCCTTCTTCGCCTTGCGCACTGGCACCGACCGCGACCGCCCGAGCAGATCGGCAGCTTCATCCAGCACGCGAGGGAAATCGGTGTGGACGTTCGCACCGAGATAGGCCGCGATCAGGGCGAAGATGTCGCCGCCATCGCCGGTGGCACGATCCGTCCACAGACCGGCCTTCTCACCTTCCAGCACCACCTCGAGGCTGTCACCTGGACTGCCGAGGATGTCGCCGATCAGGAACTTGCCACGGCGCTTCTTGCCAGCCGGAAACATCGTGGTCAGCACCGACTCCAGACGCGCAAGCAAGTCGGCGCGAATCTCGTCTCGTTCAGATTCCCTGTTGTGCTCCGCAGGTTGGGTGGTGTCGTTGAAGTCGATCATTCGGCTCCCTCGACAGGTGCGTCCGCATCATGGGAATCACGGCCCTGAACGGCGGTGGTACGCGTGGCCCACGCAGAGAGTTCGGACAGCCGGTAGCGCACCAGACCACCCATCAGGTAGTGCGGAATCCGGTACTTGGTGCGCATCGCGTGGTCGGCGAACCAGTAGTACGGCAGGCGCAACGCGGCGGCCGCCTGCTTGGCATCGATCATCGGCTCGATGCCGGTGGCCGGGGTGTTGTTGTCGGTCATGCTTGTGTTCTCCAGCAGCGGTCTTGCCACGCGCACATCCGGCACTCGAAGTGGGTCGGGTCATTGAAGGCGCGCGGCAGGAGATCTCCCGCTTCGGTCGCCGTGATGACCTTCACCGCCCGATCAGACATTCGCTGGGCCAGGGCTGCGTCAAAGGGCACGGCCTCGGTGTAGATCTCCATCGTGTCGGCGTTGAGCGCCGTGAAGATCGCCGGGTGCTCGTGCAGTTCGAGATAGGCTTGGTAGATCGCCACTTGCGCGGCGTATACGGGCTTGGCCACGGCGAGCCGGTTCTTCTCCAGCTCGCGCCAGGACTTCATGCCGAGGCACTTGTTTTCCCAGAGCGCCGGGTAGGCAAAGCCCTCCGGGCCATCGACGATGACGCCGTCGATGTGGCCCTGCAGACGGCCATCAGCCACGGAGAAGCCAAACTGCTCGCCATCGGCCCTGCGGGTACGCAAGTCGAAACCGGCGTCGCGCAGCCACGCGACCATGCAGTCCTCCATGACGTGGCCGCGCTCGAAGATGCGCAGCATCCGGCCCGGGGTGTCCCGGCCGTGATCGACGGGAGCCTTGGCGTACTCAAACTGCAGCGCACGCTCGCAGGCAGCGCCCAACCGCGAGGCACCAAGGTACTGGCGCTCGGACTGCTGGGCTCGCGCCCGCTGCATCCCGGCGTCGACCAGCGCAGTGATCTGGCCCGAGATGCTCGAAGTGGAGTTGAAGTCCATCATGGCTTCTTCCCCTTCGGTTCTTCCCAAGGCAGGTCGTCCTCCAGATCCGCGAACGGATTGGCTGCACTCGGTGTCATGGGGTCGGGCGTCGGCGTCATGCCGCGCACGGGCGGGTACTTGCTCGCCTCGTGGTGCTCAACCATCGCCTTGGTGTAGCACGTGACGATGGCGTCGATCACCTGCAGCGCCTCGGCTTCTGAGTAGTTGCCCAGCGGTTTGGTGAAGCCGATCTCTCCTGCCGCCTCGCCGAAGGACTTGAGGCACTTGCGCATTGCGGCCAGCTCGATATCAGAGGGATCGATCATGGCGACCCCCTTGATGTCGCTGCGACCATCCTTGGCGCGCAGCCAGTTGCCGTACATCGCGTGGAACGCGGATTGGCAGCGCTGCGAGCAGAACACCCAGTCGATGGGGTAGCGCCGGGGATCGCCGACACCGTGTCGGTTGTCGGTGTGACCGAATCCCCGGGCCTGTCGTTTGCAGACCCAGCATTTCACGCCCCCTCCTCAAAGTCTTCGGCCAGCAGCGCCAGCTGCAGCGCGCCGCCAGCGAAGGCCGCTTCACAGCGGCGGTCGAAGTCGCGGTAGCAGGTCGAGCTGCGCGCAATGGCGGTGACCGCGTGAATCTGCGTTTCCAGACGGGCGAGGCCCTGATCGGACAGCCACTGGTGGTGCTTCTGCGAGATGCCCTTGCGGGCGCGAATCTCGTCGATCAGCGTGGCGGGCAGCACCGGGCCGTAGACCCAGCGCTGCGTGATCTGACCGACAACGTGGGGCGGGTTCTGGTCGTGGCCCTGGTACTTCCAGCCGAACAGCCGGTAGAGGGCGCGGTAGTAGTCCGGGTGGAAGCGGCGCTCCCACGAAGAGCACGACTGGCGCAGCAGCTTGGAGATCAGTTCCTGCAGCGCGTCAGGCGCGCGGTGGTACTGGTAGCCCGTCGCCTCGTCGATCAGCGCGACCTCGCCGGTGGTGGCCAGCGCGCGCATGATCTTCATGCAATTGGGCACGATGCCCTGGCGGGCCTTGTGCAGCGTGCCGTTGATGGCCGCGCTGACCACCGCCGACGCGACGTCGGCAATGATCCCGGCCGGGAAGAACTGCGCCTGCCGACCTGACGGCAACAGAATCGGCTCACGAGTTTTCTCCAATGCCGACAAGGAGTTAGGAGCGAAGTCGGCAAGAAACCGGGCAAATCGGCCACCCTTGTGCGTTTCGTGGAAGCCCAGCAGCTTGGCCAGTTGACGACGAACGTAGCCACGCTCGCCGCCCTTGAGGACGACGGCCTCGCATTGCAGATCGCCGAAGCGCACGACGCCGTAGTGACTGGCAGTGAGGACGGATGCATTCATAGCCGTCTCCTCACTGAGCCCAGGACGGTTTGCCCGTCACTGGTGCGCGTTGCGGGGTGGGCGCGGAATAGGCCGGGGCCGCCTGCGCGGGAGCGCCGGAGTTGCCACCGCCCGGACTGCCCTTCGGCGGCACACCTTTCAACTTGGCGTAGTCGGGGTGGTCGGGCTCGACTGCCAGCTTCACCACGTTGCGGTCTTGACCCTTGGCGTCCTTCTCGATGTCGACGCGCGCCAAGAACTCCAGACCGTCCAGTTCGGCGAAGCCATTGATGCGGCGCGCGGCGGCGGCCTGTGGGCTGTTGTCTTGCGGGTGGACGTTGCGGGCGCTGTTGAGCGCGGCCCGGATGAAGCTGCGCCCCATCTGGCCCCAGGTCGGGCCTTTCTTGGAGAGCAGGCCGACGTTGCTCCACATCTTGCGCTTGGCATGATCGCCAGCGGTGACCACAAACTCGGCGGCCAGATAGATGGAACCGGTCTCGAACGATTCGGTGGCGTAGCCGCCACCCCAGCCTTGCTCGGGGTCGTCATAGCCACCCGGCTTGATGGTCATTCGCACCGGCACGACGGTGCCCTTGGGGATCAGATCGAAGCCGGATTGCTGAGAGTCGGCGTCGTTGAAGTCATTCCATGCGGTCATTGCGATTACTCCTGAGATTCGATGTGTGCGGGGTTGGCGGCGCTGGCTAGCGCGGGGACAGCGCCCGCGCACTTGGCGATCAGCGCGCCGAGATGCGGCGGCTCCAGCAGGTCGAGACGACCGCTGCGGTCTTTGGCCGGGAAGCCGTAGGGATTGACGGTGTGCGTGATGAAGGCGCGGTAGGAACTGCCGTCCTCGGCCTTGATCTCGGCCAGCGTCACGACCTCATCGACGATGCCGGGCAGCTCCAGGCTGGTCTTGCTGCCTTCGATCTGCGGGACGAACACCTTGCGATTGAAGTCATCCAGTCGCTCATCGAGGATCGCCACGAACACAACGTTCTTGCCACGGGCGTGCTGCAGGTGGGTCAACGCGCCGATCATTTCCTGGCCGAGCAGCCCGTAGGCCGCGCGCAGATCGGGCTTGCCGGAACGATCACTGACCGCCCCGGGCTGCGTCTTGCACCACGCAAAGCACTGGCGAGACAGTTGCGTGATCGAGTCAAGGAAGAAGGTCTGGTAGCGACCGAGCTGCGTCGCATCGCCAAACTTCTCGATGACGTGGTCGTAGTGCGCCTGCGAGAACGCGCTCTCCGGCGGCAGCGACTTGTCCGGGCCCGCAAGGAACACGAAGAAGTCGCGGCTCTCGGGCCAGGACGCCGGGCGGATGGTGTCGCCCGGCCAGTCGGCGACCGCCAAGTCGCCTGCCTCGATGTCAAGGAACAGTGTGGTGGCGGGGTCGAGGTCTTTGAGCCGAGACGTCTTGCCGATGCCGGACTTGCCCAGCATCAGCAGCTTCACGCCCTTGCGCTCGGCCATCCGCTCGACGGCGGACACGATGGGTAGCCGCTTCATGCCTCACCCCCATCGGTGCTCAGGGTGAAGGACGGCTTGCCGGAATCGACCGTGCGGGCGGCCGCGAATTGCTGCTGCAATGCGGGCGGCCAGTTGATGTACCGGGACTCGGACACTGAGAGCTTGACGTCGAGGTAGCCCTCGACCTTCTCGCCTGAGGCCACGATGCGCTCGGCGATTTCGCCCAACTGTTTCTGGTTCCAGCTGACCTTTTTGGGCAGCTCGAACTTGATGTGCAGCGGGCCGTCGCTGATGTGGGCGGTACCAAAGTCACGGCCGGATTCACGCAGTGCGACACGGGCCTGCTCGCCGTAGCACTGTTCCAGCGCCGCATCGAACTTGGTGCGAGCCTTCTTTAGCCAGTCGATGGCAGCATCAAGGTTCTTGTCGACCTCGCACTTCTGCTCGGGCGGCAGCGCGGCCAGTTGGCTCACAGACATCTCAGCGATGTCGACGGGGAAGATGGTCAGATCGCTCATGGCCGTCCTCCTCACTGGTACGCACGAGTGAAGCTCGAGTAGCGCGAGACGCGGCGCTCGAAGGCTTCGATTTCGTGCAGGAGGTAGGTGACCCGGCGACCGAGCTTGCAGTAGATGGGGCCGAGCTGCTCTTGACGCCAGCGGCGCAGCGTCTTGACGGAGAGCCCCCAGCGGATGGCGAGCTCGTTTTCGTCGAGGGCGATGCAGGTTGCACCGCCGGGATTCATCCGGCGCGGATTCCGACCGGATTCGATTGATGGAACTTGGGTTTGCATTTCGATGTGCCTCCTAGATGAAATGGGCACATCGAAGTCTCCGCACGGGTTTATGGCCCGTGTCTGGTTTGATTTATGGGCGCGTTTATGGGTTGCGTCGCAGGCGGTATTTGCCGCGCTTGACCAATGCGATCACGTCCTCGCGCTCAGCCTTTCCGCCGAAGGCGTCATCGAACGACTGGTAGCCGGTATTGGCGATCCTGTTGACCTCGGCCCAGGAAACTTCGGGCGCGTTCTTTCCGTCGGCACTCCACATCTGCTTGACGATCTTGGCCCGCTCCGCAGACAGCTCGCGTGATTCGGAGAAGTGCGGCAACTTCAAACGATTGCCTTGGAAGAACTGCTCTGGCTCCGGCGCACCGGTGGGGGTGATGAAGCCACGCAGCACCCTGTCGAATGCGCTCGCGTCGAAAGCGTCCTGACCGTCGTCCACGCGAACGAACTCGTCCAGACCGCGCATGACATGGTCGCGGGGCAGCTCAACTGGATCTCGCTGATGCCGCAACACGATGCCGCCACGCGGCCAGATCGGATCACTCAAAACCGAGGTCATCGCGGCAACAGGAGCACGCTCCCACGCTCGGGCAACGAACACCGGGGCGAAGTCGTGGGTGCCCGCGATTCGCACTTCCCCGAGGTGCCACAGGTGGCCCGGCACGCGATGTCGGCGGTCGGAACGCTGTCGATCTTCGATGCCGATCAAGGACGCCAAGTCGGCGAGCCACGCATCCACCTGGAGGGCGTACAACGCGATGTCGGCAAGAGGTCGCTCAACTGTTCGTGATCGCTGCTGCGGGCTGCGGTACCGGTACACCGCCGCATCCTGATCGATCTCAACCTCGACTTCCTGCTCCGAATCCCGGACGGGGACCATCACATGGCTGAGGTAGTCCTCTTCCGTGACCCATCGTCGTTGCAGGAACGTTGGTCTGCATCGTCCGAGCGCCGCCGCCATGACGCGGGACTCAACCCGGGGCAGCCGCTCCAGCACTGCCAGAAAGCTCAGATGCGCCGACATTGCGGTAGCGCCTTCAGAACTCACGGAGCACCCCAATTCGCGTGAGCTGTTCCAGAACGCGCTTTCGGTCATCTTCGGTCTTGCTCTTGTCGTTCAGACCGTTCGGCGACGTGATTTGGACGGCGACGTTGTGGGCCTTGCGGTGCGGCTGTTTGGCCATCCTGACTACCAACTTCACCTGCGCCAGCGTGTATTCCGTCAAGTCGTCGATGCCATAGTCGTCATAGGCGACCTGATAAATCTGCCGGGTGTCGCGCCGATCCTTGCCGATCAGCATCGTGCTCGACAGATGCTGGATCAACTCACGTCCGTTGGCCGCGTCGGTGGTTTGCTGCTCGAACGGCCGCGCCACCTTGATCTGCAAGATCGAAATCTTTTCGATGCCCGCCACTCGCTCCTGCTCGATGCGCTTGAGCATCGCCGGTGTCGAGAATCCGAACAGGTCGAATTCGCGCATCGGCATGTCGTTGATCTCCCCGTCGCACGCCAAGACGACATCGCGGAAGATGGTCGCCAGTTCACGGCGCACCTCACGGTCTTCGCAGAACACGCCGAGCGCACCGGTGCCGGGCTCCCACGAAAAGCTGGCCGACATCGCTGCAGGTTCTTCGTGCTCGACCACCTCGCCGTTGGCAACCTGCCGAAAGTGCGCCGTCGACCCGTTGAAGGTTGCAGTCAGGGTGTGCAGGAGCACGGGCGTGACCTCGTCAGAGTCCTTGCCGCCGCAGCGGTCGGCATGCGCGAGATCACGGCGCGTGAACTGCTCGATGATGATTTGGTCGGGAGCCACTTGCGGGAACAGCGCCGAAATGCGCCCGCGCAATACACCCTCAACGTCGGCATCAATGCTCGGCACCACGCCCTTCGGGCCGAGGTAGTGGCTGGAGTAGTTCTCGCTCTTCCATTGCCGATGCATCACTTGCACGCGCTCGGCATTGTCGAAGCGCTGATCGCGCGTGGCACCGGTCTCCGGAAAGTCCTGCAGCAGGCAGAGAAATAGGGCCCGGCTGTAGCGATCACTCGGCGCGGCCATGATCGCTGCGTCATTGATGTCCTCGTCGTCAAGGAGAGACTGGACGGCCTGCGCACCGTACTCGTCATCGAGCAGCACCACGCGCTCGGCCGCCCGCTCAATGCGCTGCTGGACGTCCGAGCCGAGCTTGGCGACGGCGTGGAACATCGCCTTGCGCGACTGCACCGCCAGGATGCCTTTGGCAGCGTCTGTCAGCGCCGCCACTTCCGGCAGCGACGTAGCGCTGGCGCGCTCGACCAGGAGCAAGGCGAGGCCGGGGCGCTTGGCTTTGCGCACCAGGGTCACGAAGTGCTCCATACACGGCAGGATTTCCGGGCCATCGTCCGATTGGCGGGATCGCGCCTGCTTCGCGGACTGCTGCGGCGCGGCGGTCGGCTGGTTGTGTTCTTGAGCGATGATTTGTTCGTCCGCTGGCATAGGCAATTTCCTTTTCTAAACGAAGTGCGCGATTGCGCGAGTGGTTAACTGAGCGGTTCAAAAAAAGCCGACACGCAGTCGGCGGCGGGACGAAGGCTTTGATCAGAAGATCTTGGCCCCCGGCTTGAGAAGGCCATAGCGCTCCATCCGCACCTGGATGAACCGCCGGTTGACGCCGAAGCGCTTGGCCACGGCCTTCTGCAAACATTCGATGTCGCCATCAGCCGTCAGGTAAAGACTGGTGCCGGGCAACTCGGGGTCGAGCGACGGGCTACGATGGATCGTCACGCCGTGTTGCGCAGCCATCTCTTCGACAGCCAGATTCAACCGCTGGCGCGGCACCAGCAGCGACCCCATGAACTCGTTGGCACGCAGCTCGGCGAAGTATTCTTCCTTGGTGGTGTGGCCCGGAATCGCCAGGGAGGGCGTCGCAGCCGCCTCGGCGACGGGCGTGACTTTCGCCAAGTGCTCGACGTCGCGTGTGGTCGTGCGGTAGGCGCGCCGCGCCGCGTCGCTGGGTTCATCGAACAGACCCGGCCCCTTGCTGGCATCGACGATCCATCCTGGCGCATCGAAAATGGCGTGGCCGAGTTCGTGGCCGAGGGTGCTCAGTACCAGTTCCTCGCTGGCGTTCACGCCAACCGGCGACACCGACACCATCGCCGTGTCCGGCACGCCGGGGTCGTACTCACAGATGCCCAGAACAGGGTTGCCGCATTCGTCATGCACAACATTCCCGGTGCCGACGAACAGGTCGAAGACCACGCCGTTGATCTTCAGGCCGGAGATGGCGCTCAGGGTTGCGAGCGGGATGGCATCGGCAGCCGCCTCCACCAGTTGCTGGCGGGCCAAAACGGCGATGCCCTCAATCTCGGAATTCTTGATGTAGCTGGGGCGTTTTCGGTCGCAATGCCGGTAGCCAAGAGTCAACACCGGCATTCACTTGTCCCCCGTCGCTTGCTTGCGATACATCCGTACCAGGCCCCCCACGTCGTCGCGCATGTCTGGCGGAAGGCGGCTGGCCTCAACAAAGGCGTCGTCGACATTCTCGCCAAGGATTTCTGCCGCCTTGCGGATCAGCTCGTCCTTGGGCGGCTTCTCGATGTCGCGCTCTATGCGCGACCAGTAGGCAGGCGAGATGTCCAGCTGCCGGGCGAAGTCATTCATCTGAATGCCCTTCGCCTCCCTCTTCAGTCTGATGTAGGCACCAAATGCCATTTTGTGACCCAATTGCGTGATTAGTTAATTGACGCCATCGTATCGAGCAGATCGGCACCTGTCAACTGTTTCGTTAACGCGCAATCCGGTTCCCTGCTAGACAGGCGCCGCTGGCCTGCCGGGGCATCGAGGCCGGGCCACCAGATGAGCCCGATTACCCGGAATTGCCATCCGCTTCGGAACATCGCGCACATCATCTGAGACGGTTGCAATTCCTCGGAGCCGTCATGAAGAACCTCGAACTCGCATCTCCCTCAGAGATGTCCGCCAGCGCCCGCGCTGGTGAAATCACCGCCATCCTTGCGGCCGCCATCGTCCGCACCGTCGTCGCAGAAGCGCCAAAACAGAGAGAAGTTGGCCTTGGCTTCCTGCCCGACCAGCGCGTTCATACAACCCCCTATCAAGAGGAGAAGTTGTGATGAACGAGAAACAAGCATCCGTCGCCGCGCGGATTGCGGAGCTGGCTTGCCTGCCGATGTCCGAGCTCTGGACGGTGTGGGATCAGTATTTCCCGCGTCGCCCGGACTACCCCAACCGCACGCACGTCGAGTCCCGTCTCGCCTACAAGCTGCAGGAGGAAGCCTTCGGTGGCCTTGCGCCCGAGACCAAGCAGCGCCTGGAAGCCATCGGCGCAAAACACTCCAAGATCAAGCTGCGGGCCAAGCCGCGCGAGTTCGATTTCGCGCCGGGCACGATCCTGCTGCGCGAATGGGGCGAGCGCGAACATCGGGTGACAGTCACCGCCGAGGGGCTGTTTGAGTACCAGGGGCGCAACTTCAGGAGCCTGACGGCGGTGGCCCGCCACATCACGGGCGCGCACTGGTCGGGGCCGCTGTTCTTTGGCCTGAGCAAGGGAGGTGCGCGATGAGCGATATTGCCAGCACCAAGGCCCGCAAGCGCTGCGCCGTCTACTGCCGGGTGTCCTCGGATGAACGACTTGACCAGGAGTTCAACTCCATCGACGCGCAGAAGGAGGCGGGCCACGCCTACGTCGCCAGTCAGCGATCCGAGGGCTGGATTCCGGTGGCCGACGACTACGATGACCCCGGCTTCTCTGGCGGCAACACGGATCGGCCGGGGCTGAAACGCCTGATGGCGGACATCGAGCGCGGCCAGATCGACATCGTGGTGGTCTACAAGATCGACCGCCTGACGCGCAGCTTGGCCGACTTCTCCAAGATGGTTGAAGTGTTCGAACGCCACGGGGTGTCCTTTGTGTCGGTCACCCAGCAGTTCAACACCACCACCTCGATGGGTCGGCTGATGCTCAACGTCCTGCTGTCCTTCGCCCAGTTTGAGCGCGAGGTCACCGGCGAGCGCATCCGCGACAAGATCGCCGCCGCCAAGCGCAAGGGGATGTGGATGGGTGGCGTCCCGCCCCTGGGCTACGACGTCGACAACCGCCTGCTGGTCATCAACGAGGCCGAGGCGGCGGTGGTGCGTCGCATTTTCGAGGAGATGCTGACCATTGGTTCTCCAACCCAGATCGCCGTCAATCTCACCGCCGACGGCATCACTACCAAGGCCTGGACGACGCAGGAGGGCCAGACCCGCAAGGGCACGCGCATCGACAAAAAGTACCTGCACAAGCTGCTGCGCAACCGCATCTACCTGGGCGAGTTGTCGCACAAGGGGAACTGGTACCCCGGCGCTCACCCGCCGATCATCGACCAGGAGCTTTGGGACAAGGTCCACACGGTGCTGGCCAGGGATGGACACGCCCGGTCGGTGGAAACCAAGATCCGGTCGCGCACCGACGCCTTGCTGCGCGGCCTGCTGTACGCCCCCTCGGGCGAACGGATGTACCCGACCTACTCACGCAAGAACGGGCGCAAGTACCACTACTACGTGTCCAAGTCGGAAAGCCGGTTCGGAGCACCGGGCAAGAGCTACGAACGCCTGCCTGCACCGGAGATTGAGGCGGCAGTGGTGGCCCAAATCCGCACCGTGCTGACCAGCCCGGAATCCATCGCATCGGTGGTGCGCCACATCCAGCAGAACCAGAAAACAAAGGGCGGACAGATCGACGAGGCCACCACGGTGATGGCGATGGGACGGCTCAACGACGTGTGGGATCAGTTGTTCCCGGTGGAGCGCCACCGCATCGCCAACCTGATGATCGAGCGCATCGACCTCGTCCACGTCGGCGAGGTGCAGGGCATCAAGGTGAAGTGGCGGGAACTGGGCTGGGACGCCCTGATCGGCGAGTTCGCCCGGAGAGGCATCGGCGCGGAACTGGTGGAGGTGGAGGCCTGATGAACGACACACTGGAAACCTTCGTGCCACTGACATTCCGCCGCCGGGGCGCGCGGCGCGTGGCCGCCGACGACCGCCATGTTCACGATGTGACGTTGCTGGAGGGGGTGGCACGCGGTTTCTACTGGCAGCACCTCGTGGACACCGGCGAGATGAAGAGTGGCTCGGAGATCGCCCGGGCCGAAGGCTTACACCCATCGGTCACCAACGAACTGATGCGCCTGAGCCTGCTCGCGCCCGACATCCTCGAACTGCTGATGGCCGGGCGGCAGCCTCGCCGGATGAACCTGATCTGGTTCCAGCGCAACCCGCTGCCGGTGGATTGGGAGGCGCAACGCCAGATCGTGAAGCGCTTTGAGGAGGACGCATGAGCAAGAAGCACCGGGGCCGGTTCAAGGGTGATCCGGTCACCTATCAACTGCCGAGTCCAGCAGGCGGCGTGCAACTGGAAACCTTCGTGCCCTGGACGCTGGTGAAGCGGGGGCTGAAGAAGCAGGTCATCACGCCCCTGGACGCTCCACAGGAATTCCTGTCCGAGGCCACCCGGGAGCGGGAAGCCCGGTCGGCCGCGCAGGACACCGCGTTGATGCGGGCGCTCGGACTGGCGCACCACTGGCAACGCCTTCTGGATGAGCAGCGGGCGGCATCAGTAGCCGAGATCGCCGAGGCCGAAGGCATGGACGTGACGCAGGTGCGCCGGGTCATGCGGCTGACGCTCCTGGCCCCGGAGGTCGTGGAACGGCTGGTGGGCTCGCCCGATGCCGTGCTGGAGAAGGTGATGCGCCGCCCCTTGCCCAACGGCTGGGCTGCCCAGAAACTAGTACTGCACGATACTGTCCAAAGTTGAACTAACACTTTCGACCCAATGCCGCCAGCGAGTTGCGTGATTTGACCTCCCGGAAGCACTCACGCGCGCATGAGGAGGCTGGGTCATCCAAATGGGACTACTTCAGCTTGATGTGCAAGTGATTGAAGCCTGCAGCATCTGTGGTCTCCTTGACTTCCAGGTAGTGGTGTTGCTTGCGCACCAGGTCGCTGAGCTTGCTGAAGCCGTAGTTCCGCGGATCAAATGATGCGTGGTTTTTGCTGATGAAGGAGCCTACGGCTGAGAGCGACGACCAGCCCGTGTCACGCTGTGTCTCTTTCACTGCGTGCGACAGCAGACCGTGAAGGGGCGGAACGTCTTTCACCTGTACGGGTAACCCAGGGTCTACGCCTGTGGCAGGTTGTTTCAACACCTCAACGAAGACGAACTTGTCGCAAGCCGCGATGAAAGCGTCTGGAGTCTTGCGTTCCCCGAACCCATAAACGACCTTGCCGGCCTCCCGTAGGCGAGTGGCAAGTCGAGTGAAATCGCTGTCGCTGCTGACGAGACAGAAGCCATCTACATTGCCTCCGTACAACAAGTCCATGGCGTCGATGATGCAGGCGCTGTCCGTGCTGTTCTTGCCCTTGGTGTAGGCGAACTGCTGCATCGGTTGGATTGCATGGCGGTGGAGGTGATCCTTCCAACCCACCAGGTTTTGCGTAGTCCAGTCACCGTAGGAGCGCTTCACAGTCGCGACCCCGTACTTCGCGACCTCCTCCAGCAGCTCCTTGATAACCGCTGCGCTGGCGTTGTCCGCGTCGATGAGTACAGCGAGCCGAAGTGCGTCTTGTGCCATTGTCTTGTTTTCTCCTTCCGACAGCCTACCCGATAGCTGTCGTAAGCAAACGACCGGTCGTGGCCGATAGCAGACGTCTATATTTGGCATAGATAGCACAACTTATTTCCCTCACAGGCACCCGCGACCATGTCACAAAAATGACATCAACGAGTCATCAGGGTGTCATATCACGACATTACCATCGCTGCAATTCAGATTCGTAATCAGGTCATCATTTTTGATTACGAATTCAAATCTGCCGGAGGTGTCATGATCGAACTACAGAATGTCTCAGTCAGTTATGGTGATGCGATTGCACTGTATCCCACCACTCTCAAACTCCATCAGGGACAGTTCACCGTATTGCTCGGATCTTCCGGCGCTGGAAAATCCACGCTACTTCGCTGTATTAATTCGCTGCATGCGTCGCAGCGCGGCACCACCATTGTCGCCGGCTTAGGAAATTTGGCGAACTCGCGTGCATTGCGCATGCATCGCCGACAGACTGGCATGGTGTTTCAACAGCATCAATTGATTGGCCGACTGACGGCTTTGCAAAACGTTTCGATGGGCCGAATGGGCTACCACACGGCATTACGCAGTCTATTCCCCCTCCCGGCGAAGGATCAATCCATATGCCTGCAAAGTCTGGACCGAGTCGGCTTATTGCACAAAGCCTTAAGCCGTGTCGACGCATTGAGCGGCGGCCAGCAGCAACGCATCGGTATTGCCCGGGCTCTGGCTCAGCAACCTAAACTGGTGTTGGCTGATGAACCGGTAGCCAGCCTCGATCCTGCTACTGCAGAGCGAGTGCTAAGTCTGCTGCACCGCATTTGTAAAGAGGACGGGATTTCGGCGGTCGTCAGCCTGCATCAGGTAGACCTCGCTCAACGTTATGCCGACCGTATTATTGGCCTGTCCCATGGCCGAGTCATTTTTGATGCCGCACCGCAGACTTTGGATCAAGCCAGTTACGACACGCTGTATGAACAAGTACCCCGTTCTTCTTTGAGCGTTCCACAAGACGCTCGAGAGGAACGGCTTATCGATACTTCATTTCCCATGCAACTTGCTACCGTAAAGGATTGATTATGAAAAAACTCGCATCCGCATTAATGTCTGTCTTGCTTGCCGCCGTCTGCAGCATTGGCCATGCATCATCCAATCCCGATCCAGAAACGCTCAAAGTTGCGCTACTGCCGGACGAAAACGCATCGACCGTAATTAAAAACAACAAGCCGCTCGAAATCTATCTGGAAAAAGAGCTGGGAAAGAAAATTGAGCTGGTGGTTACCACTGATTACTCGTCAATGATCGAAGCCATGCGTCACGGCCGTATCGACATGGCATATTTTGGCCCCTTGTCGTATGTGCTGGCTAAGCAAAAGAGCGACATCGAGCCATTCGCAGCGATGAAGCAAAAGGGTAGCACTACCTACCAGTCCGTATTGATCGCCAATACTGGCGCCGGCATCGCCAAAATCAGTGATATCGTCAACAAGAATGTCGCTTACGGTGATAAGGCATCCACCTCCAGCCATTTGATTCCGAAGTCGATATTGGCGGAAAACGGTTTGAAAGCCGGCGAAAACTATCGCGAACACTTTGTCGGTGCGCATGACGCGGTGGCCATGGCCGTGCAAAACGGTCACGCGCAGGCTGGCGGCTTGAGTAAGCCGATTTTTGAATCCCTGGTTCAGCGCGGACTGGTCGATCCCAACAAAGTAAAAGTTCTTGCCGAATCGAAGCCATATCCGCAATACCCGTGGACCATGCGCAGCAATCTGAAGCCGGAACTGAAGGAAAAGATCCGTGCAGCCTTCTTGAATCTCAAAGATCCGGAAGTCCTGAAACCTTTCAAAGCCGATGGTTTCGGCCCGATCAGCGACAAAGACTATGACGTGGTGCGCAGCCTTGGCACACTGCTCAAGCTCGATCTGTCGAAGTTCTAAGTGAGCGACAGCATGCAAGCTGATTTTGGTTTGATTCTGGCCGAGCGCCAGCGCGTATGGAACCGCACGATACTGCAGTTTGCCGTTGTGCTGGCGATTGTGATCGGTTGCTGGTATTACGTCGGCCTATTTGATGCCGAGCGATTGAAGGATGGCATGCCAAGCCTGGTAAAAATTGCCGGCGAGATGTTCCCACCGAACTTCTCGCAGGCTGGCACCTGGGTCAAACCGGTACTGGATACCTTGGCCATGAGTATCGCCGGCACGGCAATCGCGGTATTGCTATCCATTCCCTTAGGAGTGCTCGCCGCGCGGAATACTAGCCCTCATCCACTCGTGTATCAAGCCACACGCGGCCTGTTAAACGCTTTGCGATCGATACCCGAACTGATCATGGGCATCCTGTTCGTGGCAGCCGTTGGCTTCGGCGCATTGCCGGGTGTTTTAGCCCTAGGCTTACATTCGGTTGGCATGATCGCCAAATTTTTTTCGGAATCGATCGAACATGCCGATCCGGCACCGGTAGAAGCCGCGCATGCAGCGGGCTGCACGCCATTGCAGGTGATTTTTCATGGGATCTTTCCCCAAGTGCTTCCGCAAATGGCCGATACCGCGATCTATCGATGGGAATACAACTTCCGTGCTTCGACCGTGATGGGCATGGTCGGCGCCGGTGGAATCGGGTTCGAGCTGATGGGCTCTCTGCGCATCATGCAATACCAGGATGTCTCGGCTATTTTGCTGGTTATTTTAGGCATGGTTACCCTCGTCGACGCCTTCAGCTCCTTCCTGCGTCGCAAGTTCAAATAACTCCCAAAGCTTACAAAGGTTTTTATGAAGCCCAAAGTCGTCCTCACCCACTGGGTGCACCCGGAAATCATCGAATTGTTGTCCGCTAGCGCCGATGTTATCCCCAACACCACACGGGAAACCTTGCCGCGTTCTGAGGTAATTGCGCGAGCCAAAGATGCGGATGCACTCATGGCTTTCATGCCGGACAGCATCGACAGCGCGTTTCTCGAGGAATGTCCAAAGCTGCGTGTCATCGGCGCCGCGCTTAAAGGCTATGATAACTTCGATGTCAACGCCTGCACACGCCACGGTGTATGGCTTACGATTGTGCCGGATTTGCTTACGATCCCGACCGCTGAACTGACTATCGGCCTTCTTCTCGGTTTGACAAGGCATATGCTGGAAGGCGATAGGCAAATCCGTAGCGGACACTTCCAAGGCTGGCGGCCGACACTATATGGCTCTGGTTTGACAGGAAAAACGCTTGGCATCATTGGTATGGGGGCGGTCGGCCGTGCAATCGCCCAGCGCTTGGCTGGCTTTGAAATGAATCTCTTGTATTGCGATCCGATTCCGCTCAATGCCGAACAAGAAAAGGCTTGGCACGTACAGCGCGTCACGCTCGATGAACTGCTCGAAAAATGTGATTATGTCGTGCCGATGGTTCCGATGGCCGCAGAGACACTGCATCTGATCGATGCCACCGCGTTGGCCAAGATGAAAACCGGTAGCTACCTGATCAATGCATGTCGCGGCTCGGTCGTGGATGAGAATGCGGTGATAGCAGCACTGGCGTCTGGAAAACTAGCTGGATATGCAGCCGATGTCTTCGAGATGGAAGAATGGATACGCGCTGATCGCCCGCAGGCTATCCCCAAGGCGCTGCTCGACAATACGGCACAAACGTTTTTTACGCCGCATTTGGGATCGGCGGTCAAGGAAGTTCGGCTTGAAATCGAGCGGCAGGCAGCGATGAACATCATCCAGGCACTCGCTGGTGAAAAACCGATGGGCGCGATTAATCAGCCGTATCCGGGAGTAAAGGCGGCGTGATAGATCTGGAGCGTGTGGCGACGTTCATTGCCGTCGTCAAATGCGGGGGCTTTCGCGAAGCGGCGAAGCAAACTGGATTGTCCCAGCCAACAGTAACGCAGCATATCAAGCGGCTGGAGCAGTCTTTGCAGGCCCGGCTGATTGACCGCGCAACAATGCCGCAAAGCCTGACATTGGAGGGAAAGATTTTTTTCCCCTATGCGGAACAATTGCTCCGTACTAGCCATAAGGCTACGGCAGCCCTCCACAATAAAAGCCTGGTCGTTGGTGCAAGCTCCAATATCGGCATTTATCTTTTACAACCCTATATCAAGGCGCTCCAAGATAAATTAGCAAACAAGATCGATGTGAGGATCGGCAAAAATATCGAGATTGCCGCTTTGCTGGAAACGCTTGAAGTGGATGTAGCGGTAATGGAGTGGTGGGACTCACGTCCTGGGTTCGTCTCAACAGTATGGCGGCGCGAGAGGATGGTTGTCATTGTTCGCCCCGGCCATCCTTGGGCTGCCGAGTCGACCATTCCACTTAAGTGGTTAAAATCCCAGAACTTGCTTGGAGGCGAAGCGGCTACCGGAACTGGGCGCCTACTACAACAATATGCCGGTGCCGACTCGGCAGAGTTCACAGTGGGTATGCAGTTAGGTAGCACCGAGGCGGTCAAACACGCGGTCCACGCAGGGCTAGGAATCTCGCTTGTGATGGAAAGCGCGGTCAAGCATGAACAGGCAAGCGGATGGTTACATGCAATTCCGATTGAAGAAGATGTTTACAAAGATCTTTATCTCGTACATCGCTCAGAAACTTCGTTAAGCGGTCCGGTGGCAAGCCTTGCAGATTTGATTCTCCATTCTCCGGATTTAGGCTCAATAGAATATAAATAGCAAAACGAATGCCTGCTTCTGGCCGGGAGTAGCCTACCGCGTAGCGGTGCATATCGTCACCCTCAGTCGCCACCCCTACAGGAGTTGCCGACTACAACCGACCGCATCTAAACCCGCGCCAGCAAAGGAAATGACCTCGAGAACGCTCGCGTGGCCACCAGAGAAAACGGAGAACAGAGATGCGTCGGCGGGGGCGGAAAGGCCGCCTTTGCAGAGGTGGCGCTCGTGAGACCAGGCCTGGAAACCACGCCAACACTGGGGGGAACAGACGAAAAAAAACCAACCGAGAACGGTTGGTTTTTCAAATAGTGGTGGAGCCGGCGGGAATCGAACCCGCGTCCGCAAGCCCTCCACAGAGAGTTCTACATACTTAGTTCTGTCATTTGATTTAACCGGCGCATCGCGGACGAACACGCTCTACGACGGCGAGTCACTAGGTTTTCGTCCTCGGGCCCGTGACACTCCCAAAGCTTATCTGACGTAAATGACCTCGCTGGTTCTTGCGAACCCTAGCCCGTCAGCGAGCCAGTGCGAGGACGGCGGCCCTTAGGCTGCCAGTGCGTAACGTTCGTCGTTAGCAGTTATTGCATTCCCATTGATTAACGAGGTGACGGGTCCTCGGTATGCCCTCCACTGCTTTGTAACCCACGTCGAAACCAGGTCGGCCCCTATGTGCGTCAAAACGCGAAAGAACATGGATTGTACCTGCTTTCGACGCACTCCGCGTGGTTCTGTTCCTTGGTCAGGAGAATAGCGGTAGCAGTTCCGCTGGATGGCGGATCAGGTAGTCGGCGCCCCAGGTTTCCGGAGGTTCAGCTTCGCCGCAGTAGCCGTATGCCGCTGCGACCGTGGTCATGCCGGCGGCCTGGCCAGCCTGAATGTCGCGCAGATCGTCGCCGACGTATATGCACCGGCCGGGCGCCACGCCGCTCAATTCCGCAGCTCGCAGCAGCGGTGCGGGGTGGGGCTTGGCGTAAGGGGTGGTGTCACCACTGACCACGGCCGAGGCGCGTGGCGTCAGGCCGATCGCATTGACCAGCGGCACGGTGAAGCGGGCAATCTTGTTGGTCACGATGCCCCAGCGAATGCCCGTGGACTCCAGTTGCGCCAGCACCTGGTCCATCCCCTCGAACAGGCGCGTATGGACGGCGATATCGGCCTCGTAGTAGTCAAGGAACGCGTCGCGCAAGGCCGGGAACTCGGGATCCTCCGGGCGCTTGCCGAACGCCACACCGAGCAGGCCACGCGCGCCGTGCGAAGCTACCGGACGGAGCCGTTCGTACGCGACTGGCAACATGCCATGTTCGATGACCAGCCGGTTCGCGGCAGCGGCGAGGTCAGGAGCGGTATCGGCAAGTGTGCCGTCAAGATCGAAGAAAACTGCGTCGAACGTCATCATGGTTCAAGGCTTGCGGAAAGCCATCATGTAATTGACGTCGGTGTCGCGGCCAAGCGAGTAGATCTGCGTCAACGGGTTGTAGGTCATGCCGCGCATCTCGATCATGTCCAGTCCGGCATTTCGCGCGAAGCGGGCGAGTTCGGATGGCGTGATGAATTTCTCGTAGTCGTGCGTGCCGCGCGGCAGCATGTTCAATACGTACTCGGCGCCGACGACGGCAAGCAGGTACGCCTTGAGGTTGCGGTTGATGGTCGAGAAGAAGACGTAGCCGCCCGGCTTTGCGAGCGTCATGCACGCGCGCACGATCGACTGGGGGTCGGGCACATGCTCCAGCATTTCCATGCACGTCACCACGTCGACGCTGGCCGGCGCGCGGGCCGCCAGGTCCTCGACGGCGATCTCCTCGTAGGTCACCGCCACGCCCGATTCCAGGCTGTGCAGGTCGGCGACCTTGAGCGCCTTCGTAGACAGGTCGATGCCACGCACGGTAGCGCCCGCGCGGGCCATGCTTTCGGAAAGGATGCCGCCTCCGCAGCCGACGTCGATGACCTGCTTGCCCGACAGGTGGGCAATGTCGTCGATCCAGCCCAGGCGCAGCGGGTTGAGGTCATGCAGCGGCTTGAACTCGCTGTTGGGGTCCCACCAGCGGTGGGCCAGCTCGCTGAACTTGTCGATCTCCTTCGGATCGGCGTTGCGGCTGCTTGGCGTATCGGGAGTGGAGTGCAGGGTGGTCGATTGCGACATCATGGGTGCCGGCGAGCGGCAAATCAGGTGAGAAGTCTGCGGCAACTTTACCAAAAAAAAAGCCCAGCTTGCGCTGGGCTTTTCTTCATCGGAGAGGATCCGATTAACGTGCGCTGCGGGTGCCGACCACTTCGACTTCCACGCGACGGTTCGGCTGCTGGCAGGCGATCTGAGCAGTGCGGTTGCCCTTGCACGACTTCGGATCAACCTTCAGCTGACGCTTGCCCTTGCCTTCGGTGTACACGCGGTTGGCTTCAACGCCCTTGCTCACCAGGTAGGCCTTGACCGACTCAGCACGACGGATCGACAGGCGATCGTTGTACTTGTCCGAACCGAACGAATCGGTGTGACCAACAGCGATGATCACTTCCAGGGTGATGCCTTGCAGCTTCGAAACCAGGTCGTCCAGCTTGGCCTTGCCTTCGGGCTTCAGAACAGCCTTGTCGAAGTCGAACAGGGTGTCAGCAGCGAAAGTGACCTTCTCGCTCGACACAACCGGCGGTGCCACCGGGGTCGGGGCCGGAGCCGCAGCAGCCGGAGCCAGCGCGCCATCGCACTGTGCATTGGCCGTTGCCGGGGTCCAGGAGCTGTCGCGCCAGCAGAGCTCGTTCGTGCCATTCTTCCACACGTACTCGCTCGTACCGTTGCCCCAGTTGTCGTTCACTGCCTTCTTTTCATAGGGGACGGACTGGGCTTGAGCGGATGCAGCCATTACTGCGGTAGCTGCAACGAGCGCGAGCTTGGCAAATTTTTTCATATTTCTCCTCTCAGGATGAGATCACCGCAGGGTTACTGCGAGCAAATGGACGAAAACAAGTCATACATTCTTCGGAGTATAACATTCTCGACGTGGAGCATGATCCACTTCGAACAACGTCTGGCTCTTCGCTGGGGAATTGTGCCACAAGGCTCGTTTCCTAAGAAGTAAATATATTCGATTCAACCAAGCGGTTTTGGGCCTGTGGTGTTTGTGCAACATCCGCCTTGCGGCGCCCGCAAAGCCTTGTCCCATATGGGGTTGCCGGGTGAGGGGGTGGTCGCTGAAAGCGCCGTCGAGGGGCGGGAGCGAGGGGTTCCCGCAGGGTCGGGAAGGGGGGTGCGTGCATGATAGAATGCCATGTTCGCCCGATGCCGTATGCCGGTCTCCGTCATGCGGGAATCGGAGTCCCATTTGCCTAAACCCGCCGCATAAACCACGTCGCAATGGATCAATTCGCCAAAGAAACCCTTCCGGTCTCACTGGAAGAGGAAATGCGCCGCTCATACCTGGATTACGCAATGAGCGTAATCGTGGGGCGCGCGCTTCCCGACGTTCGGGACGGCCTGAAACCGGTACACCGGCGCGTGCTGTTTGCGATGCATGAGCTCAACAACGACTGGAACCGGCCGTACAAGAAGTCGGCCCGTATCGTCGGCGATGTGATTGGTAAATATCACCCGCACGGCGATACCGCGGTGTACGACACGATCGTGCGTATGGCGCAGAATTTCTCCCTGCGCTACATGCTGGTCGACGGTCAGGGCAACTTCGGTTCGGTGGATGGAGATAACGCGGCGGCAATGCGTTATACCGAAATCCGCCTGTCGAAGATTGCCCATGAAATGCTTCAGGATATTGACAAGGAAACTGTCGATTTCGAACCGAACTATGACGGTTCGGAGAAAGAGCCTGGCATTTTGCCGGCACGTATTCCGAATCTTCTGATCAATGGTTCGTCGGGTATTGCGGTCGGCATGGCCACCAATATTCCGCCGCATAACCTCAATGAGGTTGTCGATGCCTGTCTGCATCTGCTGCGTAATCCCGATGCCACCGTCGATGAACTGATCGAATTGGTGCCGGCGCCCGATTTTCCGACCGCCGGCATTATCTATGGCATCCAGGGTGTGCGCGAAGGCTACCGCACCGGCCGCGGCCGTGTGGTCATGCGCGCCCGCACGCACTTCGAGGACATCGACCGGGGCCAGCGCCAGGCGATCATCGTCGACGAGCTGCCGTACCAGGTGAACAAGCGGACACTGCTCGAGCGCATTGCCGAGCTGGTGACCGAGAAGAAGGTCGAAGGCATTTCGGACATCCGCGACGAATCTGACAAGTCAGGTATGCGTGTGGTGATCGAACTCAAGCGCAATGAGGTGCCCGAGGTCGTTCTGAACAACCTATATAAGAACACCCAGCTCCAGGACACCTTCGGCATGAACATGGTGGCCCTGGTCGATGGCCAGCCGCGCCTGCTGAACTTGCGCCAGATGCTGGATGCGTTCCTGTCGCACCGGCGCGAGGTGGTCACCCGCCGCACCGTGTTCGAACTGCGCAAGGCGCGCGAGCGTGGTCATGTGCTGGAAGGCCTGGCCGTGGCGCTGGCCAACATCGACGAGTTCATCGCGATCATCAAGGCTGCGCCGACGCCGCCGATCGCGAAGCAGGAGCTGATGTCGAAGCCCTGGGATTCGGGTCTGGTGCGCGAAATGCTGGCACGTGCCGAAAGCGACACTGCGGGCGGCCGCGCGTCGTACCGCCCGGACGGTCTGCCGGCGGTGTTCGGCATGCAGCCGGATGGCCTGTATCGCCTGTCCGACGGTCAGGCTCAGGAAATCCTGCAAATGCGCCTGCAACGCCTCACGGGGCTCGAGCAGGACAAGATTGTCCAGGAGTACCGTGAGGTCATGGGCCTGATCGCCGATCTGCTCGACATCCTGGCCCGCCCGGAGCGCATCGCGACGATCATCACTGACGAGCTTGGAGCGATCCGGGCGGAATTCGGTGATGAGCGCCGTTCGCAGATCGAGCTGAACGCGACCGAACTCGATACCGAGGACCTGATCACGCCGCAGGACATGGTCGTGACGCTGTCGCATTCCGGCTATATGAAGAGCCAGCCGATTTCCGAGTACCGCGCGCAGAAGCGTGGTGGACGCGGCAAGCTGGCGACGGCGACGAAGGAAGACGACTGGATCGACACGCTGTTCGTCGCAAACACGCACGACTACATCCTGTGCTTCTCGAACCGGGGCCGGCTGTACTGGCTGAAGGTCTATGAGGTGCCGCAGGGCTCGCGCAATTCGCGTGGACGGCCGATCGTGAACATGTTCCCGCTGGCCGACGGCGAGAAGATCAACGTCATCCTGCCGGTGCGCCAGTTCGATGCCGAGCACTTTATCTTCATGGCCACGGCGCGTGGCACGGTGAAGAAGACTGTGCTCACCGATTTCTCGAATCCGCGCAAGGCGGGCATCATCGCCGTCGATCTCGACGAGGGCGACTTCCTGATCGGTGCTGCCGTGACCGACGGTCAGCACGACGTGATGCTGTTCTCCGACGCCGGCAAGGCCGTGCGATTCGATGAGAACGACGTGCGTCCGATGGGCCGGCAGGCGCGTGGTGTCCGCGGCATGAACCTCGATGAAGGTCAGGCCGTGATCGCCATGCTGGTTGCGCCGGCCGAATCCGCGGAAACGGAATCGTCGGTGGCAGAGGGAGACATGTCTCCGGTGGGCAGTGTCCTGACTGCAACCGAGAATGGTTACGGCAAGCGCACTCCGATCTCCGAATACACTCGACACGGACGTGGCACCAAGGGCATGATTGCGATCCAGACGAGCGAGCGCAATGGCCGCGTGGTGGCTGCGGCGCTGGTTTCGCCCGAAGATGAAATCATGCTGATCACGACCGGCGGCGTGCTGATTCGCACCCGCGTGGCCGAAATCCGCGAGATGGGTCGTGCTACGCAGGGTGTGACGTTGATCAACGTCGACGAGGGCACCAAGCTGTCGGGTCTGCAGCGCATCGTGGAAAGCGACGCGGACAACGGCTCGGGGGCAGAGGAGGGCGAAGCGGCTGATGATGCCGCGGGCGCCACCGATGCCGGAGCCACTGACGCGGATGCGAATTCGTAATTTGTTGCAACATTGGAACCACGGTCGGAACTCGCCAGACGGCCGTGCGGACTAATCCGGACTTATTTTCCAGGGAGTCATAATGCTCAAAACCTATCGACGTATCGCTATTCTGGCTGCAGTTGCTCCGATGATGATGCTGGCGCAAGCCGCGCATGCACAGGCGGACGACAAGGATAAGACCGCGGCCATCAAGGAACTGCTGACCGTCATGCAGGCCGATCAGGCTGTCAAGGGTCAGGCCGACAACTGGCAGCAGGGCGCGAAGCAGGAAGCGCCGCTGGTGCTGGAGCAGGTGCTGGTTGAGAACAAGACGCTGAACGACAAACAGAAGCAAGCTGCTGTCGAGAAGCTCAAGAAGAACGGCGCTGTACAGCGCATGGTCGATGGCGCCGGCACGGCCTTCTCGACCGATGCGTTCAAGCAGGACGCCCTCAAGGCTCACTACGACGCCTTCGGCAAGTACTACTCCACGCAGGAAATCAAGGACCTGACCACGTTCCTGAAGTCGCCGACCGGCCAGAAGTTCATGGCCAACCAGGGCAAGGCCACTCAGGAAATCTGGGGTTCGATGATGCAGAAGTACGGCCCGCAGGTTGGCAAGTCGATGCGTGACGCCGCCGAGAAGGAAATCGCCGCCGCTGCGAAGTGATCGGCAAGTGATCCGCAGGTGATCGGTGGCTGGCCTGTGGGGCATTCTCCCGGGCTGGTCTGCCGCTCACGCCGCCCCTGGCCGGCACCCATGGTGTCCAAGGGGCGTGGGTTTGAGGGATAATGGCTGCTTGGTTCAAACCGGCAGCCATTTTTCCATCTTCCCTCCATGAACGATCCCCAGAATCCCGCCCTCGTCGGCCTGCAACGTTCCCTGGCCGAGCGCGTGTTCAATTTCTCGCCTGGTCCGGCCGCCCTGCCGACTGAAGTCCTGCATCAGGCCGCCGAGGAAATGCTGTCGTGGCGCGGCACGGGTGTATCTGTGATGGAGATGAGCCACCGCAGCCGTGAGTTCGAAGGAATTCACAACGAGGCGCTGGCTGACCTGCGCGAACTGCTGCAGGTGCCCAAGAATTTCCGCATCCTGTTCCTGCAAGGCGGTGCGATCGGCGAGAACGGCATCGTGCCGCTGAATCTTGCCAGTCGCATCAACGCAGCAAAGCCGAAGACCGATTTCGTCGTGACCGGCACGTGGTCCGTCAAGACCGAGCAGGAAGCGCGTCGCTACAGCGAAGTCAACATCGTGGCTTCGAGCCAGGACCAGAAGTGGCACAAGATCCCGGATGTGGCATCGTGGAAGCTGTCGGACGATGCCGCGTACGTGCACCTGTGCACCAATGAGACGATCGTTGGCACGGAGTTCCAGGAGATCCCCGACATTGGCCAGACCGGCACGCACGACAAGGGCCGCATCGTCGTGGCCGATGCGTCGAGCCACATCCTTTCGCGCCCGATCGACTGGTCGCGCGTGCAGGTGGTCTATGGCGGCGCCCAGAAGAACATCGGCCCGGCCGGTGTGACGATCGTCATCGTGCGCGAAGACCTGATCGGTTTCGCGCATCCGCTGTGCCCGTCGGCGTTCAACTGGCGCCTCGTGGCCGAATATGATTCGATGTACAACACGCCGCCCACCTATGCGATCTACATCGCCGGGCTCGTGTTCAAGTGGCTCAAGGCTCAGGGAGGTGTGCCCGCGATCGAGCAGCGCAATATCGCCAAGGCGCGCGCGCTGTACGACTTCCTGGACCAGAGCGACTTCTACCGCAACGAAATCGACCCCAGCTGCCGCTCGCGCATGAACGTACCGTTCTTCCTGCGCGACGAATCGCGCAACGAAGCGTTCCTGACCCAGGCGCGCGCGAACGGCCTGGTACAGCTCAAGGGCCACAAGTCCGTGGGCGGAATGCGTGCAAGCATCTACAACGCGATGCCGCTCGAGGGTGTTACCGCGCTGATCGAGTTCATGCGCGAATTCGAGCGTACCGCCGCCTGACGGCGGTCAAAGCGTCGCGCCGCGCACAGCCATGCGCGCGGCGTGGCTTCGCCCCAGACTTTCCGAGGCCGCCTTTTCGCGCGGCCCGCCAGGCCTTGATATGACAGAGCAAGACAAGTCCCCCGCCGCCGATGCCCCCGCACAGGAAGCCGGGCGCCAGGACGCTCCTGGACCCAGCGCGCAGGAGCAGGCGTTGTCGGCCGATCTGGCGCCACTGCGCACCCAGATCGACACCGTCGACCGTGAACTGCTGGCGCTGCTCAATCGTCGCGCCCAGCTCGCCCTCGACGTGGGCGAGGTCAAGAAGAAGTACGGCGCCCCGGTATTCCGTCCCGAACGCGAGTTGCAGGTGATCCGCAAGGTGCAGGGCGCCAACCCCGGACCGCTGCTCGACGAAAGCGTGGCATCGATCTGGCGCGAGGTGATGTCCGCGTGCCGCGGCCTGGAAAAGCCGCTTGAGATCGCCTTCCTGGGCCCGGCCGGAACGTTTTCCGAGCAGGCGCTCTACGCGCACTTCGGCCACGAGGTGACGGGCGTGCCGTGCCCCAGCATTGACGAGGTGTTCCGCGCCGTGGAGGCCGGTACCGTCGAGTACGGCGTGGTGCCGGTAGAGAACTCGACCGAGGGCGCGGTGTCGCGCACGCTCGATCTGTTCCTGCAGACGTCGCTCAAGATCAGTGGCGAGATCGCGCTGAAGGTCCACCACAACCTTATGGCATCCACGCCGGACATGAAGGGTGTGACCGTCGTGCGTGCTCATGCGCAGGCGCTCGCGCAGTGCCAGAACTGGCTGTCCGCGAACTATCCGCATCTGGAGCGCCAGGCTGTGTCCAGCAATGCCGAGGCCGCGCGCATGGCCAGTGAGGACCCTACCGTTGCGGCGATTGCCGGTGAATCGGCGGCCAATCGCTATCACCTGCACATTATCCGTTCGCACATCCAGGACGATCCGCACAATCGCACCCGTTTCGCAGTGATCGGCCGCTATGAGACCGAGCCTTCTGGCAGCGATCAGACCTCGTTGATCCTGTCGGTGCCGAACAAGGCGGGCGCCGTGTATCAACTGCTGGCGCCACTGGCCGAGAATGGCGTGTCGATGTGCCGGTTTGAGTCGCGCCCGGCGCGCAGCGGCGCGTGGGAGTACTACTTCTACGTGGATGTGGAAGGCCATCAGCACGAACCGGCCGTGACGCGGGCGATCGAGACGCTGCGTCGCAATGCCGCGTACCTGAAGGTGCTGGGCTCGTACCCATCCAGCAAATAACGGCAGCGAGGAGACAGACATGGCAGTGCAGGAGAACGCGGCTGACTACTTTGGTCCGTCCTATGTGCGCAAGATCTCGCCGTATATCGCGGGCAAGCCGATCTCGGAAGTGGCTCGCGAATTCGGACTCGACGAGGCGCGCATCGTCAAGCTGGCGTCGAACGAGAACCCGCTTGGCATGCCGGCCTCGGCAAAGGCGGCTATCGCCGCCGCGACGGAGGATCTGGGCCGCTATCCGGACAGCAACGGCTTCGAGCTGAAGGCGAAGCTGTCGGAGAAATACGATGTGCCGGCCGAGTGGCTGACGCTCGGCAACGGTAGCAACGACATTCTGGAACTGGCCGCGCACGCATTGGTGCGCAATGGCGAGTCGATCGTCTACGCCGAGTACTCGTTTGCGGTCTACGCACTGGCTACGCAGGAAGTTGGCGCGCGCGCCATCGAGGTCAAGTCGCGCGACTATGGGCACGATCTCGATGCGATGGCTGCGGCGATTGCGCCCGACACCAAGCTCGTCTTCATCGCCAATCCGAATAACCCGACAGGCACATTCGTGTCCGCCGCCGAGATCGAGGCTTTTCTGGCCAAGGTGCCGCCGCATGTGGTGGTTGTGCTGGATGAGGCCTACAACGAGTATCTCGATGCGGGCCAGCAGTACGAATCGGTTGCCTGGGTGCGCAAGTATCCGAACCTGATGGTGTCGCGGACGTTCTCGAAGGCCTATGGGCTGGCGGGGCTGCGGGTCGGCTATGGCGTGGCACAGCCCCAGCTTACCGATCTGCTGAACCGTGTGCGACAGCCGTTCAACGTCAACAGCCTCGCACAGGCTGCTGCTGTGGCAGCGCTCGACGATACGGCGTTTCTGCAACGCAGCGCCGAATTGAATCGTCAGGGCAAGGCGCGGCTGGTGGAAGCGTTCGAGCGGAGTGGGCTCGAGTACGTGAAATCGTCCGGCAACTTTGTCATGGTTCGCGTGGGTGGCGACGATGGCGCTGGCGCGCGGGTCAATCTGGCGCTGCTGAAGCAAGGTGTGATCGTGCGCCCCGTGGCCAACTATGGCCTGCCGCAGTGGCTGCGCGTGACGATCGGTCTGCCGGAAGAGAACGACGCGTTTATCGCGGCGCTGGAACAGGCCCTGAAGTGAAACTCAAGCATGTCTGAAACCGTGAGCGCATTGCATTTTTCGAAAGTCGTGATTGTCGGCGTCGGCCTGATTGGCGGATCGCTGGCGCTGTCGCTCAAGCGCGCGGGCGTGGTGGGGACGGTCGTGGGTGTAGGCCGTTCTGCGGCGTCGCTGGACAAGGCCAAGGCGCTCGGCGTCATCGACGAGGCCGCATCGCTTGAGGACGCGATGCGAGGCGCAAGTCTGGTGGTGCTGTGCGCGCCCGTGGCGCAGAATTTCGCACTGCTCCACGCGCTGGAACCACATCTGCAGCCGGGCACGATCGTGACCGACGCAGGCAGCACCAAGTCCGACGTCATCATGGCGGCCAAGACCGCGCTCGGCGACAAGGTTGCCCAGTTCGTGCCCGCCCATCCGATCGCGGGTCGTGAGCTGAACGGCGTGGAGGCTGCGCTCGACGACCTCTACGCAGGCAAGAAGGTGGTGCTTTGCCCGTTGCAGGAAAACTCGCGGGCGGACGTGGCCGCTGTGCGCGCCATGTGGGAAGCCACGGGTGCTGATTGCCACGTGATGTCGGCCGTGCAACACGATGCCGTGTTTGCGTCGGTCAGCCACCTGCCGCATCTGCTGTCGTACGCGCTCGTGGCCCAGGTGGCCAACGCGGAGGACGCGGCACTGAAGCTGGACTTTGCGGGCGGTGGCTTCCGCGACTTCACGCGCATCGCGGCGTCGTCGCCAGAGATGTGGCGCGATATCTGCATCGCCAACAAGGATGCGTTGCTGCGCGAGATCAGTATCTACGAGTCCGTGCTGGCGCATCTGAAGACCAAGATCAAGGAAGGCGATGGCGCGGCGCTCGAACGGCTGTTCGCGCGTGCCAGCGACACACGCCTGAAATGGGGCGCCGCACGGACGGCTGCCAACAACGTCGAACCCTGATGCCGCCAGCGCGCGCGGCGCGCAACGGCCATGCTGCAGAAAACATGGAACAACTGACCCTCGGCCCCCTGACCCGTGCTTCCGGCACGGTGCGCCTGCCCGGCTCCAAGAGCATCTCCAATCGCGTGCTGCTGCTGTCGGCGCTCGCCACCGGCGAGACGCGCGTCCGCGACCTGCTCGATTCCGACGACACGCGCGTCATGCTCGAAGCGCTCAAGGTACTCGGCGTGGCATGGCGGCGCGAGGGCAACGACTGCATCGTGTCCGGCGTGGGCGGAAATTTCCCGAACAAGGCGGCAGAACTGTTCATGGGTAATGCCGGCACCGCGATCCGGCCGTTGACCGCCGCACTGGCGCTGCAAGGCGGTACGTACAAGTTGAGCGGCGTGCAGCGGATGCATGAGCGGCCGATCGGCGATCTGGTCGATGGCCTGCGGCAGGTCGGCGCATCGGTGGATTACCTGGGCACGCCCGGCTACCCGCCTTTGCAGATCAACCCGGCGCAGATTCGCATTGATGCACCGATCCGTGTGCGCGGCGATGTATCGAGCCAGTTCCTGACCGCGCTGTTGATGACGTTGCCAATGGCCCAGGCGCAATCGGGTCGCATCGAGATAGAAGTGGTCGGCGAATTGATTTCGAAGCCGTATATCGAGATCACGTTGAACTTGCTGGCACGCTTTGGTATTGCCGTTGAGAGACAGGGCTGGGAGCGCTTTATCCTGCCGGCCGGCGCGCGGTACCGTTCGCCGGGCGAGATTTACGTTGAGGGCGATGCGTCCACGGCATCGTACTTCCTGGCGGCGGGCGCCATCGGCGGTGGCCCGGTACGCGTGGAAGGTGTGGGCATGGCGAGTATCCAGGGCGATGTTCGGTTTGCCGATGCGCTGAACCGGATGGGCGCCAACGTGATGGCCGGTGACAACTGGATTGAGGTGCGCGGCACCGAGCGTGACGACGGCCGACTCAACGGCATCGAGCTCGACTGCAATCACATTCCTGATGCAGCGATGACGCTGGCCGTGGCCGCGCTGTTCGCGGAGGGCACCACCACGCTGACCAACATCGCCAGCTGGCGGGTCAAGGAAACGGACCGCATCTCGGCGATGGCGACGGAGCTGCGCAAGCTTGGCGCCGAGGTGGAGGAGGGGGCTGACTACCTGAAAGTGACGCCGCCGGCCTCACCGACGACGTGGCAGACCCCGGCTGCTGGAATTGGCACCTATGATGACCATCGGATGGCCATGTGTTTCTCGTTGGCCGCATTCGGCCCGTTGCCCGTGAAGATCAACGACCCCGGCTGTGTGGCAAAGACGTTCCCCGAGTACTTCGAGGTATTTGCCGGAGTGGCGCGGTAAGCGGTCACTCAGCCCGGGAGGCCATGATCAGGCGGCGGCGTAACGGGCCGCCGTCTTTGCTTCGGGGGTTGCTGCATGGGTTTTGGCCTGGCGTTCGCGGCGCTCCCAGAATTTGTCGAAGAAGTAGTGAGCCACCGTGTTCACGGCGGGCTCGATGAATGTAATCGCGCCGCTGATGGCCAGGCTGCCCGTCAGGGCGTAGGTCACGCTGAAAGCGATGCCCAGATGCATGATGCCGAAGGTCAGGGTCTTGGCCATGGTAGATTGCCTCGCGTTTGGGAATTCAGGGCGGTTGCGCGACCGCTTTTGTGGGGGAGCCGGGAGAGGGAAGGCCGGTAGCCGCGCAACCATGAGTCAAATGATAATGAGTATCAATTGATTCTAGAAATTAATAGTTTTTACGTTGGTAATAATCAATGACTATCGTTGATGTCATCACCATTGATGGCCCGACGGCATCCGGTAAGGGTACCGTGGCGCACAAAGTGGCGGATGCTCTCGGCTTTCATCTACTCGACAGCGGCGCGCTGTACCGTCTCGTGGCGCTGGCGAGCGACCGTGCAGACGTTGGCGTGCAGGACGTCGACACCCTTGCAAAAATGGCCGCGCGTCTCGATGTCAAGTTCGGCCCGGACCGGGTATGGCTGTCCGGCGAGGAAGTCAGTCAGACGATTCGCCTCGAAGCCATCGGTAACCGCGCGTCCGCGATCGCCGTGCACCAGCCCGTGCGTGATGCGTTGACTGCACTCCAGCGCGGCTTCCGCAAGCTCCCGGGCCTGGTGGCCGACGGCCGCGACATGGGCACGGTGATCTTCCCGGATGCCCCGCTCAAGGTGTTCCTGACCGCAAGCGTGGAGGCCCGCGCTCGTAGGCGCTATAAACAATTGATTGATAAGGGAATTTCTGCTAATATCGAAGACCTTTTGCGTGACCTTGAGGAACGCGACGCGCGGGATCGCACCCGTGCCGCCGCGCCGCTGCGTCCCGCTGAAGGCGCTTATCGCCTCGATACGTCAGAAATGACGGTGGAAGAGGCGGTGGCGCAGGTGCTGGAGTGGTTCGCCGCAGTGCGGTGATTAAAACCACTAGGCGCCAACCTGGACCTGTATCGGAACCCAACCCGTCCGGTACCGGTTGTTCAACTTGACCCCGCTGCGCAAGGCAGACTGAGCGCGATAGTCGCGCCGGCCCGCGTACTGCGGATTGCTAAATTACGTTTATGTCCGACCTGCAAACTAACGAATCCTTTGCCGCACTGTTCGAGGAATCGATCGCCCGCTCCAATATGAAGGCTGGCGAAGTGATTTCCGCTGAAGTCGTGCGCATCGACCACAACTTCGTGGTCGTCAACGCCGGCCTCAAGTCCGAGGCATTTGTGCCGGTGGAGGAGTTCCTGAACGACCAGGGCGAACTCGAAGTGCAGGCCGGCGACTACGTGTCCGTGGCCATCGACGCGCTCGAGAACGGCTATGGCGACACCATCCTTTCCCGCGACAAGGCCAAGCGCCTGGCATCGTGGCTGAACCTCGAGAAGGCGCTGGAAGACGGCGAGATCATCTCGGGTACCGTGACCGGCAAGGTCAAGGGCGGCCTGACCGTCATGGTCAACGGCATCCGTGCTTTCCTGCCGGGTTCGCTCGTCGACGTGCGTCCGATCAAGGACACCACGCCGTACGAAGGCAAGACCCTGGAATTCAAGGTCATCAAGCTCGACCGCAAGCGTAACAACGTCGTGCTGTCGCGCCGCGCCGTGGTGGAAGCCACGCTGGGCGAAGAGCGTCAGAAGCTGATGGAAACGCTGAAGGAAGGCGCGATCGTCAACGGTATCGTCAAGAACATCACCGACTACGGCGCGTTCGTGGACCTCGGCGGTATCGACGGCCTGTTGCACATCACCGACCTGGCATGGCGTCGTGTGCGTCACCCGAGCGAAGTGCTGTCGGTTGGCCAGGAAATCACCGCCAAGATCCTCAAGTTCGACCAGGAAAAGAACCGCGTCTCGCTGGGCGTGAAGCAACTGGGCGAAGATCCGTGGGTGGGCATCTCGCGCCGCTACCCGCAAGGCACCCGCCTGTTCGGCAAGGTGACCAACCTGACCGACTACGGCGCGTTCGTCGAGATCGAAGCCGGTATCGAAGGTCTGGTGCACGTGTCCGAAATGGACTGGACCAACAAGAACGTGGCTCCGTCGAAGGTTGTCCAGCTGGGCGACGAAGTGGAAGTCATGGTTCTGGATATCGACGAAGACAAGCGTCGTATCAGCCTGGGCATGAAGCAGTGCAAGGCCAATCCGTGGGACGATTTCAGCCGCAACCACAAGAAGGGCGACAAGCTGACCGGCCAGATCAAGTCGATCACCGACTTCGGCGTGTTCATCGGTCTGCCTGGCGGCATCGACGGCCTGGTGCACCTGTCCGACCTGTCGTGGCAAGAGTCGGGCGAAGAAGCCGTGCGCAAGTACAAGAAGGGCGACGAAGTGGAAGCTGTCGTTCTGGGCATCGACGTCGACAAGGAACGCATCTCGCTGGGCATCAAGCAACTGTCGGGCGATCCGTTCAACAACTTCATCTCGGCCAACGACAAGGGCTCGCTCGTGAATGGCACGATCAAGGCCGTTGACGCGAAGGGCGCCGTGGTGCAGCTGGCTGACGACGTGGAAGGCTACCTGCGCGCTTCGGAAATCTCCGCCGATCGCGTGGAAGACGCCCGCAACGTGCTGAAGGAAGGCGAGCAGATCACCGCCCTGGTGGTGAACGTCGACCGCAAGTCGCGCAACATCAACCTGTCGATCAAGGCCAAGGATTCCGCAGAGCAGCAAGAAGCGATGCAGAAGTTCCAGGCTGACACCGGCACGGCTGGCACGACCAACCTCGGCGCACTGCTGAAGGCCAAGCTCGGCCAGGACAACCAGTAATATCGAGCCGCGCCGCGCGCAGCGAGACCGCCCATGACCAAGTCAGAGCTCGTCGAAAAACTGGCTGCCCGCTTTCCGCAGTTGCTGCTGCGGGATGCGGACATCTCGGTGAAAACGATTCTCGACGCGATGTCCGAGGCGCTGGCCGATGGCCATCGCATCGAAATCCGAGGTTTCGGCAGTTTTGGTTTGAACAAGCGGCCGCCCCGCGTGGGCCGCAACCCCAAGTCCGGCGAACGAGTGCTGGTGCCCGAGAAACGGGTGCCGCACTTCAAGGCTGGCAAGGAGTTGCGCGAACGCGTCGATCGTACGGTGGCGCAGGGCGGCGGCATGAACGGCAACGGTCATGCCCCGCACGGCAAATCCGGGCAATCGCAGCTTGGCTCGCAATCGCCGGCGTCGTTGCACGATGATGGTCAGCTCAATCTGGTACGGTCCTGATCGGACTGGAAGGCTTGCTGGCCTGACTGGAAGTCTGTTGGAAAGCGCTCCCTCGGGGGCGCTTTTTTGTTGCGCAACTGTTGAGCCGACCTAGTCGCGATGCGACCAATGGTTACCGTTTGTCATAAGTGATTCCGTTACAATGCCGGGAATCCGTCGCCGGAGATGTCCGGATGCGTTTCCTGCATATCCTGACGATTCCGATCCAATTTCGATGGCTCTGACCGCATGAAACTCGTCGCCTGGATTTTCCGCATTGTCCTGTTCGTCCTGTTGTTCGTGCTGGCCCTGCGAAACACTGGCGATGCATCCCTGCAACTGTTCTTCGGTGCGGTCTGGCATGCGCCGCTGATCCTGATCCTGCTGGCAGCATTTGCCCTGGGCATCGTCGCGGCATTGGCTGCCGTGGCGCCAGGACTGATGCGACAGCGCATGGAGGCAGGGCGCTTGCGACGGGCGCTTGGCGAAGCGCGGGCAACGTCGCCCGCCGAGGCAGTGCCGCCCGAGGCCAAGCCCGGCGTTCCTTATAACGTAGTCGGTCCGAAAGTCTGACCCATGATGTTTGAAACCTGGTGGCTGCTGGCGTTGCCACTTGTCTTTGGCCTAGGCTGGATGGCGGCACGCTTTGATCTGCGCCAGCTCATCAGCGAGCAGGGTGCCTTGCCGCGCTCGTACTTCAAGGGCCTCAATTTCCTGCTGAACGAACAACCGGATCAGGCCATCGACGCCTTTGTCGAAGTGGCGCGCCTCGATCCGGAAACCACCGAGCTTCACTTCGCGCTCGGCGCGCTGTTTCGCCGCCGTGGCGAAACCGAACGCGCGATTCGCGTGCACCAGAACCTTGCCACGCGTCCCGATCTGCCGGAGCCCGAACGCGAACACGCGCTATATGAGTTGGGGCAGGACTTCCTGCGCGCCGGCCTGCTAGACCGTGCGGAAGAGTCGCTGCGCCGGCTGATGTCCGGTCCCTACGCGGCCTCGGCCAAGCGTGTGCTGCTCGAACTGTATGAAGTCGAGAAGGAGTGGCAGAAAGCCATCGAAGCGGCACGCGAACTGCAAGCACTCGACCAGCAGGACTATCGCGTACAGATCGCCCAGTTCTGCTGCGAGCTGGCCCAAGATGCGCTGCTGAAGAAGCGTCCCGAGGATGCGGTGGAATGGCTGCGCCGTGCCATGCAGGAGAATCCCGCCAATGTGCGTGCGCCGATCCTGCTTGGCGACGTCTCCGCCGCAGGCGGTGACACTGAAGGCGCGCTCAAGCAATGGCTAGCGATCGAAGCGCAGGATGCCGCCTATGTGCCGCTCGTCGCCGACAAGGTCGTGAAGGCGTATGCGACGCTCGGCGAACAGGGCAAGGCACTGGAGTGGTTGCACGGCCTACTGAAGGGCAACCTGGCCCCCGAACTGCTCGATACGGCGTATCGCACCGAACTTGAAGTGAACGGCCCCGTGGCCGCGGCTGCTTTGATGCGCGAGCAACTGCGTCGCCAGCCGACGCTGCTCGCCTTGACCAAGTATTTCGAGGCACAGGCCGCCGAGAACCAGGCGGCGCAGGAGCAGTCAGCCGAATCCGCCGAAGGTGGTGGGGATGCCGTGGTCGCCCCGCAGGCGCAGGAAACGGCCGCCATCCGCGATCTGCTGCAACTGCGCACTCGCAATCTGGCGCGTTATACCTGCCGTGAATGTGGCTTCCGTGCCCGCCTTTTCTACTGGCAATGCCCTGGCTGCAACCGCTGGGAAACGTATGCGCCACGCCGCTCCGAAGCGCTGGGCTAAGCCGCTACACGCAATGCCCCGGGCGATCAAGATCATTACTATTCTGGAGCTTCCGCAATGAAAGTCACGATTATCGGTAGCGGCTATGTCGGTCTGGTGACCGGCGCCTGTCTGGCCGAACTCGGCAACTCCGTGTTCTGCCTCGATGTCGACGAAAAGAAGATCGCGCTGCTGAATGCCGGCGGCGTGCCGATCTACGAACCAGGCCTGAAAGAGCTGATTGACCGCAACCGTGCGGCCGGCCGCCTGACGTTCTCGACCGATGTTGCCGCCAGCGTCGAACATGCCGACGTACAGTTCATCGCCGTGGGTACCCCGCCGGACGAAGACGGCTCGGCGGATCTGAAGTACGTGCTGGCAGCGGCCCGCAATATCGGCCGGCATATGACCGGCTTCAAGGTGGTGGTGGACAAGTCGACCGTGCCGGTTGGCACAGGCGATCGCGTCAGCGCCGTGATTCGCGAGGAACTGGCCGCGCGCGGTCTGGAAGACCTGCAGTTCTCGGTGGTGTCGAACCCCGAGTTCCTGAAGGAAGGCGCGGCCGTGGAAGACTTCATGCGTCCGGACCGTATCGTGCTGGGCTGCGCGCCCGACGTTGCGGGCCGCCATGCGCAGGCGATCATGCGTCAGCTCTACTCGCCGTTCAATCGTAACCACGAGCGCACGTTCTATATGGATGTCCGTTCGGCCGAGTTCACCAAGTACGCCGCGAACTCGATGCTGGCCACGCGTATCTCCTTTATGAACGAGCTGGCCAATCTGGCCGACGAGGTCGGTGCGGACATCGAACTCGTGCGCCTCGGCATCGGTTCGGATCCGCGTATTGGCTATAGCTTCCTGTACGCCGGCGCAGGCTATGGCGGTTCGTGCTTCCCGAAGGACGTGCAGGCGCTGATGCGCACGGCTAGCGCCCACGGCAAGCCGATGCGCGTGCTGGAGGCCGTGGAGGCCGTCAACGATTCCCAGAAGCAGGTGCTTGGCGACAAGATCATCAAGCGATTTGGCGAGGATCTGACAGGCAAGACGTTTGGCGTCTGGGGACTGGCATTCAAGCCGAATACCGACGATATGCGCGAGGCGCCGTCCCGCGTGCTGGCGCGCGAGCTGATTTCGCGCGGCGCGTCGTTGCGCGTGCATGATCCGGTGGCGATGGAAGAGGCGCGTCGCGTGATCGAGCTCGATCTGGCCGATATTCCGGACGCCATGGCGCGCATCCAGTTCTGCAATGCCCAGATGGACGTGCTCAAGGATGCCGACGCACTCGTGATCGTGACCGAATGGAAGGTGTTCCGCAGCCCGGATTTCTCGCAAATTCGTAACATGCTCAAAACGCCTGTCATTATTGATGGTCGTAATCTCTACGAACCCGATGCCATGGCCGAGGCCGGCATCGAGTACCACGCGATCGGGCGCTCGAGCTCGGCGCGCTGACCCGTTCAATCCGCGTATCCGTGAGAGCCCGATCGAGCCGCGTCCCAGTTGGGCGCGGCCAGGGCGCAAAGGGAAGTTCATGAGCAAGAACCCGATTTCGCTGGATCAGATCCGACAAGCGCAAGTGCTGGTAGTGGGCGACATGATGTTGGACCGCTACTGGTTCGGCGATGTCGAACGCATTTCTCCCGAAGCCCCCGTGCCGGTGGTGCAGATCAAGCGCAGCGACGAGCGCCTGGGCGGCGCCGCCAACGTGGCGCGCAACGCCGCCGCGCTGGGCGCGAAGGTTGGCATGCTGGGGGTGGTCGGTGACGACGAACCCGGCCGCACGCTTGAAGCGCTGCTCAATGCCAGCCACGTGCAGCCGTACCTGCATCGTGATGCCAGCCTGAGCACGACGATCAAGCTGCGAGTGGTGGCCCACCAGCAGCAACTGCTGCGTGTCGATTTCGAAAATGCGCCGGCCAGCGAAGTGCTGGCGTCGGTGCAGGAACGCTTCGGCACGCTGATCAGCGACTACAAGGTGCTGGTGCTGTCCGACTACGGCAAGGGCGGGTTGACGCATGTCGGCCGCATGGTCGAGGCAGGCCGCGCCGCCGGGCGGGCCGTGCTTGTCGATCCCAAGGGGGATGACTACTCGCGCTATCGCGGCGCCACGCTGATCACGCCGAACCGCGCGGAAATGCGTGCCGTGGTGGGTGCCTGGAAGACCGAGGCGGACCTGACGATCCGCGCCCAGAACCTGCGGCGCGAGCTGCAACTCGAGGCGCTGCTACTGACACGCTCGGAAGAGGGCATGACGCTCTACACCGAGGCCGAAGTCCTGCATGTCTCGGCGCAGGCGCGCGAGGTCTATGATGTATCGGGGGCCGGTGACACTGTCATCGCCACGCTGGCCACCATGCTCGGCGCGGGCGTGCCGCTCAAGGAAGCGGTTCAGCACGCCAATCGTGCCGGCGCCATCGTTGTCGGCAAGCTGGGTACCGCCGTTGTTACTTATTCCGAATTGTTCGGCGCTGCCTGAGCGGCGCCACCGAGCCTGAATCCGCCATGACCATCATCGTGACCGGCGCTGCCGGCTTTATCGGCAGCAACATCGTCAAGGGCCTGAACGAGCGCGGCGAGACGAACATCATCGCCGTGGACAACCTGACCCGTGCCGAGAAGTTCAACAATCTCGTCGACTGCGAGATTGCCGGCTACCTGGACAAGACCGACTTCGTCGCCCGCTTCGCGCGCGGCGATTTCGGCAATGTTCGCGCGGTATTCCATGAAGGCGCCTGCTCCGACACGATGGAGACCGACGGTCGCTACATGATGGAGAACAACTACCGCTACACGCTCGCCTTGCTGGAGGCGTGCCTGGAGCAGGGCGCCCAGTTCCTGTACGCGTCGTCGGCGGCCACTTATGGCGCTTCGACGATGTTTCGCGAGGACCGTGACTACGAAAAGCCGCTGAACGTCTACGGCTACTCCAAGTTCCTGTTCGACCAGGTGGTGCGCCGTCGCCTGTCTTCCGCCCATTCGCAGATCGTGGGCTTCCGCTACTTCAACGTCTACGGGCCGCGCGAATTCCACAAGGGCCGTATGGCGTCGGTGGCGTTCCATCACTTCAATCAGTTCCGCGCCGAAGGCACGGTCAAGCTGTTTGGCGAGTACAACGGCTACGCGCCGGGTACGCAGAGCCGGGACTTCGTGTCCGTGGAGGACGTGGTCAAGGTCAATCTGTACTTCCTGGACCATCCCGAGAAGTCCGGCATCTTCAACCTCGGTACAGGCCGGTCGCAGCCGTTCAACGACATCGCCGTCTCGGTGGTCAATGCGCTGCGCGAGTCGGAAGGCAAGCCGGCGCTCTCGCTCGACGAAATGGTGCAGGAAGGGCTGGTCGAGTACGTCAAGTTCCCTGATGCCCTGCGCGGCAAGTATCAATGCTTCACGCAGTCGGATGTATCGCGCCTGCGTGGGGCGGGCTACAGCGACCAGTTCCTGACCGTGCAGGAAGGCGTCAGCCGGTACTGCAAGTGGCTGCTGGAGCGAAGCGCCTAAGGTTCGTTTGCAGGGTGCGTTCGTCGTCCCCTGTTGCGTGGAAGCCGCGGACTGCAACGCGGTTATTTTGATTCGACACACAATGGCGCGAAGGTTGTGAACCTTCGTGTCCAGACCCTTCCGACACCTGCTCGGACTCCTATCCTGCGTTTGCCCGTCGCCACCCGGCGGCCGGGCATCAACCAGACCAATGAACAGGAGTCTTTCTGATGCGCAGGACGTTCGATCTTTCCCTCCCTGAAATCTCGCTGCATCGCTGTATGCGTACCGCGCGCCGCGTGGGCGCCGCAATCGGGCTTTCGATGTCGATCCTGGCCATGAGCCCGGCCTATGCTGATGTCGATGTCAACAGTGCCGACGAAGTGGCGCTTGCCACGGTCAAGGGCATTGGGCCGGCCACCGCCAAGCGTATCGCCGATGAGCGCGGCAAGAACGGTGCATTCAAGGATGCCAACGACCTGGTAGATCGGGTCCCTGGCATCGGGCCGAAATCGGTGGCCAACTTGCAGGCAGCGGGGTTGAGCTTCGGCAAGGCGCCGGACGTCGCGCGCAAGGATGCCCGGCCAGCGCCCAAGGCTGCCGCCCGCTGACGCCAGCGGATCCGCACCCGGGTCAACAATCGCAGGCTGGTATGCGTTGTGCTTGCGGTACGAGGTGCCGTTTGCACGGCCCGGGGTGCGGAGTATCATGCGCAACGCCACTGCCGACAGTGGTCGCCGGGCCGTGCAATCCGACAAAACCATCGAACAAGACCAACCAACTGGCGTGCCTGATGTGAGCCGGGCCGCCGCTGAAAAGGGAGAGAACAACATGGCGAATGGCCAGGACAATGCTGGGGGGGAAGGTTTTTTTCCGAAGTGGCGGCTCAAGACCGAGGGCGTGATCGGCCCCGACGAGCGCCTGCCCGCCGGACAGACGCTGCTGGCGGGTATCCAGCACGTGGTGGCGATGTTCGGGTCGACCGCGATCGCGCCGATCCTGATGGGTTTCCATCCTAATATCGCCATCCTGTTCTCGGGCATCGGCACCCTGCTGTTCTTCCTTTTTGTTCGCGGTCGCGTGCCGAGCTATCTCGGCTCGAGCTTTGCGTTCATCGCCGTTGTTATCGCGGCCACTGGCTATGCGGGTAGTGGTCCGAATCCCAATATTCCCCTGGCGCTGGGCGGCATCATCGCGGCGGGCGCGTTATATACGATCATCGGCCTCGTCGTGCAGGCAGTTGGGTACGGTTGGGTGGAAAAGCTGATGCCGCCGGTCGTGACTGGCGCGATCGTCGCGGCAATCGGCCTGAACCTTGCGCCGGTGGCGGTCAAGGCGGTCAGCGCCGCGCCGCTCGATACCTGGGTGGGCTTGCTGACCGTGCTGGCTGTCGGCCTGATCGCCGTGCGCGCGCCAGGTATGCTTGGCCGCCTGCCGGTGCTGCTGGGCGGACTGGCCGGCTATCTCGCCTACTACGTTGCCACCAACCTGATGGGGCTGGGCAAGGCCATCGACTTTTCGGGTGTGGTGGCGGCGAGCTGGTTCGGCATGCCGGAGTTCACGGCGCCGGTATTCCAGGCCAATGCCATGCTGCTGATCGCGCCGGTGGCCATCGTGCTCGTGGCGGAGAATCTCGGGCATATCAAGGCGATCGGCGTCATGACTGGCCGCAACCTCGATCCGTACATCGGCCGCGCCTTCATCGGTGACGGTGTAGCGACGATGTTGTCGGCGGCCGGTGGCGGCACTGGCGTGACCACCTACGCTGAGAACATGGGCGTGATGGCGGTGACCAAGATCTATTCGACGCTGATCTTCGTGGTGGCGGCCGCCGTGGCTATCCTGCTCGGCTTCTCGCCGAAGTTCGGTGCGCTGATCCTGACGATCCCGGGGCCGGTGATCGGGGGCCTGACCATCGTCGTGTTCGGCCTGATTTCGGCGACGGCCGGCCGCATCTGGGTGCAGAACCACGTCGATTTCTCAAGCTCGCGCAATCTGATTACCGTGGGCGCCACTCTGACGGTGGCTGCCGGCGATTTGACCCTGAAGCTTGGCGGCCTGACGCTTGGCGGCATCGGTACCGCGACGTTTGGCGCCATCCTGCTGTACCACCTGCTCGGCAAGGGCCGGACGCAGGAGCAGGGCCTGACGCATTGATCTGCCATAGGGAATCCCGCCGGCTGGGTGCCTGGAAATGGCCCGGCCGCCGGTGCGGATAAGTTGGGTGCATTACAATGGCCTGCGAAAAACCGACCGACACCGCACCCATGGCTTATAAAACGATTGAAGACACCATCGGCAACACGCCGTTGGTCCGACTCCAACGCATTCCCGGCACCGCGATCGAGGCACGCGGCAATGTGATTCTCGGCAAGCTCGAAGGCAACAACCCGGCAGGTTCGGTCAAGGACCGTCCGGCGGTGTCGATGATCCGCCATGCCGAGGCCCGTGGCCGCATCAAGCCCGGCGATACGCTGATCGAAGCAACTTCCGGCAATACCGGCATCGCGCTGGCCATGGCCGCGGCTATCCGCGGCTATCGCATGGTCCTGATCATGCCCGAGGACCTGAGTCTCGAGCGTCGCCAGAGCATGGCGGCGTATGGCGCTGAAATCATCCTGACGCCGGTCAAGGGTGGCATGGAATATGCCCGCGATCTGGCCGATGCCATGGAGCGTGACGGCAAGGGCGTGATCCTCGACCAGTTCGCCAATCCGGACAATCCGCTGGCGCACTACGAGACGACTGGCCCGGAGATCTGGAAAGACACTGACGGTCGCGTGACCCACTTCGTTTCGGCGATGGGCACCACGGGCACGATCACCGGCGTGTCACGCTATCTGAAGGAAAAGAACCCGCTGATCCAGATCATTGGCGCGCAGCCGGCTGAAGGCTCGCGTATCCCGGGTATCCGCAAATGGCCGGAAGCGTATCTGCCGAAGATCTACGATCCGAAGTTCATTGATCGCCAGGAGCCCGTGACGCAGGCCGATGCGGAGCATATGGCTCGCCGCATGGCGCGTGAGGAAGGCATCTTTGCAGGTATCTCTGCCGCAGGCGCCCTGTGCGTGGCGCTGAGGATTGCCGAAGAGGTCGAGAATGCGACGATCGTGTTCGTCGTGTGCGATCGCGGCGACCGCTATCTGTCGACGGGCGTGTTCCCGGCCTGATCGCCCGGACCTGCCCTGAAAGAAAGGCCCCGCAGGCTTGCGCCGCGGGGCCTTTTTCTTTGCTGTTGCCGCTGGGCGTTCAGGCCATGGCGGCCTTCACGGCCTCACCAAGCTGATACACCGTCAGCGCGTAGAAGAAGCTCCGGTTGTACCGCGTCAGCACGTAGAAGTTGCGCAGGCCGATCACATATTCGGTCGGCTGGTCAGGCGTTGGGAGATCGGCGATCAACACGCCTGTTTCGCCTTCGCGGGCGACGTCGATGGGTTCGTCCACGCGCAGTCCGGCGCGCGTGAGCTGGTTGAGCGTGCGTGTCGGCCACGGTTCGCCGTCGGCCGCGGCCGCGGCAACGCCTCGGCTGCCATCGTCGTTGGCGATCTGCCAGACCACCGGACGTCCCTGTTCCCAGCCATGCAGTTGCAGGAATCGGCCGACGCTGCCAATGGCATCGGTCGGGCTATTGCGCAGGTCGATATGCCCGTCGCCGTCATAGTCGACCGCGTACTCGCGCAGACTCGTGGGCATGAACTGCGGGATGCCGATTGCGCCGGCATAGGAGCCCAGCACCGAAAATACGTCGGTCTTGGTGTCGCGGCACCAGAGCAGGTAGTCGGCGAGCTGATTCCGGAAGAGCTTGGTGCGCGCCTCACGGTTCGGGGTGTCGGGGTAGTCGAACGCCAGCGTCGAGAGCGAGTCCAGGACGCGGAAGTTGCCCATATCGCGCCCGTAGATCGTCTCCACCCCGATGATGCCGACGATGACCGATGCCGGCACGCCGAACTCGGCCTCGGCGCGACGCAGCGTCTCGCGGTTCTGCTGCCAGAAGCGCACGCCGGCGTTGATGCGGATCGGTTCGATAAAGCGTGACCGGTACGCCCGCCAGCTTTTCTTGCCCGGGGTGGTCGGCGGCATGATCAGCCGTGCGACCGTCGTGGAATAGACCGCCTGGCTGAACCAGCCCTCGAGTTCGGCCCGCTGGAAGCCGTTGCTGGCCACCATCTCGTCGATGAATGCGCGGGTTTGCGGATGATTCTGATAGCGGCCCGGTTCGATCTCCTCTTCCCGGACGCTCACGCGGCGCTTGCCGGCGGCGAGAAGCCGAGGAGAAATGCCGCACAGGCCCAATGCGGCAGCGGTGAGTGCGGCGCCCAGCAGCGGGCGGCGCAGGGTGCGCTGGTGGTCGGTCATGTTGTCCTTTGCAAGTCGCACCGAGTATAGCGGATGCGATGTACGCGACGCCTCGTCGAGGGCGTATTCCGGCGTGCCGTACACGACAGCCAACAGGCGTAGAAGCGCGGGGCACGTCATGTGCTAACGTAGCGTCTGGAGACGAACTTGACCCATAACGAATAATGTCAACGGGCTACTACACGCATCCGTCGTTCCTGATGCATGAGATGGGGCATTTCCATCCTGAATGCCCGGAACGCCTGCAGGCTATCGAGGACCATCTGATTTCGCATGGGATGGATGGCCTGCTGGACCGGCGGGAGGCGCCGGCTGCCACCGACGCGCAAATCGAGCGCGTGCATCGACCCGAATATGTGGCCAGCCTTGTCGCGATGAGTCCCGCCACCGGCTACCACCCGATCGATCCCGATACCCTGATGAACCCGCACACGCTCACCGCTGCCAGACATGCGGCTGGTGCGGCGGTGGCTGCCACGGATGCCGTCATTGCCGGCGAACTGGAGAACGCGTTCTGCTGTGCGCGTCCGCCGGGCCATCATGCCGAGCCCGATCGCGCGATGGGATTCTGTTTCTTCGATAACGTGGCGATCGCGGCACGACATGCGCTGACGGCGCACGGCCTGTCGCGCGTGGCGATCGTCGATTTCGATGTGCACCACGGCAACGGCACCGAGGCGGCCTTCCGCGACGACCCGCAGGTGCTGATGTGCAGCTTTTTTCAGCACCCGTTCTACCCGTACAGCGGCACGGAGCACTTCGCGCCGAACATGTCGAACATCCCGCTGCCCGCGTACTCCAACGGCCTGGCCGTGCGCGAGGTCGTGGAAACGATCTGGCTGCCGCGGCTCAACGAATTCAAGCCCGAGATGCTGTTTATCTCCGCCGGCTTCGATGCGCACCGCGAGGATGATCTCGGACAGATGGGGCTGGTCGAGCAGGACTATGCGTGGATCACGCAGCAGCTCGTTGACGTGGCGCGCGCTCATGCGAAGGGCCGCATCGTGAGTTGCCTGGAGGGGGGGTACAACCTTAGCGCCCTGGCGCGAAGCGTATTCGCCCATCTGAAGGTGCTGGTTGAGACCTGAAGGTGACAAATGCGCCACTTATGAAGGCGTCTATATGACGCCAGCGCATAAAGCCATCGAAAAAATCTCGTTTGAGGTATGAAGCGGATCGCATAAAATGTTCGCTTCACAAAAATAAAGTGCGGCAACAACGCAGGGGACCCCGCGATGTTGCCGTTTTCTTTTTACTTTCCATGATTGAACTGCAAGGACTCTCGCAGCGGTTCCCCGGCGGGTCGGGGGAAGTTCATGCGCTGAGGGACGTCAGCCTCTCCATCGCCTCCGGTGAGATCTTCGGCATCATCGGCCGAAGCGGCGCCGGCAAGAGCACGCTGGTGCGCGCCATCAACCTGCTGAACCGGCCCACCAGCGGCCGCGTGATCGTCGCCGGCCAGGATCTGACCGCGCTCGACAAGGGCGCGCTGCGCGAGGCCCGCCGCGAGATCGGCATGATCTTCCAGCACTTCAACCTGCTGTCGTCGCGCACGGTCTATGACAACGTGGCGCTGCCGCTCGAGCTGGCCGGCAAGTCGAAGCAGGAGATCGCGTCGACGGTGGAACCGCTGCTCGAACTGGTCGGGCTGTCGAAGCTGCGTGACCGCTATCCCGCCCAGATCAGTGGCGGGCAGAAGCAGCGCGTCGGCATTGCGCGGGCCCTGGCCAGCAAGCCGAAGGTGCTGCTGTCGGACGAGGCAACCTCGGCGCTGGATCCTGAAACGACGCGCGCGATTCTCGACCTGCTCAAGCAGATCAATCGCGAGCTTGGCCTGACCATCGTGATGATCACGCACCAGATGGAAGTGATCAAACAGGTTTGCGACCGCGTGGCCGTGCTCGAGGCCGGCCAGGTGGTGGAATCGGGTCGCGTGATCGACGTGTTCCTGCGTCCGCAGCACGAAGTCACGCGCGCGATGATCGGCGACGTCATTGCCCAGGAACTGCCGGTGAGCGTGCTCAAGCGCGTGGAAAGCCGTCTTGGCAATGGGCGCGATCACGTCTATCGCCTTGCTTTTACGGGCGAAAACGTCGATCAGCCGGTACTGGCACAGGCAATCCGCCAGCACGGGCTCGATTTCAACATCCTGCATGGCCATATCGATGAGATCCAGGGCCAGGCATTTGGCTCGCTGGCAATCATGGCCACGGGCGAACTGGCCGATGTACGCGCGGCCATGGACTATCTGCAGTCGCAAGGCGTAGTGGTGGAGGAGATCGAACATGTGGTCTGAGATGTTTGACCTGTTCCTGTCGTCGTTCGGCGAGACCCTGCTGATGGTGGCGATTTCTGGCGTGGTTGGCTCGCTGCTGGGCGTGCCGCTGGGCGTGCTGCTGCATCTGACGAATCGTGGTGGTGTGCTGTCGCACCCGCTGTTCAACCGCACGATCGGCGTGGTCGTCAACGCCGTGCGTTCGATCCCGTTCATCATCCTGCTCGTGGTGGTGATCCCGTTCACGCGTTTCATCGTCGGTTCCTCGATCGGCACCACGGCTGCGGTCGTGCCGCTGACGATCGCGGCGATCCCGTTTATCGCCCGTCTGGTGGAAGCCTCGTTGCGCGAGGTCGACAAGGGGCTGGTGGAGGCCGCGCAGTCGATGGGTGCCACCACGGGCCAGATCGTCTGGAAGGTGCTGCTGCCAGAGGCCATGCCCGGTATCGTGGCCGGTCTGACCATCACGTTCGTCAGCCTGGTTGGCTATTCGGCCATGGCCGGCGCGATCGGCGGCGGCGGGCTGGGTGACCTCGGCATCCGCTACGGCTACCAGCGCTACATCACGGAAGTCATGGTTGCCGTGGTGGTGATCCTGATCGTGTTCGTGCAAGCCGTGCAGAGTTTCGGCGACTGGCTGGTCCGCCGCATCAGCCATCGCTGATACAACGGCCGCTCAAATCAATCAAAGCAACGCAAAGCAATTCACAGGGAAACCTTGGGGTAAAACATGCAACGTCGTAACGTGCTGAAGGGCGCCATCGTCGCGCTGGGTGTGGTGGTGTCGGCTGGCGCATTCGCGCAGGAAAAGCCGATCAAGGTCGGCGTGACGGGTGGCCCGCACGCCCAGATCATGGAGCAGGTGAAGAAGGTGGCAGCCAAGGATGGTCTGACCATCCAGGTGGTGGAGTTCAGTGACTACATCCAGCCGAACGCCGCGCTGGCTGCCGGCGATCTGGATGCCAACAGCTACCAGCACCTGCCGTACCTCGAGGCACAGATCAAGGACCGTGGCTACAAGTTCACGAACGTGGCCTTCACGGTGACGTTCCCGATGGGGGTCTACTCGAAGAAGATCAAGTCGCTTGACCAGCTCAAGCAGGGTGCCCGCGTCGGCGTGCCGAACGATCCGACGAATGGTGGCCGTGGCTTGCTGCTGCTGCAAAGCAAGGGCCTGATCAAGCTGCGGCCCGACGCCGGCCTGAAGGCGACGCCGCTCGACGTGGTCGAGAATCCGAAGAAGATCAAGCTCGTGGAGCTCGACGCCGCCCAGCTGCCGCGCTCGCTCGACGACCTTGATGTTGCCGCGATCAATGGCAACTACGCGGAATCGGCTGGCCTGTCGCCCACCCGCGACGCGATTGCGATGGAAGGTCCGAAGGGCCCGTACGCCAACCTGATCGCGATCCGCGAGGCCGACAAGAACAAGCCGTGGGTGGCCAAGCTCGTGAAGGCGTACCACTCGCCGGAAATCAAGCAGTACATCCAGACCACGTTCAAGGATTCTGTGATCACTGCGTGGTGATCTTTTCGAGGTTTTCATCCAAACCCTGTGCGCGCAGGGCATCCTGCGGCACAATGGCGTGAAAATTTTCTGAGTTGCCGGCTATGCCCGGCAATTCTTTGCCTATAAAATAGTACGATCGTTCGAAAATCAAAAGCGCCGCCACCCCGGTGGTTATAATGGCGAGCGATTCAAAAAATTTTGGACTATCAGCTATCAGTGGAGTGAGCGCATGAAAGTACTCGTCGCAGTCAAGCGGGTGGTGGACTACAACGTCAAGGTCCGCGTGAAGTCGGATGGCACGGGCGTCGACCTGGCCAACGTGAAGATGAGCATGAACCCGTTCGACGAAATCGCCGTGGAAGAGGCCGTGCGCCTGAAGGAAGCCGGCGTCGTCACCGAGGTGATTGCCGTGTCGTGCGGCGTGGCGCAATGCCAGGAGACCCTGCGTACCGCGATGGCCATCGGCGCCGACCGCGGCATCCTGGTCGAGTCGAACGAAGACCTGCAGCCGCTGGCCGTGGCCAAGCTGCTCAAGGCCCTGATCGACAAGGAGCAGCCGCAACTGGTGATCCTGGGCAAGCAGGCCATCGACGATGACTCGAACCAGACCGGCCAGATGGTGGCCGCGCTGGCCGGCATGCCGCAAGCCACCTTCGCCTCGAAGGTCGTGCTGGCTGACGGCAAGGCATCGGTGACCCGTGAAGTGGACGGCGGTCTGGAGACCGTGTCGATCAAGCTGCCGGCCGTGGTGACCACCGACCTGCGCCTGAACGAGCCGCGCTATGTCACGCTGCCGAACATCATGAAGGCCAAGAAGAAGCCGCTGGAAACCGTCAAGCCGGAAGATCTCGGCGTCGACGTGAAGCCGCGTCTGTCGACCGTGAAGGTCGTAGAGCCCGCGAAGCGCAGTGCTGGCGTGATGGTCCCGGATGTGGCCACGCTGGTGCAGAAGCTGAAGACGGAAGCCAAGGTTATCTGAGCGCGGGGGAGATAGAACATGACTGCACTCGTCATTGCTGAACACGACAATCAATCGATCAAGGCCGCCACGCTGAATACCGTGACGGCAGCTGCCCAATGCGGCGGCGATGTCCATGTGCTGGTGGCCGGCTCGAACGCCAAGGCTGCCGCCGATGCCGCCGCGAAGATCGCCGGCGTGTCGAAGGTCCTGCTGGCCGACGCACCGTACTTCGGTGACGGCCTGGCCGAGAACCTCGCCGAGCAGATCCTGGCCGTGGCCAGCGACTACTCGCACATCCTGGCTCCGGCTACCGCCTCGGGCAAGAACGTCCTGCCGCGCGTTGCCGCCAAGCTGGACGTGGCACAACTGTCGGACATCACCAAGGTCGACTCGCCCGACACGTTCGAGCGTCCGATCTACGCTGGCAACGCCATCGCCATCGTGAAGTCGTCGGACAAGATCAAGGTCATCACCGTGCGCGGTACCGGCTTTGACGCCGCCGCTGCCGAAGGTGGCTCGGCTTCCGTGGACACGATTCCGGTCGTGGCTGACGCTGGCATCTCGCAATTCGTGTCGCGTGAAGTGACCAAGAGCGATCGTCCGGAACTGACCGCCGCCAAGATCATCGTCTCGGGTGGCCGTGGCGTGGGTTCGGGCGAGAACTACACCAAGGTGCTGACGCCGCTGGCCGACAAGCTGGGCGCTGCGCTGGGCGCATCGCGCGCGGCAGTCGATGCCGGCTTCGTGCCGAACGACTACCAGGTTGGTCAGACCGGCAAGATCGTTGCCCCGCAGCTGTACATCGCCGTCGGTATCTCCGGCGCGATCCAGCATCTGGCCGGCATGAAGGACTCCAAGGTGATCGTCGCGATCAACAAGGATGCCGAAGCCCCGATCTTCTCGGTGGCCGACTACGGTCTGGTGGGCGACCTGAACACCGTGGTGCCGGAGCTGGTGGCCGCACTGGGCTGATAGGTAGCACCGGGCTTATGGCCTGATCGGCCGGCGGAATGCCGGTCGATCGAACAAGAAGAATGAAGCCGTTCCGGGTATCGCCCGCGAGCGGCTTTTTTGCAAACGCTGGAGACATTAATGACCTATCGTGCACCGCTCAAGGACATGCAGTTCGTCATGAACGAGCTGGCGGGCCTGGAAAGCATCAGCCAGTTGCCTGGCTACGAGGACGCCACGCCCGATACGGCACAGGCCGTGCTGGAAGAGGCCGCGAAGTTCAACGAACAGGTCGTGGCGCCGCTGAATCGCGCGGGCGATCTGAACCCGAGCAGCTGGAAGGACGGCGTGGTGACCACGACGCCGGGCTTCAGCGACGCATTCCGCCAGTTTGGCGAAGGCGGCTGGCAGGGCGTGCTGCATCCGGTCGATTTCGGCGGCCAGGGTCTGCCGAAGCTGGTGGCCACGCCGTGCAACGAGATGCTGAATGCCGCGAACCTGTCGTTCGCGCTCTGCCCGTTGCTGACTGACGGCGCGATCGAGGCGCTGCTGACTGCCGGATCGGATGCCCAGAAGGAAACCTTCCTGCCGAAGCTGATCTCGGGCGAGTGGACCGGCACGATGAACCTGACTGAACCGCAAGCCGGTTCGGATCTGGCCGCCGTGCGGACCCGCGCGGAGCCGCAGGGCGATGGCACGTTCAAGGTCTTCGGCACCAAGATCTTCATCACGTATGGCGAGCACGACATGGCGGAGAACATCGTCCATCTCGTGCTGGCACGCACCCCGAACGCGCCCGAAGGCGTGAAGGGCATTTCGCTGTTCATCGTGCCGAAGTTCCTGCTCAATGCGGACGGCTCGCTGGGCGAGCGCAACGATGTGCATTGCGTGTCGATCGAACACAAGCTCGGTATCAAGGCCAGCCCCACAGCCGTGCTGCAGTTCGGCGATCACGGTGGCGCCATTGGCACGCTGGTTGGCGAGGAGAACCGCGGGCTTGAGTACATGTTCATCATGATGAACTCGGCACGCTTCTCGGTGGGCATGCAAGGCATCGCCGTGTCCGAGCGTGCTTACCAGCAGGCCGTGGCGTTCGCGAAGGAGCGCGTGCAAAGCCGTCCGGTCGATGGCTCGGCCCGCGAGGCCGTGACGATCATCCATCATCCGGACGTCAAGCGGATGCTGATGACGATGCGCGCGCTGATCGAAGGCGCTCGCTCGGTGGCCTACGTGGCCGCCGCCGCGAGCGACGTCGCGCACCAGCATCCGGATGAGGGCGTGCGTCGTCAGAACATGGCGCTGTACGAGTTCCTGGTGCCGGTGGTGAAGGGGTGGAGCACGGAGCTGTCGATCGACGTGACCAGCCTGGGCGTGCAAGTTCACGGCGGCATGGGATTCATCGAGGAAACCGGCGCGGCACAACACTATCGCGACGCACGCATCCTGCCGATCTATGAAGGCACGACCGCGATCCAGGCGAACGATCTGATTGGCCGCAAGACCGTGCGCGATGGCGGTGCCATGGCACGCGCGATCTGCGCGCAGATCGCCGAGACCGAAGCGGCGCTGGGCAAGCACGGCGGTGACGCGTTCACGGCGGTGCAGGCGCAACTGAAGCAGGGGCGTGAAGCGCTGGAGGCCGTGGTGGCGTTCGTCATCGGCAGCGCGAAGGCGGACCCGAATGCCGTGTTCGCCGGTAGCGTGCCGTACCTGAAGCTGTGCGGCATCGTGTTCTCGGGCTGGCAGTTCGGCCGTGCCATGCTGGTTGCCGATGCGAAGCGCGCGGAAGATCCAGCCTTCTACGACGCAAAGATCGCGACGGCGCATTTCTTCGGCCAGCACATCCTGTCCCAGGCATCGGCATTGCGCGCCGCGATTGTGGACGGTGGCGCTCCGGCCAACGCGCTGACGGCGGATCAGTTCTGATCCGGCGCACCGGGCATCAAGGCAATGAAAAGGGCGACCCCTCGGGGTCGCCCTTTTTTTCGTCACCGTGCCGAAGGATCAGGCCGGTAGCGGCCGTGGCAAGTGGTGTGTGCGCGGCTGCTTGCGGTAGCGATCCACCGAGAGGTCGTCGGCACGGATTGCCGGGCGCGTGCCCGAGACCAAATCGGACAGCAACTGGCCCGAGCCGCAGGCCATCGTCCATCCAAGCGTGCCGTGACCCGTGTTGAGCCAGAGGCCGCGGATGCCAGCGGGGCCAACCACCGGAGTGCTATCGGGTGTCATCGGGCGCAGGCCGGTCCAGAACGTGGCACGGCTCACATCGCCCGCGCCCGGGAACAGGTCGTTCACCACGTGTTCCAGCGTGCGGCGCTTGTTCGGATCGAGCGAGCGGTCATAGCCGACGATCTGCGCCATGCCGCCCACGCGGATGCGGTCGTCGAAGCGCGTGATCGCCACCTTGTACGTCTCGTCGAGCACCGTCGACACCGGGCTCTTCGATGCATCGGTGAGCGGCACCGTGATCGAGAAGCCCTTGAGCGGATAGACGGGCAGGTTGGACAGGCCCGGCAGCACGTGCTTCACGAACGGCGTGGACCAGCTGCCCAGCGCCACCACCACGGCATCGGCCATCATCGGTTGCCCTTCGACGATCGCGCCGGTCACGGCATCGCCTTGCGTCAGCAGGCCGTCGATCGAGCGGTTGTAGATGAACTGCACGCCGATCGATTCAGCCATGGCTGCCAGCTGTTCCGTAAACAGCTGGCAATCCCCGGTTTCGTCGTTCGGCAGGCGCAAGCCACCGGCCAGCTTGTGGCCGACGGCGGCGAGCGCCGGTTCGCTCGCGGCGAGTTCTTCGCGCGAAAGCAATTCGTATGGCACGCCGGCTTCCTCGAGCACGGCGATGTCGCGCGACGCGGCTTCCAATTGCGCGTCGGTGCGGAACACCTGGAGCGTGCCCTGCTGGCGGCCTTCATAGCTGATGCCGGTATCCGCGCGCAGCGCGCGGATGCAATCCCGACTGTACTCGGCCAGACGCACCATGCGCTCCTTGTTCACCGCATAGCGGTCGGCAGTGCAGTTCTGCAGCATCTGCCACATCCACTGAAGCTGGAACAGCGTGCCGTCGGGTTTGATCGTGAGCGGTGCGTGCTCCTGGAACATCCACTTGATCGCCTTGAGCGGAACGCCGGGTGCTGCCCACGGCGACGCATAGCCCGGAGAGATCTGGCCGGCGTTGGCAAAGCTGGTGCCAAGGGCGGGGCCGCCTTCGCGGTCAACCACGATCACTTCGTGACCGGCGCGGGCCAGATACCACGCACTGGTGACGCCGATAACGCCACTGCCAAGAATTAGAACGCGCATGTCGGGGGCTCTCTACTGCGGAATGGATGTGTGGGAGAATTCGCTTCTATACTATTGACTTCAAGGCAGTCATAGTTACCGAATTTCTCTGCAAAACAGGAAAAAATCATGAGAACGAGTCGTCAGCCGGTACGCGCGCTGGATCGGCTGGACCGGAAGATTCTGGGGGTCCTGCAGGCCGATGGCCGGATTTCGATGAAGGAGCTGGCGGAGGCCGTCGGGCTGACCATCACGCCGTGCATCGAGCGCGTGAAGCGGCTCGAACGCGACGGGGTCATCATGGGGTACTACGCGCGGCTGAACCCGACGCTGCTTGGCAGCGCGCTGCTGGTCTTCGTCGAGATCTCCCTGGGGAACAAGTCGGGCAACATGTTCGAGCAGTTCCGGCGCGAGGTGCTGCGGATCCCCGAGGTGCTCGAGTGCCACCTGGTATCGGGCGATTTCGACTACCTGATCAAGGCACGCATCCGCGAGATCGGCGAATATCGCCGGCTGCTCGGCGACATCCTGCTGCAACTGCCGGGCGCGGCGCAGTCGAAAAGCTACGTGGTGATGGAAGAGATCAAGGAGACGCTGGCGATCGCCGTGGACGAGAAGGAGCGCAGTCAGCCGGGCTGACGCGGCTCCAGGCCTGCCGGCTCAGAAAAGGCTACCCTGCGGCGAATCCTCGGGCGGCACGCGGAACAGATCGGTGCGCAGCGGATGGCGTTCCTGATTGAGCCCAAACCTCCGGCACGCGAGTTCGAAACGCTTGCGGACCAGCTCGGCAAAGATGCCAGTCCCGCGCATCCGGCTCGTGAATGTCGCGTCGTTGTGCTTACCGTTACGCATGTTCTCGATGATGCTCAGCACATGCTGCTTGCGGCCGGGGAAATGCTGCTCGAGCCATTCGATGAAGATGTCGTGAACCTCTAGCGGCAGGCGCAGCATGACGAATCCAGCCGACGTTGCCCCGACTTCGCTGCAGGCCTTCAGCACGTTTTCCAGATCGTAATCGGTGAGCGCCGGTATCACCGGGGCGAAGAGCACCCCGGCCGGCACGCCGGCCTCGGCCAGCAACCGGATGCCTTCGATCCGTTTGGCTGGTGTGCTGGCGCGAGGCTCCATCTTTCTGGCGATATCGGCATCAAGCGTCGTGACGGATATGAACACGCGCGCCAGCCCGTTGCGGGCCATGCGGGCAAGGATGTCGATATCTCGCGTCACCAGGAACGACTTGGTCGTGATGGCCACCGGGTGCTGGAAGCGTTCCAGCACCTCCAGAATGCCGCGCGTGAGCTCGAATTTCCGCTCGATCGGCTGGTACGGATCGGTGTTGGTGCCGAGCGCGATGACGCTCGGCTTGTAGTGTTTCTTGCGGAGTTCCTGCTCGAGCAGCGTAGCGGCATTTGGCTTGGCGAACAGTTTCGTCTCGAAGTCGAGACCGGGCGACAGGCCCAGGTAGGCATGATTCGGTCGCGCAAAACAGTACGAGCATCCGTGCTCGCAACCCCGGTACATGTTGATCGACTGGTCGAACGGAACATCGGGCGACTGGTTGCGCGAGATGATCGTCCTGGCTGGCTCGATCGCGATCGTTGTCCGTGGCGCGGGAGACTCGCCGTGCAAGGCTTCCAGATCGGCAAGCATGGCCGCATCCGCCTCTCGGGACAGGCTGTCGAAACGCGATTCCGTGTTGGACAGCGCGCCTCTTCCCTTGCGGAAACCATCGGGTAGTGACGTCATGGGGGCTCTTGACTCGTACAATCTCCAATACTGTATAAATATACAGTATTGCCGGCGAGATAGCAGTGCCCTGCTCAGCGCCCTGATGGAATGTGCGCCCTGGGGATTGAACCTCCGACGGGCTTCAGATCCGGTCAGACGGTAGGTGTGGCCAAGGGAGGTGCGTCGTCGCGATCCCAGTAGGGCGGGGAGCCGAACCAGTTGGCAAAGAAGTCGACGAAGGCGTGTGTCTTGGCGGGAACCAGATGCCGGCTCGGATAGACCGCCCAGATCGAGACGACCGGCAATATCGGGTACTCATCCAGCACGGTGACCAACTCGCCGCGGCGCAGGTATGGCGCCACATCCCAGGTCGACTTCAGCGCGATGCCCATGCCCGCGATGATCGCGTCGCGAATCACCTCGCCGTTATCGGCGCGTAGCGTGCCCCGCACGCTCACCGCGCTTTCGCCGACTGGGGTATCGAAGCGCCAGGTCGATTGATCGCCAAGGATCAGACAGTTGTGATTGCGCAGGTCTTCCGGGTGCCGAGGGGTGCCGTGCCGCGCGAGGTATTCCGGCGATGCGCAGATCACGCGATGACTGGGTGCGAGCGGCCTGGCGACCAGCGAGGAATCGGGGAGCGCGCCCATGCGGAGCGCGACGTCGATCCCACTATCGACGAGACCGACGATCTGGTCGCTCAGGCGCAGATCCAGTGTGATGCCCGGGTAGGTGGACAGGAAGGCGGGGATCGCCGGCGAGACATGCTGGCGTCCAAACGAGGCAGGCGCCGTGACACGCAACGGGCCGTGTGGAACCTCCGCGCCTCGGCCCACGGATTGCGCGGCCACCTCCGATGCGGCCAGCAATGGCTCGGCATGAGTCAGGAACCGCTCGCCATCACCGGTGAGCGAAAGGCGGCGCGTTGTGCGATGTAGCAGGCGGGTGCCTAGCCGATCCTCCAGGCGCTGGAGCCGGGCGCTGGCAGTCGATGTCGACAGTCCCAGATCGCGTGCGGCCGCCGACAGGTTGCCGAGCGCCGCCGCGCGCACGAAGACCGCGATATCGGTCAGGTCGAACGGCATCGTTGGCGCGCGAAGTGGGGCCAGGCCGTCGGCTATTCCTGCGAGAGCGCCTTGGCTGCTTCGACTTGCGATTCGAAGAACGTCTGGAAGCTGATGGCAAGCCCTGCCATCAGCAGGCCGGTGCCGATCATCAGCGAGAAGATGATCAGGATGACCACGGGCCAGCCCGAGCGCGTGGGCGTGCCATGAGGGTTGTATTGCGCATCCCACTTGTCGTCGGGGCGCAGCCCGAACACGATGGCCGTCAGGAAGGCGCTGATAAGGGACGCGCCGCCGGCCACTGCGAAGAACCAGTTCAGTGCGGTATTGCCGGTGCCGAGGATCAGCGAGGCGATACCGAGCACGCCTGCTACGGTGCAAAGCAGGTGGACCCAGCCGAACTTGTCGCCCAGCCCTTTCAGATAGAAGCGATGCGCTCCAAGGCTGCCGAGCAGGAAGGCCAGCGCAACGGTGGCCAGTTTCGATTTGCCGCGTGTGTTGCGGGCTTCAGTGGCGATGGCGGGGGCTTGGCTGGCTGCAGGCATCGGTATGGGGACGGAGACGGTATGGCCGCCATGGCGGGCAGTGGTCGCACATTGTACGCCGGGCCCGGACCGATACCCCAGTGGTCAGAACGGCCAGACGGAGGCCAGAACGCCGGATACCAGCACGGAGATATGCGTTTCGCTGTACAGCACGAGCGTCAGCAGCAGCATGAACAGCACTGACAATGACAAATGGCCCGCGTGCCGGGCCAGGTCCGAAAAAAGCGGGGACATGATGAACCTCGACAGGGATGTCTTGTGGAGGCTGCGCCCGACCTTGGTGTCGATCAGTGGGTACCGGGCAGAGGCAGGTCAGGTCGGTTGCCGTCTGCGCAACGACGGCACGCTGTGCGACTCCGGACAGCGCCGGGCGGCAGCCTGTGCGGCGTCAATCAGCACGCACAAATGTAGAGACAAAGGGGAGCGCGTGGAAGTTCCGGTTACGTGACAAGCCATCGTCGCGGCTAGCGTCCGCCGTCCCGTCCGCGCGCCTGCCATCCCGGGCCAACATTGCCGGGGTGTGCTTCGGCATTTCGGAGCGTGGCTTCGCCGGGGCTGTTGCGATCGCCGCCACCGGGCTGGTGTGCGCGTTGCTCGTCGTCGCGCCCGCCGGGGCTGGCGGGGCGCCCGCTCAGACGGTCGTCGTTACGGGCCCTTGCTTCCATGCGATCAATCTGTGCCTGCACATGATCGCGATTTTCCGCCCGCACGCTGGCGATCTCCCATCCGTTGGCAGAACGCACCGCCTGCACCGTGCGATCGGTGCGGTTGTGATGCCAGAAGGCGACTTGCGCGTGGCTGACTGCAATGCTGCCGCCAAGGCTGGCAACAGCCACGGTACCAGCCACCATAAGGCGCAGGAGGGGGCGGGTAAACATGCGGAATCCCAAGGTCCTGTTGCTGAGAGAAGTCAGGAGTTGGGTTCATGGTACGCAGGGGCCGTGTGACCGCCAATGCCAATCCCGTTACCGGTGTAACGGATTGTTTCGTCAAATTTGTCAGCTTTGGCGCGTCTACTTCGATGCCGCGCCAGGCCAGCATTGGCGCGGTATCGAAGCGGTTTCAGGGCGCGTAGCGGATGCGATAAATCGCATTGGCTTTGTCGTCGCTAACCAACAGCGAACCGTCGCTTGCCACCTGCACGTCGACCGGGCGACCCCACGCCTTGCCGTCGCGCAGCCATCCTTCGGCAAAAATCTCCTGGCGAATGACGCGCCCATCATCATCGAGCACGATCCGCGCAATCCGGTAGCCGATGGCAGTGGATCGGTTCCAGCTACCGTGCTCGGCGATGAAGATGTTGTTCTTGCGGTATTCCGGCGGAAACTGCGTGCCGGTGTAGAAGCGCATCCCGAGCGCGGCCACATGTGGCCCCAGCTTGGCGACTGGCGGAGTGAACGCCGAACACGGGCGCTGTTTCCCGAACTCGGGGTCGGCAATTGTGCCGGCGTGGCAATACGGAAAGCCGAAGTGCTCGCCTTCACGCGTCAATCGGTTCAGTTCATCGTCGGGCTGGTCGTCGCCGAGCCAGTCGCGCCCATTGTCCGTGAACCACAGTTCGTGCGTGATGGGGTGCCAGTCGAAGCCAACCGTGTTGCGCACGCCCCGGGCCACCACGCGCAGGTCGGAACCGTCGGGCTTCATTTTCATGATGTTCGCGTAGCGGTTCTCATCCGGCGCGCAGATATTGCATGGCGCGCCGACGGGCACGTAGAGATACCCGTCAGGTCCAAATGCAATGAACTTCCAGCCGTGATGGGTTTCGGTCGGAAATTTGTCGCTGATAGTGACCGGGCGCGGCGGGTCGTCAAGACGGCCCTCGATGTTGTCGAGCCGTACGATGCGCGACGTCGATGAGGCATACAATGCGCCATCGCGAAAGGCGACGCCCACGGGCATCGTGAGTCCGGACGCGATGACGCGCGTCTTCGGATGTGGGCCGAGCGGCGACTCCAACGCATATACCTTGCCCTCCGCGCGGCTGCCCACGAACAACGTGCCCTTCGGCGACAGCGTCATGGCTCGCGCGCCGGGCACGTCGTCGCTGAGCACTTCGATCTTGAAGCCCGGCGGCAGCCGGATCTCGTCGATCGGCAGGGCGGCCTGCGCCGTCGCCGCAGACCAGACGGCACCCAGTAGCGCCAGCCTGCAGAGGAATTTCGCGAGGTAATTCGCAATGTGTCGATTTGGCCGCATGTCATGCCTCCGGTTCACGGTTTTCGCCACGGTCTGGCTGGCCGCATGTTGCGTCAAAAGCGCACCGATGGAGCCGAACAGGGCGGGAAAGTCCTAAGTGTTTGTTTGGGCTCGGGAAGTGGGCTATACTCTTGCGTTTCGTGTTCGCACGCTCCCGTTTTTTCGAGGAATTAACATGGTCGTAATCCGTCTGGCTCGCGGCGGCAGCAAGAAGCGCCCGTTCTTCAATATCGTTGCTACCGATTCGCGCAACCGTCGCGATGGCCGTTTCATCGAACGTATTGGCTTCTACAACCCGCTGGCTTCCGACAAGGAAGAGGGCCTGCGCGTTGTGCAGGACCGTCTGGCCTACTGGCAAGGCGTTGGCGCTCAACTGTCGCCGACCGTTGCCCGCCTGGTCAAGCAAGCCGGCAAGGCTGCAGCCTGATAGGTCTTGCGCGGCGTGCCCGTATGGCGCGCCGATGCAGAACTGACGCACCGCTAAAGTGACTGGCAATGCCCCTGGCCGCAAGCCGTTGAATCTGGCCGCCACGCAAGGCGGTGCCTCCGGCCGGCAGGAAAAACTGCCCGCCGCGCTGTTGTTCACGGACAGCCTGCCCGACGATCTGGTCGAGGTTGGCTATGTGGGCGCGGCTTATGGTATCCGAGGCTGGATCAAGGTCCAGCCACATGCGGACGACGCCTCCGCATTGCTCCACGCCCGCCGTTGGTGGCTGCTTCGCGCGCCGCCGGCCGGCGTGGTGTCGGCGCCGGCGCAGTCGGCCGAGGCTGTCAGCATCAAGATCTCCCAGTCGCGTGAACACAGCGGTACCGTGGTTGCGCAGCCGGCCGGCGTTTCGGACCGCGGTGTGGCCGAAATGCTCAAGGGGCGTCGTGTCTGGGTCCGGCGCGCGGATTTTCCCGCGGCGGAAGAGGGTGAGTTTTACTGGGTCGACCTTATTGGTTGTGCCGTAGTCAACGAGCAGGGCGAATCGCTCGGCGAGGTGACCGGCCTGATCGACAATGGCGCCCATCAGATCCTTCAGGTGGCCTACGAGCTGCCGGACGGTAAGGCCGCTGAGCGGCTGATCCCGTTTGTCGACGCGTTCCTGCGGACGGTGGATACACCGGCCAGGCGGATCGTTGTGGACTGGGGGCTCGATTACTGAAGTGTCAGGGGAGGCGCGGATGCAGTTCGATGTAATCACGCTGTTTCCCGAGATGTTTCGCGCGCTGACCGACTGGGGCATCACCAGCCGGGCAGCCAAGCAGCAGCGCTACGCGTTGCGTACCTGGAATCCGCGGGATTTCACCGTGGACAACTACCGGACGATTGACGATCGGCCCTATGGTGGCGGACCCGGCATGGTGATGCTGGCCAAGCCGCTCGAGGACGCGATCGACGCCGCCACAGCGGCGCAGTCGGATGCAGGTGTTGGCAGGCCGCACGTGGTGCTGATGTCGCCGCAAGGCGCGACGCTGACGCACGAGAAGGTCATGGCGTTGTCGCAACGGCCCGGCCTGGTGCTGTTATGCGGCCGGTATGAAGCGATCGACCAGCGTCTGATCGATCGTCGCGTGGACGAGGAAATCAGCCTCGGCGATTTTGTGCTGTCGGGTGGCGAATTGCCGGCGATGGCGCTGATCGACGCGGTGGTGCGGCATCTGCCTGGCGTGCTGGGCGATGCGCAGTCGGCGGTCCAGGACAGTTTCGTCAATGGCCTGCTCGATTGTCCGCATTACACGCGGCCGGAAGAATATGAAGGTGTGCGGGTGCCCGATGTATTGCTCGGGGGCCATCATGCCGAGATCGAGAAGTGGCGGCGCCGGCAGGCGCTGGCCAATACCGCACGCAAGCGTCCCGACCTGATCGTGGCCGCGCGCGAGCAAGGATTGTTGTCCAAGGCCGACGAGAAGTTCTTGTCGGAACTGGCGGCGAAAGCAGGGCAGGAGTTCGCTCCCGCCAAGTGAAAACCCCATCCTCTGCCGGGGCCCAGCAAGTGTCTGGGGCATCCAACGCTGGCACGATGGTTATGGAGAAAACGATGAACATCATCGAGCAAATCGAGAAGGAAGAGATCGCGCGTCTGACCGCGAATAAGACCATCCCCGCATTCGCGCCTGGCGATACCGTTATCGTCAACGTGAACGTGGTTGAAGGTAATCGCAAGCGCGTGCAGGCTTACGAAGGCGTGGTGATCGCCAAGCGTAACCGTGGTCTGAACTCGTCCTTCATCGTGCGCAAGATCTCGTCGGGTGAAGGCGTGGAACGTACGTTCCAGCTGTACTCGCCGCTGATCGCCGGCATCGAAGTGAAGCGTCGCGGTGACGTACGTCGCGCGAAGCTGTACTACCTGCGCGAGCGCTCGGGCAAGTCGGCACGTATCAAGGAAAAGCTGGTGATGAAGGCCAAGCCGGCCGCCGTTGCCGCGGAATAAGCTTTCCCTGTCAGGCGCCGGGTAACTGGCGCTGTGCCGGATTGCGAAGGACACCCTCGGGTGTCCTTTTTGTTTGGCGGCGGCGCAACGCCAAGCGTTCTTGCTGCCGTGCAACATTACGCGCTTCTGTCATACTTGAAAGCGCTATGCGTCCAACATTCGATCCTGAAACGCTACCGATCATCGAGACCGATAGCCGCCACGCCCCCCTCTCCACGCCGCGCATGAGACCGGATTTCATCCGGCATCGTCTGCTTGCGCCACCGGCGTGGGAACCCGAACTGACCGATGAATCCCGTGTGTACGACCGGACCCGCGGCTTGCGTGAAGCGGCGGTACTGGTGCCCTTGGTTGAGCGTTCGGATGGTCTGACGGTGCTGCTTACCCAGCGCAATGCGAATCTGAATGCCCATGCCGGGCAGATCAGTTTTCCGGGAGGCGGGCAGGAAACCTACGATGCCAATCGCATCGCCACCGCGTTGCGCGAAACCGAGGAAGAGATCGGGCTGACCCGCAACTACGTCGAAGTGCTGGGATCGCTACCGGACTACATCACCGGTACCGGCTATCACGTCAGCCCTGTTGTCGGACTGGTGCATTCAGGGTTCACGCTCCGTGCCGATGAGCGCGAGGTGGCCGATATTTTCGAAGTGCCGCTGGCATTCCTGATGGACCCTGCCCGGCATGAGCGCCGGTTGTTCCGCTGGGAAGGCGGCGAGCGCATGTTCTACGCCATGCCTTACCCGCGCGAAGGCGGCGGTCAGCGCTTTATCTGGGGCGCGACGGCGGGCATGCTGCGCAATCTCTACCACCTGCTCGCGGCCTGAGCCGCGCCGCCGCCCGCTCCATCGGTCTTCGTCAGGCCGCGGCCTGAGTTGCGGTGTCGGTGCAGTGGGGGCAGCTCTTGCCCACCACGTACTTCGGGTGCTGCTGCTCCTCGGGCGTGACCACTGCGCGGCACGCGAAGCACTGAACCGGCCCCGCGGGTTCCAGGTTCGGATTCAGCGCGGTCCGGTAGTCGAACACGAAGCAGTCGCCGTTGTAGTGGCTTCCGCCGACTTCCTCGAAGTACTTCAGAATGCCGCCCTCGAGCTGGTAGACGTGGTCGATTCCCACTTCCTGCATGTGGATGGCGGCCTTCTCGCAGCGGATGCCGCCGGTGCAGAACGACACGATGGTCTTGCCTTCGAACTCGGCCATGTTCTCCGCCACGGCTGGCGGGAATTCGCTGAACTTGTCGATACCGTACTCCACCGCCTTGTCGAAGGTGCCAACCGCCACCTCGAATGCGTTACGCGTATCGAGCATCACTACCGGGCGTCCCTCGTCGTCATGTCCCTGGTCGAGCCAGCGCTTCAGATCCACGGGGCGCACCGAAGGCGCGCGTCCAGCCTCGGGGCGGATCAGCGGCATCTTCATCGTGATGATTTCCTTCTTGGCGCGCACCAGCATGCGCTTGAAGGGCTGATTTTCCGACAGGCTTTCCTTCGACGCGATGTCCGCGAACCGAGCATCGGCGTGGAGCCATGCCATGAATTCGTCGATCTGCTCACGCGTGCCGGCCAGGAACATGTTGATGCCTTCCGGCGCGAGCAGGATCGTGCCCTTCAGGCCGGCCGCGTCGCAGCGCTCGCGCATGACGGGGCGCAGGGTCTCGATGTCTTCGAGCGTGACGAACTTGTAAGCGGAAATATTGACGATCTGCATGGGTGACGCTGCCAGGGCCGGGCACCCGAAACGAGGGTGCTCGATAACTGCCTGATTGGAAAGGCGAAATTATAGCCCCTCAGGCCGCATCCCGACACCTCTTCGGGGGCGCTTCGCATTGCGCCTGCGCAAAAACCCCCAAGTGCGGCGATGGGGGAGCCGGTACAATGGCGCCCTATGTCCGCACCCCGCTTTGTACACCTCCGCCTGCACTCCGAGTATTCGATCGTGGACGGCATCGTCCGCCTCGACGATGCCGTCAAGGCCGCCGCCCGCGATGGGATGGGCGCGCTCGCACTGACCGACCTCGCCAACGCCTTCGGCCTGATCCGCTTCTACAAGGAGGCCCGTGGTGGGGGCGTCAAGCCGGTAGTGGGCGCTGACGTCTGGCTGACCAATGCCGAAGATCGCGACAAGCCCGCGCGCATGTTGCTGCTCGTGCAGGACCGCATCGGCTATCTGAACCTGTGCACGCTGCTGTCGCGCGCATGGCTTGGCAACCAGCATCGTGGCCGCGCCGAGTTCGAGCCCGGCTGGCTCGAGGAGCCGGGCGAGGAAGGCCTGCCGCTGGCCACCGGCCTGATCGCGCTCTCAGGCGCGATGGGTGGCGATGTCGGCCAGGCGTTGGCCAATGGGAATGTCGAGGCGGCGCGCCGTGCCGCCGAGCATTGGGCCCGGGTGTTCCCGCAACGCTATTACATCGAACTGCAACGTGCCGGCCAGCCTGGCACCGACGCCTACGTGCCGCAGGCCGTGCAACTGGCCGCGTCAATGCAGCTTCCGGTTGTCGCCACGCATCCGGTGCAATTCATGACGCCGGACGACTTCACGGCGCACGAGGCGCGCGTCTGTATCGCGGAGGGCGAACTGCTCGCCAATCCGCGCCGCACGCGCAAGTTCACCACCGACCAGTACTTCAAGACCCAGGACGAGATGACCGCGCTGTTCGCGGATATCCCGTCGGCGCTGCAGAACTCCGTCGAGATCGCCAAGCGCTGCAATCTGACGCTGGAGCTGGGCAAGCCACGCCTGCCACTGTTCCCGACGCCTGATGGCATGTCGCTCGACGACTACCTTGTGTTCATGGCCAAGGAGGGTCTCGAAAAGCGGATGCTGGTGTTGTTCCCGGACGAAGCCGAGCGCGAGAGCAAGCGTGCCGAGTACTACGCGCGTCTGGAGTTTGAGACCGGCACCATCATCAAGATGGGTTTCCCGGGCTACTTCCTGATCGTGGCGGACTTTATCAACTGGGCCAAGAACAATGGCGTGCCGGTGGGGCCGGGCCGGGGTTCCGGCGCGGGTTCGCTGGTGGCCTACGCACTTGGCATTACCGATCTCGATCCGCTCAAGTACGCGCTGCTGTTCGAGCGATTCCTGAATCCGGAGCGGGTCTCGATGCCCGACTTCGACATCGACTTCTGCCAGCACGGCCGCGATCGCGTGATCACGTACGTGAAGGAGAAATACGGCAAGGACGCCGTGTCGCAGATCGCCACGTTCGGCACCATGGCCGCCAAGGCGGCCGTGCGCGATGTGGGCCGGGTGCTGGATCTCGGTTACGGCTTTGTCGATGGCGTGGCCAAGCTGATTCCGTTCAAGCCCGGCAAGCTGGTCACGCTGGAGGAAGCGAAGAAGGAAGAACCGGCGCTGGCCGAACGCGAGCGCACGGAAGAGGAAGTGCGCCAGTTGCTGGAACTGGCGCAGCGTGTGGAAGGCATGACGCGTAACGTCGGCATGCACGCTGGCGGCGTGCTGATCGCCCCCGGCCGCCTGACCGATTTCTGCCCGCTCTACACGCAGGGCACGGACGGCATGAGCGGCGTGGTCAGCCAGTACGACAAGGACGACGTGGAAGCGGCCGGCCTGGTCAAGTTCGACTTCTTGGGCCTGACCACGCTGACGATCCTCGACTGGGCCGAGCGGTACATCCGCCGGCTCGACCCGAGCAAGGCCGACTGGAACTGCAGCCAGATTCCGCTCGACGACAGCCCCGCATTCGACATCCTCAAGAGCGCCAACACGGTGGCGGTGTTCCAGCTGGAAAGCCGCGGCATGCAGGGGATGCTCAAGGACGCGAAGCCTGACCGCTTCGAGGACATCATCGCGCTCGTGGCGCTGTATCGTCCGGGCCCGATGGACCTCATTCCGAGTTTCTGTGCCCGCAAGCACGGCCGCGAGAAGGTCGAATATCCCGATCCGCGCGTCGAACCCGTGCTCAAGGAGACCTACGGCATCATGGTCTACCAGGAGCAGGTGATGCAGATGGCGCAGATCATCGGCGGCTACTCGCTGGGTGGCGCCGACTTGCTGCGCCGTGCCATGGGCAAGAAGAAGCCCGAGGAAATGGCCAAGCACCGCGACATGTTCCGCGAGGGCGCCGACAAGAACGGGCTGACCGCCCAGCAGGCCGACGACATCTTCGACCTGATGGAGAAGTTCGCGGGCTACGGCTTCAACAAGTCGCACGCGGCCGCTTACGCGCTGCTGGCTTACTACACGGCCTGGCTCAAGGCGCATCATCCGGCCGAATTCATGGCAGCCAACATGTCGCTGGCCATGGACGACACGGACAAGGTCAAGATCCTCTATGAGGACTGCCGCCTGAACAAGATCGAAGTGTTGCCGCCGGACGTCAACGCCAGCGAGTACCGTTTCGCGCCGACCGATGCGAAGACCATCCGCTACGGCCTGGGTGGCATCAAGGGTTCGGGCCAGGGGGCGATCGAGGACATCCTGCGCGCGCGGGAAGAGCGGCCATTCGACGACCTGTTTGATTTCTGCGAGCGCGTGGACCGCCGCCAGGTCAATCGCCGCACGATCGAGGCGCTGATTCGCGCCGGCGCTTTCGACAGTCTCAACGACAATCGCGCCCAGTTGCTGGCCTCGGTATCGATCGCGATGGAGGCGGCCGACCAGAAGGCCGAGTCGGCCAACCAGGTGTCGCTGTTCGACCTGATGGATGACGCCGGCGCGTCGCATCGCCCCGAACTGGTGGATGAGCCGTGCTGGACACCCAAGCGCACGCTGCAGGAAGAGAAGCAGGCGCTCGGCTACTACTTCTCCGGTCACCTGTTCGATGCGTCGCGCGACGAGGTGCGCCGGTTCGTCAAGGGCACGCTTGCCGCGCTCGAAAAGGAAGTGCAGGGCAATGGCGGTGGCTACGGCCGCGACGTGCGCGGCAAGGTGATTGCCGGCGTGATCACCGGCATCCGTACCCAGATGACCCAGCGCGGCAAGCTGATCATCGTGCTGCTTGACGATGGCACCGCGCAGATCGAAATGACGGTGTTCAACGAGCTGTACGACGCCAACCGTCACATGTTCCGCGAGGACGAACTGCTGATCGCGCAGGGCAATGCGCGCCACGACACCTTCACAGGCGGCGTGCGCTTTACGGCGGATTCGGTGCAGGACCTCGTTGCCGCGCGCGCCCGCTACGCCGATGCCGTGTGCCTCGGCTTCAACGGCAATGCCTCGACGGAGCGCCTGCGCGAGCTGCTGACGCCGTACCTGGCCCACGTGTCGCAGACCCCCGGCGTGCCGGTTCGCATCAGCTATGTCAACAAGACCGCGCAGTGCGAGGCGATGCTGGGCGACCAATGGCAGATCACGCCTTCGGAGGAAGCGTTGACGAGCCTGCGTACCGCCCTGGGCGATACCGTGCGCGTGTTGTATGGCTGATCCGACGAAGGCGCCGGTCGTGCAGGGCGAGCGCAAGCCGCGCGTCCTGTTTCACGTCACGCACTTCCTGCACGGCGGGATCGAAACGTCGCTGGTGTCGCTGATCAACGCGCTGGATCGGGAAGGGTTCGAGATCGGCCTGACGGTGACGTATCCGTCCGAGGCGCTCGAGACCCATTTCCGCGCGCGGCTGCCGGTCGGCGTGAAGCTTCAGGTGCTGGCGCCCGAACGCTGGCTTTCGCATTGCCGCCAGCTCAAGAAGGCGCGCAAGCTCGGGCCGCTTGGAAAGATCTATGAGGAAGTGCTGCTGCCGCCCGTGCGCAAGCCGCTGATGAATCGCCGCTTCCGGCAGGTGCTGGCGCAGGGCTATGACGTGGTGGTCGACTACGACATGTCGCTGTCGCGCATCACCGGTCCGCTGCCGGTCCCGATGATGGGATACCAGCACTTCAGCGTGGCGCACCTGGAGCGGGGTCATCGGCGCAAGCTGCGCAAGCTTCGGCACCAGTGCCGCACCGACTACGCGGCCGTGGTGATGTTGACCGACAGCATGTTGAACGATGCGCGGGCGCTGATTCCCGATGTGGCGGACAAGCTCGTGCGGCTCTACAACACCATCGACCTCGACAGCATCCGCGCCAGGGCGAACGCGCCGCTCGATGCTTCTGCGCAGCCGGCGGGACCGTACATCGTGTCCGTCGGTCGGCTCGAGGAGAGTCAAAAGGATTTCACGACGCTGCTGCACGCTTATGCGCAGCTTGCGAAGGAAGGTATCGACGAGGATCTGGTGCTGGTCGGCGATGGCGCATCGCGGCCGCAACTCGAGGCGCTGGCCGCATCGCTCGGTATCGCCGATCGCGTGACCTTTGCTGGCTTCCAGTCGAACCCCCATGCCTGGATTCGCCAGTCACGGCTCCTGGCGTTCAGCTCGAAGATGGAAGGTTTGCCCAATGTGCTGCTCGAAGGGCTGGCGGTAGGGCAGGTGGTGGTCAGCACCGATTGTCCGACGGGGCCGCGCGAGATCCTCGACGATGGCCGCGCCGGGCTGCTGGTGCCGGTGGGCGATGCCGCGCAGCTTGCGGCGGCGATCAGGCGTGGCTTGCAGGACGCTGCGCTGCGCGAGTCACTGCTGGCCCACGCAGCAACCCATATCGAGCAGATGGGCTTCAGGCCGACGGCCCAGGCGTTTAGTGTGCTTGCGGATCGCCTGATGCGGCGGGCTGGCGTGCCTGCTGTTGCAGCAGCCACAGCTTGATGTACTTGTAGTAGCTGGCCTGACCGTTCATCAGCGCGATGGCCAAGCCCTGCGGGCCGTCCAGAAATCCGCGGCGCAGCAGGTAGGTGCGCAGGAATGCCCAGCTGCCATGCAGCCACGCGCTGGCCGGCGTGGCGGTCTTGCCACGCTGGAATGCCTGCGTGGCGCCCAGCGTTGAATACTGGTCGACCTTGCGCAGCACCTGCGAGAAGTCGTCGTAGGTGTAGTGCAGCAGCGGATTCCGGAGGTGCGCGATCGGGCCGTCGGTGACGACGTTCTCGTGCACGAGGTCGTCGGTGAACCTGGCCTTTCCCACGCGGAACAAGCGGGTCAGGCGGTCGGGGTACCAGCCGCTGTGCCGGATGAAGCGGCCGCAGAAGCGTGACAGGCGGGGCATGTCGTAGGCGTCGGCCTGACCCGATGCGATGGCTGCCAGGATCTCGTCGCGCAGTTCCGGCGTGACGCGCTCGTCGGCGTCGATGGAGAGTACCCACTCGCTTTGTGCCTTGGACAGGGCGAGGTTTTTCTGTGGACCGAAGCCGGGCCACGTCGCGGTCTGGTGGACCTCCGCGCCCATGGCGCGGGCAGTTTCCACCGTGCCGTCCGTGCTGCCGGAGTCCACTATAATCGCGCGGTCGCACCAGGAGACGCTCTCGAGGCACTCCCGGATATTGTGTGCCTCGTTTTTAGTGATCAGTACGACAGAGATTTTCATAGAGATGCTTGCAATGGGATTCCGCACGCCGACGCTGCCCGCCATTCTAGCGGCAGTCGCCCCGGCGTCCCTTTCCCGTTGGCAAGTGGAGCGAACGTGACCGACAACAAACAACAAACGCCCCAGGAATCCGATACCCTCAAGCGCGTCTGGGCCTATCTGAAGCCCGAGAAGCGCAACTTCGTGCTGGCCATCATCGCCATGGGCCTGGTGGCGGCCAGCGAAGGGATTATTCCGAAGGTCGTCAACGACCTGCTCGACAAGGGCTTCGGCGGCAGCTACGCCGGCAAGCTCTGGCATGTGCCCGCGCTGCTGGTGGGCGTGGCGCTGGTGCGCGGCCTGGCGCAGTTCGCCTCGGGCTACCTGCTTTCGCAGATCTCGAACGGCGTGTTGCTGAAGATGCGGATGCAGATGTTCGACCGGATGCTGCACGCTCCGGCGCTGTTCTTCCACCGCAATACCGCTGCCTCGCTGATCAATGCCGTGATCTTCGAGGTGAACCAGGTGATGCAGATCCTCACCGGCGTGCTGATCACCTTGGTGCGTGACTCGCTGACCGTGGTGGCGCTGCTGATCTACCTGTTCTACACGAACTGGAAGCTGACCCTGGTGGTGGCAGTGCTGCTGCCGGCGATCGGCTTCGTGATGTCGAAGGTCAACCGCCGCCTGCGTCGCCTGAACCGTGAGCATCAGGCGCTGACCAACACCGCCGCCTATGTGGTGGAGGAATCCGTGGGCGGGTTCAAGGTGGTCAAGCTGCACGGTGGCGAAGCGTACGAAATGTCGCGTTTCGAGGCGATGGCCGAGCGGCTGCGCGGCTACTCGATGCGTATGGCCGTGGCCGGTGGCCTGAATCAGCCCGTGACGGCGTTCCTGGCATCGCTGGCGCTGTCCGTGATCCTGACGATCGCGATGATCCAGGCGCAGGGCAACCAGACCACGATCGGTGGCTTCACCGGCTTCGTGATGGCGATGCTGCTGCTGATCTCGCCGCTCAAGCATCTGGCCGACCTGAACCAGCCGCTGCAGCGCGGCCTGACCGCGGCCGAGATGATCTTCGGCCTGATCGACGAGCCGATCGAGCCGCAGAACGGTGGCCTGCCGCTGGAGCGGGCCCGTGGCGATCTGGTGTTCGACAATGTCGGCTTCCGCTATGGCGATGCCGCGCGCGCCGCGCTGAACCATGTCAGCCTGCGTGCTGCGCCGGGCGAGGTCGTGGCGCTGGTGGGGCCGTCGGGTAGCGGCAAGACCACGCTCGTGAACCTGGTGCCGCGCTTCTTCGATCCGACCGAGGGTCACATCTTGCTCGACGGTCAGCCGATCGACCGTTTCGCGCTGGCCGACCTGCGTCGCCAGATCGCCTTCGTCAGCCAGGATGTGGTGTTGTTCAACGACACCGTGGCCGCCAATGTGGCCTATGGTGTGCATCCGCGCGAGAAAATCGACATGGCCCGCGTGGAACGCGCGCTGGCGGCTGCCTACCTGACCGACGTGGTCAAGGGCCTGCCGGAAGGGCTCGAAACGAACATCGGCGACAACGGCATGAAGCTGTCTGGCGGTCAGCGCCAGCGTCTGGCCATCGCGCGAGCGATCTACAAGGATGCGCCGATCCTGATCCTCGATGAGGCGACTTCGGCGCTCGACTCAGAGTCCGAGCGTCAGGTGCAGGCCGCGCTGGAATCGCTGATGGTCGGTCGCACCACGCTGGTGATCGCGCACCGCCTGTCGACGATCGAGAACGCCGACCGGATCGTGGTGCTGGAGCAGGGCCGCGTAGCCGAGCAGGGCAGCCACGCCGAGCTGATCGGCAAGAACGGCCTGTACGCGGGCCTGCATCGCATCCAGTTCGCGTCACAGGCATAAGCTGTTCGTGATTCGACGGCCGTGACGAGGGGTCACGGCCGGGCATGTACCAACAGGGGAACATACCCCGCTGAGGAGACAGACATGACCCAACCCATCAGCCGATATCCGGTTCCCGCCATCGAAAACCTGCCGGACGACATCCGCCAGCGCGTGCTCGAAGTCCAGGAGAAGGCCGGCTTCGTTCCCAACGTTTTCCTGGCCCTGGCCCATCGTCCCGACGAGTGCCGCGCGTTCTTCGCCTATCACGACGCGCTGATGCTCAAGGAAACCGGCAACCTGACCAAGGGCGACCGCGAGATGATCGTGGTGGCCACGTCGGGCGTGAACCAGTGTCTCTACTGCGTGGTGGCCCACGGCGCCATTCTGCGCATCTACGAGAAGAAGCCGCTCGTGGCCGATCAGGTCGCGGTGAACTACCTCAAGGCAGATATAACGCCGCGCCAGCGCGCCATGCTCGACTTCGCGATGAAGGTCTGCACGGACTCGCATACGATCGGCGAAGCCGATTTCGAGGCACTGCGCGCCCATGGGTTTGACGACGAGGACGCGTGGGACATCGCCGCCATCACGGCGTTCTTCGGGCTCTCCAACCGCATGGCCAACACGATCGGCATGCGTCCGAACGAGCAGTTCTTCCTGATGGGGCGCGTGCCGAAGGCCAAGTAGGGCGATTCGGCGGCTCAGCGGTTCAGGGGCTCGGGGGCTCAGCGGATCTGCGCGCAGCCGCCGTTCTTAGGGTCGAACAGCACAGGCCACGCCTGGTCGTAGATGCCCGGCGTGCAGTGCTTCTCGCATCGGGCATGAGCCAGCGTGATACGGCGCGGGTCCTGCCACACCATCAGCGTGCAGCCGCTGCCATCTATCGCATGCAGTTCGATGTGTGGCGTCTGCTGTACCTGCTTGAATTCCGACAGGTCGAAGTGGCACCAGCCACGGCGCGATACCCACAGCTTCCAGGTCAGCGATTCCACGGCATTGTGCGAGACACGCACTGTCGCGTCCTCGCGGAAACCATCTTCCTCGGTGCGTCGGCAGATGCCGGAGATGTCGATCTCGTGCGCCGCGATCGGTGTGGCGCGCACGGCGATTTCGGGGGTCTTCGAGGCGTAGGGAGCGGGAAGCTGGCCGGTGTAGGTGGGCGGCCCTTTCGGAGCGAACGCTTCGACGCAGGCGGCGCACAAAAAAACAGCCAGCATGGCTGGCATTGCATTTCTTAACGTCATATTGGCCCCCTTCACGCGACCCGCTCATCTACTGTAGGGGATGCCGCTGCAAAGGCCAGCAGGATATGTTCCGTGGAAGTCCTAGCGTATGGGCGGTGGAGCGGAACCTATACTCAACGGATGTGCCCGCGTCGGGGGCACCCACCCTCTTCCCCGGCAACTCTCCCGCCTGCGGGCGAGAGGCTGGGGGGAGAGGGCGAGGCCTCTCAATGGCCCATCACATGTCAAGCCACCGCTTGCATCTCAGTGGCACGCGGCGCAGCAGGCTGCACCATCGGATATCCCGCCGCGAACACCAGGCGTCCGGCTGACCATGTATGGGTGACCATCGGCTGCCCGGCAATGCTGCCCACGGCGATGACGTCGGCGCGCTTGCCCGGCGCCAGCCGGCCGCGATCGTCCAGCAGGCAGGCATCTGCCGGATTGGACGTGACCAGCGCCAGCGCCCGGTCGAGCGGAAGATCGGCGAGGCGCGATGCGGCGAATGCCGCCGCGATCAGTGTGGACGGCTGGTAGTCCGAGCAGAGGATGTGGCCGACGCCGGCGTGAATCGCATCGATCGCACGCATCGAACCGCTCTGGCTTTTGCCGCGCAGCACGTTCGGTGCGCCGAGGATTGTCGGGAGCGCGTGGGCCGAGGCGGCCCGCGCCGTCTCCACGTTGATCGGAAACTCGCTCATGCGAACCCCCAGCGCGTGCATCGCGGCGATGCGTTGCGGAGAGTCGTCGTCGTGGCTGGCAGTGGGGATGCCGAGTTCGTGCGCCTTCGAGACCAGACGGTTGACGCGCTCGGTCGCGCCGGCCAACTCGGCCGACTTCTTCGCAGCCGCGTCGGCGGCTTCCTCGCGGCTCATGCCGTGATTGCCCATCATGTACGACAGGTAAGCATCGAGCGTCTTGAACTGGCCCTGGCCGGGCGAGTGGTCCATGACCGACAGCAGGTCGACCACGCCTTCGGCCATCAGCATCTCGAGCACCGGCACGGCGGCGTTATCGGTGACTTCATAGCGGCAGTGGATGCGATTGTCGACGAGGCTGTGCGCGCGATACGCGGCCACGGTGCGCACCAGCGTCGCGGCGGTCTCGTTGTTGCGCACGCCGAACTGGTTGCTGGCGAACGACAACGCGTGGTACGGCGTGGTGATGCCGGCCGCGGCATTGCGGCGGTCGACTTGCGCCACTGCGAAGTCGAGCGGGAACAGCACATTGGCGCGTGGCTCGGCTTCCTTTTCGATGGCGTCGCAGTGGACGTCGATCAGTCCGGGCATTACGGTGTGGCCGCGCAGGTCGATGACCTCGGCGTCGGCCGGGGCGGAAGCTGGCTCGATGGCGGCGATCTGGCCATCGGCGATCAGCATTGCGCTGTCGTGCAGGACGCGATCCGGTAGTACCAGCGTCGCGTGCGTGAGGTAAGTGGTAGGCATGTCCGGTTCCAGTTCAGGTTCAGGCAAGCCCCGTAGCCGGCTGCAGCGGCAGCATCCGCGTGGCCACCGCATCGCGCACGGCCTCGTCGTGGAAGATGCCGATTAGCGAGCGGCCCTCGGCCAGCGCTTCGCGGATCAGTTCGATCACCACCGCCCGGTTGTCGGCGTCGAGCGATGCAGTGGGCTCATCGAGCAACAGGATCGGATGGCCCCCGATCAGGCCGCGCGCGATATTCACGCGTTGTTGCTCGCCGCCGGAGAACGTGGCGGGTGGCAGATCCCAAAGGCGGCGTGGCAGGTTCAGCCGTTCAAGCAGCGTCGCGGCGCGGGCGCGGGCTTCCTCGTGGCTGGCGCCGCGTTGCTGCAGTGGATCGGCTACCACGTCGAGCGCGGAGACGCGTGGGATCGCACGCAGGAACTGCGAGACATAGCCGATCACATCGCGGCGCAGTTTGAGCACGCGCTGCTCCGGGGCGTTGGTCAGTTCCACCCATGGCTCGCTGGCCTCGCTCGTGTCGCGCAGGCGGATCGTGCCTTCGGTCGCGAGGTAGTTGCCGTAGAGGCAGCGCAGCAGCGTGCTCTTGCCGGTGCCGGAACGGCCGGACAGCACGAGGCATTCGCCACGCGAGGCGTCAAAGTCGATGGCGCGCAGCACGGGCAGGCGAATGCCACCCTGGTTGTGCAACGTGAACATCTTGCCGAGGCCGCGGACCTCGATCAGTTTCTGGTTGTTGGATTGCATCATGATCATCCCTGCAGGATGGAGGAGACCAGCAACTGCGTGTACGGATGCTGCGGGTCATCGAGGATCTGATCGGTCAGGCCCTGTTCGACCACGCGGCCGCCCTGCATGACCAGCGTGCGGTGCGCGAGCAGGCGTGCGACGGCCAGGTCGTGCGTGACGAGGATCGCGGCCAGGCCCAGGTCGGTGACCAGGCGGCGCATCAGGTCGAGCAGCCGGGCCTGCACGGAGACGTCGAGCGATGCGGTCGGCTCGTCCATGAACACCAGGCGTGGATGCGTGACCAGGTTGCGCGCGATCTGCAGACGCTGCTGCATCCCGCCCGAGAACGTGGTCGGCACATCGTCCAGTCGGGCGAGGTCGATTTCCATTTTCTCGAGCCAGACACCCGCGATCTCGCGCAGGTCACCGTAGTGGCGATTGCCGACGGCCATCAGGCGTTCGGCGATATTGGCGCCGGCGCTCACCTGCATCCGCAGGCCATCGCGGGCGTGCTGCCGCACGAAGCCCCAGTCCGTGCGGGCCAGCAGACGCATCCGCGCACTCGACAGTCCGGCCAGATCGGTCAGCCCCGATTCGCGCATGTCGTAACTGACGCTGCCGCGCTGCGCCTTGACCTGCATCGACAGGGCTTGCAGCAGCGTGCTCTTGCCCGAGCCCGATTCACCAACCACGCAGAGCACTTCGCCCGGATAGAGATCGAAGTTGACATCGTGGCAGCCATGCACGCCGTCCCAGGTGTGCGTCAGGTCGCGTACGGAGAGCAGAGGCGTCGCGTTCATTGGGCACCTCCTGCGGCCTGCTTCACCGCCTGCGCGGCCTGGCGGTCGGCGCAGTACTCGGTGTCCGAGCACACGAACATGCGCGTGCCGGCATCGTCGGTGATGATCTCGTCGAGATAGCTGTCGATGGCGCCGCATTGCGCGCAGCAGCTCGACCACTTTTCCACGGTGAACGGATGATCGGCGAAGTCGAGGCTCTTGACCGTGGTGTACGGCGGCACGGCATAGACGCGCTTCTCGCGCCCGGCGCCGAACAGCATCAACGCGGGGCTACGGTCGAGCTTCGGGTTGTCGAACTTGGGGATCGGCGAAGGCCGCATCATGTACCGCTGGTTGACGATCACGGGGTAGTCGTAAGTGGTGGCGATATGGCCGTGATGGGCGATGTCTTCGTAGAGCTTCACGTGCATCGAGCCATATTCGGCCAGCGCGTGCATCGTGCGCGTTTCGGTTTCGCTCGGCTCCAGCCAGCGCAGCGGCTCGGGAATAGGTACCTGGTAGACCATCGTCTGGCCCGCGCTCAGCTTCGTTTCCGGGATGCGGTGGCGCGTCTGGATGATGGTGGCGTCGGTGGTGCGTTCGGTCGTCTGCACGCCGGTCACGCGGCCAAAGAAGCGGCGGATGTTGATCGCGTTCGTGGTGTCGTCCGATCCCTGGTCGATGACCTTGAGCACGTCCTGGCGGCCGATGATCGCGGCGGTCACCTGGATGCCGCCCGTGCCCCAGCCATACGGCAGTGGCATTTCACGGCTGCCGAACGGCACCTGGTAGCCGGGGATCGCAACGGCCTTGAGCAGCGCCCGGCGCAGCATTCGCTTGGTCGATTCGTCCAGATAGGCGAAGTTGTAGTGTTCGTCGCGCGCGACGGTAGCGGTGGCGTTCATGCCAGCGACTCCTCCTGGGGTTGGTCTTCGGCCGGCGCATCGGTGGCCGCGCCCTGTTGCTCGGCGCGCAGCCGCCGCAGCAGTTCGAGGTTGGCCTGGAAGTCCACGTAGTGCGGCAGCTTCAGGTGTTGCACGAAGCCGGACGCTTCGACGTTGTCGCTGTGATACAGCATGAATTCGATATCGTTGGCCGGTGCGTCACCTGCCTCGCCGAGCTCTTCCGCGCGCATCGCGCGATCGGCCAGCGCCATCGACATCGCCTTGCGCTCGTTGTAGCCGAACACGAGCCCGTAGCCACGCGTGAGTCGCGGCGCTTCGTCGGCGTTGCCGGCGAACTGGCTCACCATCTGGCATTCGGTCACTTCCACTTCACCGATGGTGATGGCGAAGCCGAGTTCCTCGATGAACATCTCGACTTCGGTGCTGCCATAGCGAATCTCGCCGGCGAACGGGTGCGAATTGCCATAGCCGCGCTGCGTGGAGTAGCCCATCGACAGCAGAAAGCCTTCATCGGCGCGCGCCAGGTTCTGCAGGCGTGCGGGCCGCTCGGCGGGGAGCGTCAACGGTTCGCGCGTCAGGTCCGGCGGGGCGGGGTCGCCCGGAGGAATCGCGTCGGCTTCCACCAGCGATTCGGCTTCCAGCAAGCTGGTGACGCGCGGCATGTTCGGGGCCAGCGGTTCCGGCGAGGGCGCTAGCGGCGCGGGGTCGCGGCCCGCTTCGAGCGTGAAGTCGAGCAGACGCTGCGTGTAGTCGTAGGTCGGCCCGAGGACTTGCCCGCCGGGCACGTCCTTGAACGTCGACGAGATCCGGCGCTGCAGACGCATCTTGCCGGTATCCAGCGCCTGGGTATAACCGAAGCGCGCGAGCGTGGTGCGATAGGCCCGCAGCAGGAAGATCGCTTCGATCTGATCACCCGCAGCCTGCTTGAGCGCGAGCGCGGCCAGGCGTGGGTCATAGAGCGAACCCTCGGCCATCACGCGCGATACCGCCAGCGGCATCTGTTCGCGGATCTGTTCGAGTGTGATTTCCGGTACCGACGTGTCCCCCCGACGATAGGCGTCGAGCATCTGGTAGGAGTTCAGGATGGCGCGTTCGCCTCCTTTGACGGCTACGTACATCTCAGTCCTCCACGTGCGTGGTGCGCGTCATCGCGCAGAATTCGTCGCCGCTGGCCAGCAGCAGGTCCACGCCGAGCGGAAAGCCCGTGTTGTTGGCGCGCCAGCTTGCGCGGAAGTCCGCGGGCAGGCCGGTCACGCACAGCGATTGCGTGGTTTCGATGCCGGGGCCGCGCAGCGTGAGCGTGTCGCCCGCGTGCAGCGAGGCGACTTCCACGAGCAGCGTGGCGGAGCGGTCCGGGTAGGCGGGCAAGCCCTGCGCGCAATCGGCGAGCGCGGGCATCGCATGGCCGGCGGGGATGCAGACGAAGGTGGCTTCGCCCAGGTTGTCCACGAGCGGGCAGCCGCAATGGAAGCGCAGGAACGCGCGCGCGGCAGCGGGCACATCGGCGGGCAGCCAGACCGGGGTGTCGGGGTCCGCCAGCGTCAGCAGGAGGGCGGTCAGCGCCGGGGACAGCCCCTCGGGCTGGCCGCTCGTCACGGGCAGCGTTTCCAGGCGGCCCGGATGGGCGAATGCTTCGAGCGCCGCTCGGAACACCTGTTGCGCGTCGTCCACGGGGTTATCGAAACCCGGCAGCAGCGAGGTGGCGGGGGCGGTGGTCATTGACTGGGTGGATGGCATCTCAATCCTCTCCGCGGGCCATCGTGAAGAATTCGACGCGCGTTTGCGCGGCGGTGGCGGCCTGGTGGGCCGCGCGCTCGGTCAGGGCCTGTGCAAGCGGCGCGATGACCACGTCATGCACGCGCTGGTGCCAGGCCGGGCGCTGCAGCAGCGCGTCGAGCACGGCGGCCTGTTCGGCGTGGCGCGTGCCGCGTCCCTGTATGTAGGCCACGCCAGCCGTGGCGGCCTGGCCTTCGGTCTCGTCGAGCACCACGGCGCAGCGCGTGACGGACATCTCACCCAGATTGAACTGGGCACCGGTGCCACCCGCGCGGGCCCGGACCATCGCCATGCCCGATTCGGGCTTGCGCAGCAGCCGGTAGCCGGGCAGTGCCGCCACGTCGCCGAGCTGCGAGTAGGCCGCATCGAGCGCATCCGATTGGGCCAGCGCCAGAATCCTCAGCCACGCGGCCCGTGCCGCGTTGGCCTGGTTGGCGGTTTCGCTTTGCATGATCACCCCTATACGTCTATACGTTTAGATGTACACTAACACAACACGGCGATACTAGAACACAGGCACATGAACGTTTCGTGACGGGTCGGACCTTTCCTCGGACACGCAACATCGGCGCCAAGGCATGAGGCACAATCGCACGCTATTGGTGAATGCTTGATGACAACAGGGCAAGGCAAGATGTCTGATCGGGAAGTCGAACGGGGTTCCGGCGTCGCCGTATGGCGGCAGATTGGCGAGGCGCTTGCGGAGGACATCCGCAACAAACTCTATGGACCGGGTGAGCAGTTGCCGCCGGAACCGGAGCTGGCCTCGCGCTTCGCCGTGAACCGGCATACGATCCGGCGCGCGATGGGTGAACTCGAACTGAGCGGCCTGGTGCGGATCGAGCAGGGCCGAGGCACGTTCGTGCAGGAGCATGCCATTGACTATGCCATCGGGCGTCGCACGCGCTTCTCTCAGAACTTGGCCGCGCAGGGGATGCGCGGCCACACGGAACTCGTCGATAGCCAGATCCTGCGCGCGCCGGAAATCGCCAAACATCTCGGCCTGTCCCGCACGGCGGAGATTCTGCATGTGCAGATGATCGGCAAGGCCGAAGGGCGTACGATCGACGTGGCCGAGCATTACTTCGATCCGAAACGTTTTCCCGGTTTCGAAGACAAGGTGAGCGAGACGCAATCGATCTCGCGCGCGTTGGCGCAGTACGGCATTGCCGATTACACCCGCAAGTGGTCGCGCATCACGGCGGCCATGCCGAGCGCCCCGGTGGCGCGATTGCTGAATCAGCCGAAGACGCGCCCTATCCTGCAAGTGGAGGCACTGAACGTCGATATCGACGGCGCCCCCGTCCAATACAGCATGACGCGCTTTGCCGGCGACTGGGTGCAACTCACGGTCTCCGATCAGGATTGAAATGACGGCATCGTCCCGCTGTTCCACACGGGGTGATGCCCGCGTATTGGTCTAGACATCCGTCTGTCATCTACCAAAGCTAACGTATTGCCCATGCATACGATCTCTCAAACTTCATCGACCCCGCTCGCGGGGATCACCGGACGCCGCGTGATGGGCGCCGACGGCATCGGCCTGGCAACGCTGGGCATTCACAACGGCAGCGTGATGGCGCAGCCACCGGCAAGTGGCCCCTGCATCGACGCGGGCGACCTGCTGGTGCTGCCGGGCATTGTCGACATTCACGGTGATGCGTTCGAGCGTTCCGTGATGCCGCGTCCCGGTGTGAGCTTCCCGTACGGCGCCGCGCTGCTCGACGTCGACCGCCAGTTGCTCGCGCACGGCATCACGACCGAGTTTCATGGCGTGACCCTGTCGTGGGAGGGTGGTTTGCGTGGCGAGGCCTACGCGCTGCGCATGTTCGATGCGCTGGCCCAGTTGCAGCCCGTGCTGGGCGCGGAGCACAAGGTGCATCTGCGCTTCGAGGCCTATCACCTCGCTGGCGTGGAGACGGCCTTGTCGTGGATGGCGGATGGCCGCGTGGCCCTGCTGGCGATCAACGATCACCTGCCGACCATGGCGCGACGCATGAGTGACGAACGCAAGCTCGTGCAGTACGCGGAACGCGCCGAGTGCGATACCGAGACATTCCGCAACCGTCTGCGCGCAGCCAGCCGCAATGCGCAGGAAGTGCCTGCCGCGATGTCGTGCCTGATCGCCGCGGCGCTGGCCGCGAACCTGCCGATTGCATCGCATGACGATCCCGACGTGGCGACGCGCCAGCACTATCACGCCCAGGGCTGCCGGATCGCGGAGTTCCCGCTGACGGTGGAGGCCGCGACGCTGGCACGCCAGATCGGCGACGAAACCGTCTTCGGCGCGCCCAACGTGCTGCGCGGCAAGAGCCATACCGGCGCGCCCAACGCGACGGAAATGGTGGCCGCCGGCCTGTGTTCGGTTCTGGCTTCCGATTACTACTATCCCGCGCTGCTGCAGGCCGCATTCAAGCTCGCGCAGCTTGGCGTGTGCTCGCTGCCCGAGGCGTGGCACCTGGTGTCGCGTAATCCGGCCCGTGCGACGGGGCTGCGCGACCGTGGCTTGCTCGCGCCGGGAATGCGCGCCGATGCGATTCTCGTTGACGACAGCCAGCCCGGACTGCCGCGTGTCTGCGCCACCATCGTCAATGGTGAAGTGCGTCATGCGTCCGGCGCGCTGTCGATGACTGACCTGGCCGATCTCGCCGATGTGGCTAACGCTCGCGGCAGCCTGGCGGCATGACGATGCAGGCGCACCGCTACGCGATCTATCTCGCGCCCGCCGAGCCATTCCGCACGTTCGGCGCGCAATGGCTTGGCCGCGATGCCGACACCGGAAATCCAACGCCGTTGCCGCCGGGCATCGCATCGCGTCCCGCCGAATGGGTCAAGGCCCCGGCGCACTATGCGCTGCACGCCACGCTGAAGCCGCCATTCCGTCTGGCCGATGGCACCGATGCGCCCATGCTCGACGCCGCCATCCGCGCGTTCGCACGGGAGCGCGCCGCGTTTGACGCGCCGCTGACGCTGCGTGCCTTGCGTGGGTTTCTGGCTTGGTGCCTTGACGATGCGCGGGCGCAGGGCGGTAAGCGGATGCATGAGCTTGCCGACGACTGCATGCGTGCCTTCGACCATTTCCGCGCGCCGGCCACGCCGGAGGAAGTGAGCCGGCGTCGGCCCGACCAGCTGACGGCCGCGCAGCGCGAGATGCTCGAAGCCTGGGGCTATCCGTACGCGTTCGATACGTTCACGTTTCATATCACGCTGAGTGGCATGCTTGATGCCGACAACGAGGCCGCCGCGTTCGCGCAGCTATCGGCCAGCGGCGGCAGGTTGCTCGAGAGCCCGCTGCATGTCGATGCCATCAGTCTCTTCGTTCAACCCGAGCCCGGGGCGGATTTTATCGTCGCACGTCACTACGGCTTCGATGGCACCACCGTCGACGGCGCGGGTGTCGGCTATCTTTCGGCATGACCACACGATTCCACTCCGGCTCCGCGCCTGATGGCAGCGGGCTGTTCTATGTGATGGGCCCGTCCGGCAGCGGCAAGGACTCGCTGCTGCGGGCCTTGCGCGAACGGCTGCAGCGCGATGATCGTATCGTGGTGGCTCATCGCTATATCACGCGTGCTGCCGACGAAAACGAGGCATCGGTCGCACTGTCGGCGGACGAGTTTCACCGCCGCGTGGATCTTGGCTGCCTGGCGCTGCACTGGAATAGCCACGGCTTGCACTATGGCATTGGCGTGGAGATCGAGCAGTGGCTGGCGCAGGGCATCAAGGTTGTCGTCAATGGCTCCCGAGAGTACCTGCCGCAGGCGGTGGCACGCTATCCGCATCTATGCGCGGTGCATGTGCGCGTGAAACCAGAGGTGCTGGCCGCGCGTTTGCGCCAGCGCGGGCGTGAGTCGGACGAGGGAATTGCCCGGAGGCTCGCACGCGCGACGCAGCCGTTCGATGTGCCGCCTGGCTGCCGGGTGGTCGAGATCGACAATAGTGGCGACCTGGCCGATTCGGCCGATGCATTCGCGCGATTGGTTGGCGCTGCGGGGGATTGAGGCGCAGCCCGTGCCTCGCGGTTTCTCGCCACTACGCGGGCGAGGGGCCGGGGGAGAGGGCAAGCGTCTGAGCGACAATGCCCCCGAGTACGGCTCAAAGCGCCGTACTGAAGCTGATCCCGTGCTCGGTGAACCCGAGCTGCCGATAGAACTGATGCGCCTGCAGGCGCCGCGCATTCGATGAGAGCATGAGTTTGGCCGCGCCGGCTTCACGCGCCAGCCGCATGGCTTCCCGCATCATCTGCTTGCCGATTCCACGGCCTCGCGCGGCCGGCGCGACGACCACGGCTTCGAGTATCGCCTCGGGCCGTCCGTCGTGCACCATCACCGGAAACGCCAGCAGGCTGAACGTGCCGAGCGGCACCCCGTCCGCATCGAACATCAGATAGACGCGGTAGTCCGGGTAGCGACGCATCGCTGCAAAGCGCTCGCGCATGGTCGCCAGCGGTAGCGGTGTCTCGTTATCCATCGTCGCCAGCAGGGCGGACAGGTGCAGCAGCTCTGCGTCGGTGCCTTGCACTTCGCGGAGCATCAGCGCTGTGGAGAAATCGGCTTCGTTCATGCGACGCGAGCACAGCGTGCGGCCATGTCGAGATAGTGGGACAGGGTAGGGGTCTGCAGATCTACCACCTTGGCCAGGTCGTCGTAGCGGCGCAGACGCACAGCGGCGTCGGCGTGGGCCTGCGCGGCGAACGCGCTGGCCTGTTCGCTGTCGTATGGGCCGCCCTGCAGCGAGAGGCTGTGCACGGATACCGGCGAGAGCGTGTCGAAGTACGCGGGATCGACTGCGCACAGATAGCGCTTGGCCGCCACGTGCATTCGTACCGGCTCGGTGACGTCTTCGCCGAACAGGCTGGCCAGCGCGTCGGCACCGGTTTCCTGGTGGCGCATGTCGGTAGTCAGGCTTTCGGCCAGCATCAGGTGGCCGATGTCGTGCAGTAGCGCCGCGACGATCAGCGGTTCCGGATCGCCGGCCTGCTCGGCAAGCTGCGCGCACTGCAGCGCGTGGGCGGTCTGGCTGATGGCCTCGCCGCCGTAATACGCGGTCCCGTGGTTCTCGAACAGCGCGGCGATGCTGAACAGGGTCAGCGTGGTCATACGAGCACCTTGCGGATCTGGGCGGAGACGATGTCGAGGCCGGTCACGAACACGATGATGATGATCATCACGGCACAGGTTTGCGCATACTGGAAGCTGCGGATGATTTCCCACAGCACGGTGCCGATGCCGCCGGCGCCGACGATGCCGACCACCGAAGCGGAGCGCACGTTCGACTCGAAGCGATAGAGCGCGAACGACAGCCACAGCGGCAACACCTGCGGAATCACACCGTAGACGATTTCTTCGATCGGGCCGGCACCCGTGGCGCGCACGCCTTCAACGGGGCGCGGGTCGATCGCTTCCACGGCTTCGGCGAACAGCTTGGCCAGCACGCCCATGGTGTGGATCCAGAGCGCCAGCACGCCGGCGAACGGTCCCAGACCCACGGCGACGATGAACAGCATCGCGAAGACCATTTCATTGATCGCGCGGCAGGCATCCATCAGACGGCGGGCAGGTTGATAGACCCAGGGCGGCACGATGTTGGCCGAGCACAGCAGGCCAAACGGCACGGCCATGACGACGGCCAGCGCGGTGCCCCAGAGCGCGATCTGCACGGTGACGAGCATCTCGTCGAGATAGGTGTGCCAATCGCGGAAATCGGGCGGGAAGAAATCGGCGGCGAACTTGGCCATGTTGCCGGAGTCGCGCAACAGGTCCATCGGACGCATGTCCGCGCCTTGCCAGGACATGGCGAGCGTGGCCAGTACGATTGCCCAGATCAGCATCACGGAAAGGGAATTGCGCGGCGGCCGGACGGTACTCTGGGGTGTGGGCGGCAGGCCGGGCTTGGCGGTGGCGGTCATGGGCAGTCGGAAGAGGTAAAGCTGAAGCGGAAAATGCAAAGCCGATGGCGACCCGAGTGGCGCCATCGGCTTCAGGCGAGGCTTACTGCGTGCTGCTGGCGCGGTCGAGTTCGGCCAGACGGCGCGAGACGTCGACCAGCTTCTTTTCCTTGTCGGCAGCGGCCAGCGTGCTGTCGGATTCGATCTTGGCCTTTTCCTTGGCCAGTTCGATCTGACGGATCGGCACGAGCTGGGCATCGGTCGAGACGCGGAAGCCCTGATAGGTCAGCGTGGCCAGCGCCTGCTTCTCGCGTGCGGCGTCGGCGCCCTTGCCGTAGTTGACGAAGAAGTCCTGGATCTTCTTTTTCAGCTCGGGCGGCAGGTCCTTGCGGTAGACCAGCGGATCGGCCGGGATCAGCGGCGACTTCCACAGCACGCGCACGTCGTCATAGGCGTTCTTGCCCGTGTTGATGCGATAGCGCTCGAAGTTCTCGGTGTTGTTCACGGCCACGTCCACCTGCTTGTTCAGCACCGACAGCAGGTTGGTTTCGTGATTGCTGATGCGCACGGCCTTGAACAGCGTCTTCGGATCGACCTTGTTGGCGGCCCACAGGTAGTAGCCCGGCACGGCCGTGCCCGACGTGGAGTTCGGATCGCCGGCGCCGTAGGTCAGGTCCTTGCCGCGCTTGATGACGTCTTCGACCGACTTCAGGTCGCTATCCTTGCGCGCGATCAGCAGCGACCAGTAGCCCGGGTTGCCGTCCTTGTCGATCACCGATGCGAACACTTCGCCGTTGGCGCGGTCCACGGCTTCCATGGCCGACTTGTTGCCGTACCAGGCGATCTGCACCTTGTTGAAACGCATCCCTTCGATAATGCCGGCGTAGTCCGAGGCGAAGAACGGCTTGACCTGCACGCCGAGTGCGCGGCTCAGGTCGTCGATCACGGGTTGCCAGGCGGACTTCAGGTTCGACGACGTTTCCGTCGAGATGATGCCCATGTTCAGGGTCTTGACGTCCTGGGCGAAGGCGGGCAGCGCGACGACACCCGAAGCGACCACGGCGAGGAAAGTTCTGCGAAGCATCGATGACTCCGTTTGGAAAGGCTGAAGGGAAATACGGGTTGGGTGAATCGGGTATTCGGGTCTGACAGTGCGAGGCCGGCGATGCGATGAGCTGGCGTGGCGAGGCGTGCGAGGCAAGCCTCAGGCCGCGGCCAGATCCATCCTGACCATCACCGGCGCGGGCACGCCTTCGGCGCAAGAGGGGGCCTCGGGCACGCTGTCGTGCAGTAGCTCGTCGGCTTCGCTGCCGTACAGGTCACGCAGCATCTGCTGCGTCAGCGCGGCGGAGGGGCCGTCATAGACCACCTTGCCGTGACGCAGTGCCACCACGCGCGGGCAATAGCGCATCGCCACGTCCACCTGATGCAGCGATACGACCACGGCGACCTTGCGCGTGCGGTTAATCTGCGCCAGTTGCGACATCACGCGACGCGACGATTCCGGATCGAGCGAGGCGATCGGCTCGTCGGCCAGGATCACCTGCGCGTTCTGCACCAGCGTGCGAGCGATCGCGGCGCGTTGCTGCTGCCCGCCCGACAGGGTCGAGGCGCGCTGAAACGCATAGTCGTCTATACCAACCTGGGCAAGTGCATCGAGCCCGGCTTGCACTTCGCTGGCCTTGAAGATGCGGAGCAGGCTGCGCCATTTCGGCACACGCGTCAGCATTCCCACGAGCACATTGGTGATCACCGGCAGGCGGCCGACCAGGTTGAACTGCTGGAATACGAATCCGATGTCCGCTCGCACACGGCGCACATCGCGGGCCAGACGTCCGTTGCGCTGCACCGTGCGGCCGTTGACGAGGATCTCGCCCGAACCGGCATCGCCCGTGACGAAACCGGCCATATGGCGCAGCAGCGTCGATTTGCCCGAGCCCGATGCGCCCAGCAGCGCAACCATTTCACCCGGGGCGATTTGCAGCGTGACATCGTCAAGCGCCTTGCGGTCCGCGCGGAACGACTTGCTCAGTCCGCGGACTTCAATTGCATGCGTCATGTCGACTCCTTCCTTGAATGACAGGCGCATTCTGGCGGCCGACAGTGACAGAACGATGACGCCGACCGGCGTCATTCCCAATGGCCGGTCACGGATAGAACATTCCCTTAGTGTCCCGGTATGTCAAATTGATGTCCCGCGCAGTCAAATCGACATTCGGTGAGCCCCCATACTGCTTGACGCACCGCCGGATTCTGGAGGGAAAAACGGCGGGCTTCCGATAGAAAACCAGGCAGTTGTGACAGGGCCCGACAGCCGGCCTGCACAGGAGACACCGCTCATGCACCATCTTTCAGCCGACACGCAGCAGGCTAACAACAACGACTATCTGGTCAGCAAATCACGCGCATGGTTTGCGTTTGCCATGACCTTCGCGCTGATGCTGTTCGACTACATCGACCGTCAGGTGATCGTGTCCTTGTTTCCGCACCTGAAGGCCGCGTGGAATCTCTCCGACAAGCAACTGGGCGGGCTGGTGTCGATCATCTCGGTGGTGGTCGCGCTGGGCGGCATCCCGGTTGCGCTGCTGGCGGACCGCGTCAGCCGCGTCAAAAGCGTGGTGGTGATGGGCGTGGTCTGGAGCCTGGCGACGATTTCCTGCATGTTCACCCGCAACTACTCGCAGTTGTTCGTGGCGCGCGCGATGGTGGGTGTGGGCGAGTCCGGTTACGGCTCCGTCGGCGCGGCGCTGATCGCCAGCCTGTTCCCGGCAAGGCTGCGTTCGATGCTGCTTGGCGCGTTTTTCGCAGCCGGATCGATTGGCGCGGTGCTCGGCGTGGTGCTAGGTGGTGTGATCACTGCGCGCTGGGGCTGGCAGGCCGCGTTCGGCGTGGTGGGTGTGCCCGGCCTGTTGCTGGCGCTGCTGTACATGTTCGTGCCGGACTACAAGACCGCGGCGCTGGACACGCGTCCTGCCCATGAGCAACGGCAAGCGAAGAGCCTGTTCGCGCATATGGTGTCGGCGCTGACCAGCTCGCGAACGCTGTGGTGGACCTGCCTGGGCGCGGCGCTGCAGCTTGTCGTGGTATCGACGATCTGGGCCTGGCTGCCGAGCTACTTCAATCGCCTCCACGGCATGCCGGTGGATCAGGCCGCCATGCAGTCGGCGTTGATCGTGCTGTGCGGCGCGGTGGGTTGCTTCATCTGGGGCGTTGTCGCGGATATCGCCGGCACCAAGCAGCCGCGCAACAAGCTCAAGGCGGTGTCGTTCCTGTGCATGGTGACCGCGCCGATCCTGGTGATTGCGTTCGGCGCGGCGGAGTCCATGAACCAGCAGTTCCTGCTGATCGCGCTGGGCGGCTTCCTGATGACCTGCACGGTTGGGCCGGCTTCGAGCGTGGTGCTCGACGTGGTGCATCCGGGGCTGCGTTCCACCGGCGCGGCGCTGCTGTCGCTGTTCCAGAACCTGTTTGGACTCGCCATCGGCCCGTTCGTAGGCGGTGCGCTTTCCGACGCGTTTGGGTTGCAGGCAGCATTGACGGCAATGCCGGTCTTTGGCCTGCTCGCGGCGCTGTGCCTGTTGCGTGCATCGCGCACCTATGAGCGCGATCTGCAGGAGGTGGCGCAGATCCAGTCCGCTATCGCCGAACAACCCGCCGGGGCCGCGGCTTCGATGACAGCGTGATGAGTGAAGTGGATGTGCCTGGGGCAGTCGTAGCAGTGGGCGCGGAAGCGGGCCCCAGGCGCCCCAGCGTCGGCAGCATGGCGGCACTGACCGCTGGCTTGTCGATGCTGGGGCAGTTTGCCATTGCGACGTACCTGCCAGCGTTCGCGGCAATCGCGAACGCGCTTCATGCGAGCACTGCCGAGGTCCAGCAATCGCTGACGGCCTACCTGTTGCCGTTTGCATTGCTGCTGCCCTGGCACGGTGCGATCTCTGACGCGATAGGCCGCCGCCGCATGATTCTTGCGGGCTGCGTGTTCTTTGTGGCCGGATCGCTGGTCTGCGCCGGAGCGACCGGTATCGACATGTTCTACGCCGGGCGGGCACTGCAAGGCGTGGGGGCCGGGATCGGCGTCATCGTCGGGCGTGCGATGGTGCGCGATACGTTCGACGGCATGCAGGCCCAGAAAGTCATGGCCCTGATCGCGATGATCTTCGCGCTGGCACCGGCCCTGGCGCCGATCTGCGGCGGCTGGCTGCTGGTCTGGATGGGCTGGCGCAGCATCTTCGTGTTCCTTGCGCTGATCTCCGGGAGTCTGCTGGTTTCCTGCTGGATCTGGGTGCCGGAGACTTTGCCGCCAGCATGTCGGCATCCGATGCACCCAAAGCTGCTCGCGCGGGGCTACTTCGCCATGTTGTCGAGCCGGAGATTCATGTCGCTGGCGCTGGCCAATGCCGGGGTGAACCTGGCGATCTACATCTACGTCTTCGCGGCGCCGCGCTTCGTCTATCAGCATCTGGGGCTCGGCGCGCAGTCGTTCGGCTGGCTGTTCATTCCGATCGTGGCGGGCATCATCGCGGGTGCGCTGGTGGCACATCGCATTGCCGGCCGCACGAGTCCGGAGTCCAGCGTGAATCGGGGCCATCTCGTGATGATGGCGGCCGGTGTCTTCAATCTCGCGGTGGCCGCGCTGCACCTGCCGCCGATGCCCTGGGCGCTTGTCGCGTTGCCGGTCTTCGCGGCGGGAATGATGATGACGCAGCCCAGCCTGCAACTGCTGGCGCTGGACTGCTTTCCGGAGCGGCGGGGTCTGGCCTCCAGCGGCTACGTCACGACGCAGCAGATCGGCAATTTGCTGTCTTCCGCGTTGCTGGTGCCGCTGCTGCTGGACTCCACGATGAAGATGGCGCTCGGTATGGCCGGATTGCAGATCGCAGGGCTCGTGGCGTTCCACGTGGCCCTGCGCGGCCGGCGGGTGGGGGTTACATCAGGATGATGTCGTACTGCTCCTGGTGGAACGTCGATTCCACCTGGAGAGAGATCGGCTTGCCGATGAAGTCCCCGAGCATCGCAAGATGCTGGCTTTCTTCCTCGAGGAACAAGTCGATGACTTCCTGCGAGGCCAGGATGCGGAACTCACGCGGATTGAACTGGCGCGACTCGCGCATGATTTCGCGGAAGATGTCGTAGCAGACCGTTCGCGGTGTCTTGACCTGGCCCTTGCCGGTGCAGACCGGGCACTGCTCGCACAGCACATGCGCGAGCGATTCGCGCGTGCGCTTGCGTGTCATCTCCACCAGACCGAGTTGCGAGAAGCCGTTGACCGTGATGCGCGTGCGGTCGCGTGACAGCGCGCGCTTCAGCTCGGAGAGCACCGCGTCGCGATGCTCCACGTTCTCCATGTCGATGAAGTCGATGATGATGATGCCGCCCAGGTTGCGCAGCCGGAGCTGCCGCGCGATGGTGTGCGCGGCTTCGAGATTCGTCTTGAAGATCGTATCGTCGAAGTTGCGCGCGCCGACATAGCCGCCCGTATTGACGTCGATTGTCGTCATCGCCTCGGTCTGGTCGATCATCAGGTAGCCGCCGGACTTCAGGTCTACCCGGCGCGACAGCGCCTTTTCGATTTCCGCGTCGATGTTGAACAGGTCGAAGATCGGGCGCTCGCCGGTGTAGTGCGACAGGCGCGGCAGCACGGCGGGCGTGTATTCCTGCGCGAACTCCACCAGCTTCTGGTAGTTCTCGCGCGAATCGATCTGGATTACGCCAGTGGCGTCATTGATGAAGTCGCGCAGCACGCGCTGGGCCAGGTTCAGGTCCTGATAGAGCAGGCTCGGCGCGGGCAGGGTGGTGGCGTTGGAGCGGATCGTCGCCCAGATCTTGCGCAGGTAGGCGATGTCGTTGCCAAGTTCCTCGTCGCTGGCTTCCTCGGCGATCGTGCGCACGATGAAGCCGCCGCGCTCGTCGGTGGGCACCAGGCCCTGCACGCGGGCACGGAGCGCTTCTCGGTCGATTTCACCCTCGATACGCTGCGAGATGCCGATATGCGGATCCTGCGGCAGATAGACGAGCGTGCGGCCCGCGATGCTGACCTGTGTGGACAGCCGCGCGCCCTTGGTGCCGATCGGGTCCTTGATGACCTGAACCATCAGCGCCTGGCCCTCGAACAGCGTTTTCTCGATGGCGAGGTGGCCGTTCTTGTCGCCGTCACGCGGATGCCAGATGTCGGCCACGTGCAGGAACGCAGCGCGCTCCAGACCGATGTCGATGAACGCCGATTGCATGCCCGGCAGCACCCGCACGACCTTGCCCAGATAGATGTTGCCGACCAGCCCGCGCGTCAGCGTGCGTTCGACATGGAGTTCCTGAACGGCCGCCTGCTGCACGATGGCGACGCGTGTTTCCTGCGGCGTGATGTTGACGAGGATGTCTTCGGTCATAGCGATGGATACGCTTTATCTCGCGTCGCCGATCCGTTGGCGCTTGTTGTTGTGGCCCGGCTCGTGGCCGGGCATTTGACCCCAGTGGTCTTGTCGGAGAGGTTGGGTCGGAAGGCCGGGTTGGAAGCGCCGGTCAGAAGTGCAAACCGGCCTCGCGCAGCAGTGCCGCCGTCTCGAACAAGGGCAGGCCCATGATACCCGAATAGCTACCGTCGATCCGCTCGACAAACTCCGCCGCGCGGCCCTGGATGCCGTATGCGCCTGCCTTGCCGAGCGGCTCGCCGCTGGCCACGTAGCGCTCGATCTCGGGGGCGAGCATCGGCCGGAAAGTGACGTGGGAGATCGACAGCGCATGGCGCTGGCCGGCGGACGTTGCGACAGTCACGGCGGTCAATACGCGATGAGTGGTGCCGGAAAGCGACGCCAGCATGGCAGCGGCGTCGCGCGCGTCGGCGGGCTTGCCGAGAATGTCGCCGCCACGGCAGACCGTGGTGTCGGATGTCAGGATCGGTGCATCGGGCAGTCCGCGACGCGCGCGGCGTTCAAGTGCCGCGTCTGCCTTCAGCGCGCAGACGCGCTGGACGTAGTCATCGGGGGACTCGCCGGGCCGGACGGCCTCGAGCGCTTCGGCATCCTCGCCGGCATCGGCCAGCAGCAGTTCATAGGTCACGCCGAGCTGCGTCAGCAACTCGCGGCGGCGCGGGCTCTGGGAAGCCAGATAGAGGATGGAGGTCATGGGAAATCGAGGCGAGAGAAACAGTTGCCCCGATTGTACTGGCTTGCCCTTCCGCAATCTCGGAGAGAGGGCCAACCGCAGCCGGTGTTCAGGCCCGATGATCCAGGCCCAATGACTCAGGCCCAATGACTCAGGCCCAATGACTCAGGCCCAATGACTCAGGCCCAATGACTCAGGCGCGATGATATGGATGATTCTGCGTGACCGACCAGGCACGATAAAGCTGCTCGGCCAGCAGCACGCGCACCATGCCGTGTGGCAGCGTCAGGCTCGATATGCGCAACAGTGTGTGCGCGCGTGCCTTGAGTGCCGGATCGAGGCCGTCCGCACCACCGATCAGGAAGGCGACGTCGCCGCCTTCGCGCTGCCAGCCGGTCAGTTGCTCGGCCAATTGCACGGTGGTCCAGTCCTTGCCGCGTTCGTCGAGCGCCACGATCCGGCATTGCTTTGACAGCGAGCCGAGCACGGCCTCGATGCGCGCGGCTTCGCGTTGCATCACCGTGGCGGCGTTATTGCTCGATGAACGGGCTTCCGGCTTGACCTCGCGAAGCTCGATGCGCAACTCGGGCGGCATCCGCTTGGTGTACTCGTTGAAACCGGTTTCGATCCACGCGGGCATCTTGTGGCCGACAGCCACGATGGCAAGTTGCATGAGAGATGCCCGGTGGTCGGTACGTCAGGAAGTCAGGAAGGGTCAGGCCGAACGCGTTGCGCGCTTGCGCGGTGCGGCGGTCTTGGCAGCAGCAGTCTTGGTCGCGGTGGTCTTGCGAGCCGTCGTCTTCGTGGCGGTGCCGGTTGCCGACTTGCGGGCCGGCGTCTTGGCGGCCGTGCCGGTCGTCGTCTTGCGTGCCGGTGCCTTGGCTGCGGTGCCCGTGCTGCTGGTCTTGCGCGCCGGCTTGCGGATCGTGGCGATCGCGTCCGGATCGGTGTCCTCGTGACCCATCGGCGGCGACGGCTCCTTCATGCCTTCCGGCAAACGGGCCAGCGCCGGGCGCAGGTTCGATGCGCGACGCACGCGCGGGGCCGGCTCGGCATCCTCGTCGTCCATCGGCTCGCTGGCCTTGGCCAGGCCCTTGCCAGCAGCCAGCTTCACGCGCACCGGCTTGTCGCCCCAGATCTCTTCCAGGTTGTAGTACAGGCGCAGTTGCGGCTGCAGGATGTGCACCACGGCGTCGCCGCAGTCCACCAGTACCCACTCGCCGGTCTCCAGGCCCTCGACCGCCACGATGTGGCCGCCGGCATCCTTGACCGTATCCCGTACCGACGCCGCCAGCGCCTTGGTCTGACGGTTCGAATTACCGCTGGCGATCACCACCCGGTCGAACAGTTCGGTCAGGTGAGTGGTGTCAAACACCTTGATGTCCTGCGCCTTCACATCCTCGAGCCCGTCGACGATCGCGCGCTGCAGTTTACGAATATCCATGGTGTCTTTCTTGTTCAGCTTCATTCGGTAGGGGGGCGCGTCGGCTCAGGCCTGCTGGTACAGGCCGTGACGCGCGATGTAGTGTGCCACGCCGGCGGGCAACTGGTCATCCGCCGGATCATTCGCGATCGGGCCATCGGCCAGGCGCTGGCGCAGGCCGGTGGAGGACAGGTCGACGGCAAGCGTCTGGTCGATCCACATATGGCCGGAGGGCGTGCATTGTATCAGGTGCGTGTCCGCCAGCCGTTGCTGCATCGCGTCGAGCACTGGGCCGTCCAGCGCCGCGAGGTCGAAACCCGGGCGGGTGGCGATGCACAGGTGCACCTGCTCGAACAGGGCCTCCCAGCCGTGCCAGGTGTGCAGGCGCAGCAATTGGTCGGCGCCCATTAGCCAGGACATCGACGTGTCGGCGCCGTATTCGGCACGCAACTGCCGCACCGTGTCGATCGTGTAGCTTGGGCCCTCGCGCTCGACCTCCATGCGGCTCACGCGGACCTTGGCGCGGCCCGGATCCAGTGTCCCGGCAGCCAGCTCTGTCATGGCCAGACGGTCGGCGGCGGGCGTGACGTGGTCGCCCTTCTGCCACGAGTGGCCGGTGGGAATCCAGACCAGTTCGTCCAGATCCAGGTGATCGATGCACAACTGGGCCAGCGCAACATGGCCGCGATGCGGGGGGTCGAAGGTGCCGCCGAGGATACCCAGGCGGTAGGGACGTTGCTGTCCGTTGGCGGTGGCCGGCTTCTTATCGATCATCGACTCAGGCCCAGTCCCGCGCCGGCAGGAAATCGGCATACAACGCGGCTTCCGGAGTGCCCGGCTCGGGCTGCCAGTCATAGCGCCACGATACCTGCGGTGGCATCGACATCAGGATCGACTCCGTGCGACCGCCAGACTGCAGGCCGAACAGCGTGCCACGGTCGAACACGAGATTGAATTCGACGTAGCGGCCGCGGCGATAGGCCTGGAAATCGCGCTCGCGCTCGCCATAGGGGGCGTCCTTGCGTGCGGTGAGGATGGGCAGGTAGGCGGCGAGGAACGCATCGCCGACCGAGCGCAGCATCTCGAAGCTGCGGTCGAAGCCGAGCGCCGAGAAATCATCGAAGAAAATGCCGCCGATGCCGCGTGCCTCGCCACGATGGCGCAGGAAGAAATACTCGTCGCACCACTGCTTGAAACGCGGATACAGGTCGTCGCCGAACGGGGCCAGCGAATCCTTGCAGGTGCGGTGGAAGTGCGCGCAGTCGTCGGCGTCGCCGTAGTACGGCGTCAGATCCATGCCACCCCCGAACCACCAGACCGGTTCCGCGTCGGGCTTCACGGCAATGAAGCAGCGCACGTTCATGTGCACGGTTGGCACGTACGGGTTGCGCGGATGGAATACCAGCGAGACGCCCATCGCCTCGAAGCTGCGGCCGGCCAGTTCAGGCCGGTTGGCGCTGGCCGACGGCGGCAGCGTGTCACCGCGCACGTGCGAGAACCCCACGCCGGCCCGCTCCATTACGGCGCCGCCCTCCAGGATGCGCGTGCGGCCACTGCCGCGCAGGCGCTCGGTGGGGGGCTTCTCCCAGTTATCGGTCAGGAACGCCTGGCCGTCGACAGCGGCGATGGCGTCGGTGATGCGGTCTTGCAGGCCGAGCAGATAGTCACGGACTGCCTGGGAATCGATCATGATGGGTGGGTCTGAATAGGCCGGTAGCAGGACAGCCGGGCGGCGGGCGCTCCGGCTGTCATTGCGGTGTCATGATTGTACCGGCTGGCTTCGCCTCACGTGTCGTGGGGCGAATGGTCGGATACCTGGGGTCATCAACGCTTGATGGCGCGGTATCCGATGTCGGTGCGGAATTGCATCCCGTCGAAGCGGATCTGTTCCACTGCAGCGTAGGCGTTCTTCTGTGCTGCCTTGACCGTATCGGCCAGGCCCACCACGCAGAGCACGCGGCCGCCGGAGGTCAGCAGCGTGCCATCCTTGAGCGTGGTGCCGGCGTGGAACGTCACGGCGTCAGCGGTTTCCGCGGGGATGCCGGTGATCGCATCGCCCTTGCGCGGGTTTTCCGGATAGTCGTAGGCGGCCATGACCACGCCCAGCGCAGTGCGGCGGTCCCAGTCCAGCTCGATCTGATCCAGCTTGCCGTCCACAGCCGCTTCCATCACGTCCACCAGGTCGGTCTTCAGACGCGCCATGATCGGCTGCGTTTCCGGATCTCCCATGCGGCAGTTGAATTCCAGCGTCTTCGGGTTGCCGTTGGCGTCGATCATCAGGCCGGCGTACAGGAAGCCCGTGAACGGGATGCCGTCCTTTTCCATGCCACGCACGGTCGGCAGGATAATTTCGCGCAGCGCGCGCGCATGGAGCGCGGGCGTGACCACGGGGGCAGGCGAGTACGCGCCCATGCCGCCGGTGTTGGGGCCCGCGTCGGCATCCAGCAGGCGCTTGTGGTCCTGGCTGGTGGCTAGTGCCAGCACGTTCTTGCCGTCGACCATCACGATGAAGCTGGCTTCCTCGCCTTCAAGGAATTCCTCGATCACGACCCGGGCGCCGGCATCGCCGAGCTTGTTGTCGGCCAGCATCATGTCGACCGCAGCGTGCGCTTCTTCCAGCGTCATCGCCACCACCACGCCCTTGCCCGCGGCCAGGCCGTCGGCCTTGATCACGATTGGCGCGCCTTGGGCGTCGATATAGGCGTGGGCGCCGGCGGCGTCGGAGAACGTCTGGTAATAGGCCGTGGGAATGCCATGGCGATGCATGAAGGCCTTGGCGAAGTCCTTGGAGGATTCCAGCTGGGCGGCGGCCTTGGTCGGGCCGAAGATACGCAGGCCGCGGGCGCGGAACACGTCGACGATCCCGCCTGCCAGCGGCGCCTCGGGGCCAACCACGGTGAACGCCACACCTTCGCGCTCGACGAAGGCGGCCAGCACCTCCGGGTCGGTCAGCGGCACGTTCTGCAGACGCTTGTCCAGCGCCGTCCCGCCGTTGCCCGGTGCTACGTATACGACTTGCACCTTGGGGGACTGGGCCAACTTCCACGCCAGCGCGTGTTCACGTCCACCCGAGCCGACAACCAAAACTTTCATGATCCACTGCCAGAAAAGAAACGCATGCGAAAAGCGGCAGCTGGCTGGTGCCGGGCTGCCGCCATGGGGCGCGGCGCGAGAGGCTTATTCCTCGATCACCGCGTTGGTGAAGACTTCCTGTACGTCGTCCAGGTTTTCCAGCGCGTCCAGCAGCTTCTGCATCTTGATGGCGTCGTCGCCGACGAAGCTCACTTCGTTCTGCGGCTTCATCACCACGTCGGCCACTTCGGCCTTGAAGCCGGCGGCTTCCAGCGCGGCCTTGACCGCGCCGAAGTCATTGGGCGGGCAAGTCACTTCGATCGATTCGTCGTCGTTGGTGACCACATCGTCCGCGCCGGCTTCCAGCGCGGCGTCCATCAGCTTGTCTTCCGGGGTGCCCGGGGCAAACAGGAACTGGCCGCAGTGCGTGAACATGAAGGCCACCGAACCTTCGGTGCCCATGTTGCCGCCGTGCTTCGAGAACGCGTGGCGGACTTCGGCCACGGTACGGGTGCGGTTATCGGTCAGGCAGTCGACGATGATGGCGGCGCCGGCCAGGCCGTAGCCTTCGTAACGGATTTCTTCGTAGTTTGCGCCTTCCAGGCCACCCACGCCGCGCTGGATCGCGCGCTGGATGTTGTCCTTGGGCATGTTCGCGTCCATGGCCTTTTCCATGGCCAGGCGCAGACGCGGGTTGGAGTCGACTTCGCCGCCGCCGAGCTTGGCGGCAACAGTGATTTCCTTGATCAGGCGCGTCCAGACCTTGCCGCGCTTGGCGTCAGCGGCGGCTTTCTTGTGTTTGATGTTGGCCCATTTGGAATGACCGGCCATGTTTCTCTCCGTGGCGCAAAAACGAATCGTGCGGCGTGCGGCCGCTGTTGGCGCGGCGCGGGCGTGGATCAGGCTTCCTTGACAGTTGCTGACAATCCGGCGGCCGCGCCATGTGATTGATGTGCCAATCTGCTGGCTATAATCAGCGCAGGATTTTATCACGCGCCCCCGCCGCTCCGAAGCGCCACGCATCGCGCTTCCGCCGATGGCTGCGGGCGCATTTCCACCCCGTTCATTCCCGCTTCCCGAGATCACATGGCCGATCCCATCCTCATCGCCAAGAATGCCGACCAAGAACTCGTGCTGTTGCCCGAAATGGGCAACCGCCACGGCCTGATCACCGGCGCGACCGGCACGGGCAAGACCGTCACGCTGCAGACGCTGGCCCAGGGCTTCTCGCGGCTGGGCGTGCCGGTGTTCATGGCTGACGTAAAAGGTGACTTGACCGGCATTTCCCAGGCCGGCCAGCCCACGGACAAGCTCAAGGCCCGCCTGGCCGAGCATGGCCTGCCCGAGCCGGTCTGGGGCGCGTGCCCGACCACGCTCTGGGACGTATTCGGCGAAAAAGGCCACCCGGTACGCGCGACGGTTTCGCATATGGGGCCGCTGCTGCTGTCGCGGATGCTCGAACTCAACGATACCCAGGAAGGCGTGCTGAACCTGGTATTCCGCATCGCCGACGCCAACGGCCTGCTGCTGCTCGATTCCAAGGATCTGCGGGCGATGCTCCAGTACGTGGGCGACAATGCAGGCCAGTTCACGACCGAGTACGGCAATATCTCGGCGGCGTCGATCGGCGCGATCCAGCGAGGTCTGATGGCGCTCGAATCGCAAGGGGCGGACAAGTTTTTCGGCGAGCCAATGCTCAATCTCGAGGACTTCATCCAGACCGAGAAGGGGCAGGGCGTGGTCAACATCCTGGCCGCCGACAAGCTGATGAACGCGCCACGGCTCTACGCGACCTTCCTGCTGTGGATGCTGTCCGAACTGTTCGAGAAGCTGCCCGAGGCCGGCGATCTGGAAAAGCCCAAGCTGGTGTTCTTCTTCGACGAGGCGCATCTGCTGTTCAACGATGCGCCCAAGGCGCTGCTCGACAAGATCGAGCAGGTCGTGCGGCTGGTGCGCTCGAAGGGCGTGGGTGTGTATTTCGTGACGCAGAATCCGGTCGATATCCCGGACACTGTGCTCGGTCAGCTTGGCAACCGCGTGCAGCACGCGCTGCGCGCATTCACGCCGCGTGACCAGAAGGCGGTCAAGGTGGCGGCCACGACGATGCGCGCGAACCCGAAGCTCAATCTGGAGCAAATCATCGGCGAACTCGGCGTTGGCGAGGCGCTGGTGTCGTGCCTCGACGCCAAGGGCACGCCCTGCGTCACCGAGCGTGCCTGGGTGCTTGCGCCCGGCAGCCGTATCGGCCCGATTACGGACGACGAGCGTCGGGCGCTGATCGCGGGGTCGCTGGTGGCGGGTACCTATGAGAAAGCGATTGACAGGGAATCGGCGTACGAGAAGTTGCGCGGCAACGCGGCGGCGTCGGGCACGGGAACGCCGGGGCCGGCCAGTAGCGGCGCGGCAGGCGGGACAAGTGGTAGCGCGGAGCAGGGCGGCTGGCTCGATCAGGCTGGCGAGATCTTCGGCACGCTGACGAAAGGCACCGGCAAGACCGGGCGCGGCGATTCGATCCTTGAGTCGATGGCCAAGTCGGCGGCGCGGACGGTGGGTTCCCAGGTGGGACGGGAACTGATCCGCGGCGTGCTGGGCAGTCTGCTCGGCGGCGGCAAGCGCAAGTAGCCTGCGAAGCTGGACTAACGCCGATGCATCAACACAAAACGCCCGCGCGATGCGGGCGTTTTTCATGCGGATGGTCAGGGGCCGGGGTCAGCGCCGCTGGCCAGGGGCTCAGTTGCCGCCGCGCCGCGCCGCCTCTGCGTCCTCGCGCATCTTGCGCGCGAACATCCGCGCAAAGAACGCGCCCATCCCGATGATGAAGGCAATGACGGCCAGACTGCCGAGCCCGGTGGGCGTTGTGAACAGGATCTTGATGGCTTCCATGTGGGACTCCCTTCGCTTTTATATTGATTCACCGTGTATGGCGGACAGTGTAGTCAGTACAAGGCACAGGGAAAGGTCATCCCACAAAAACCTTGAGGCGCATCAAGCGCCTCAATTTCATTCGGACGAACGCAGTTCAGTTCGAGGTTAGTTCTTGGTGCCGAAGAGACGGTCGCCAGCGTCGCCGAGGCCCGGCACGATATAGGCATGGTCGTCGAGATGGTTGTCCAGCGAGGCGACGTAGAGCTTCACGCCGGGGTGGGCCTTCTGAAATACCTCGACGCCCTCGGGCGCAGCCACCAGCGCCACAAAGGTGATGGATTCGTCCTTGACGCCACGGCGCTTGAGCACATCCACCGCATGGGCGGCCGAATAGCCGGTGGCGACCATCGGGTCACACAGGATGAACGAGCGATCTTCCACGTCCGGCAGGCGTACCAGATACTCCACCGGGCGGTGCTGATCGTCGCGATATACGCCGATATGGCCGATACGCGCCGACGGAATCAGTTCCACCAGGCCGTCGCTCATGCCGACGCCGGCGCGCAGCACGGGCACGATCGTCAGCTTCTTGCCGGCGATGACCGGGGCGTCCAGCGGTACCAGCGGCGTGTCGATGCGGCGCGTGGTCAGCGGCAGGTTGCGCGTGATCTCGTAGCCCATCAGCAGCGTAATCTCGCGCAGCAACTCGCGGAACGTGCGCGTCGACGTTTCCTTGTCGCGCATGTGCGAGAGCTTGTGCTGGATCAGCGGGTGATCGAGGATGAAGAGATTGGGAAAGCGCGGATCTTGTTTCATGGCGGCAGGCTCGGAAATCGGGAAGGCCCTCCCTGGAGCGGGAGGGCCCTGTGCAGCGCGATTGTAATGGATGCGCGGGCCTGCCCGGTGGTCAGTCCACCGTGATCCCGGCCGACTTTGCGACCTTTCCGAAACGTTCGTATTCAGTCTGAGTCAGTGTCTGCAATTCGGCAGCACTCGAACCCTTCGGATTGAAGCCGGCCTGGGCCAGCTTGTCGCGCACGTCCGGACGCGCCAGCGCCTCGACAAACGCCGTATTGAGCGTCTGCACCACCGGCGCTGGCAGGTTGGCCGGGCCGTAGACGCCGAACCATGGTTCGACCGCGTAGCCCGGCAACCCGGCTTCGGCCAGTGTCGGCACGTTCGGCAGCGACGGCGAGCGTGTCTTGCCAGCCACCGCCAGCGCGCGCAGCTTGCCAGCCTGGATGTGCGGCAACGAGGCCGGCAGGTTGTCGAACATCACCTGGATGTGGCCGCCGAGCATGTCGTTGATGGCCGGGCTGCTTCCCTTGTACGGCACATGAGTCAGATTCGTCTGCGTCACCTGCGAGAACATCGCGCCGGCCAGGTGCATCGAGGTACCCGTGCCAGCCGTGGCATAGGTCAGCCCCGGATGGGCCTTCGCATAGGCAATCAGTTCCGGGACGGTTTTCACCGGCAGGTTCTCGCTCACCTCCAGCACGATGGTCGAGGTGCCGAGCAGGCTGACCGCCGTGAAGTCGCGCCGCGGATCGAACGGCACGTGCTTGTAGATATGCGGGTTGAGGGCGTTGGTCGAGATCGCGCCGAAGCCGATCGTGTAGCCGTCGGCCGGTGCCTTGGCCACGGCATCCATGCCGATGTTGCCACCGGCGCCCGGCCGGTTCTCGATGACGACCGGCTGGCCGAGCTTTTCGGCCACGCGCTGGCCCACGGTGCGGGCCACGAGGTCGGTGGTGCCGCCTGCGGCATAGGGCACGATGAAGCGGATCGGCTTGCTCGGGAAGCTGTCGGCGGCAAAGGCGGCTGACGGCGCGGCGATCGCGAGCAGGGTGGCGGAAAGGATGGCACGGCGGCGCGCCGTGAAGCGGTAGGACGGCATGACTCGGGTATCTCCAGTTTCTTGTTGTTCCTGTCCGGTTCGCCGCTCTGGCGTGCCGGACAGGCGCCGGCCATTGTATGGGAAAGCAGGCATTAGCGCGGCCCCGGCGAGCATTGCGTCTTTTGGCATACAATCGCCGGGTTCCCGCCGCGCGCCGCACGAATCCAACGTGCCGGCCCGGCGTATGCCCGAACTGCGTCCCCCGTGCCAGCCTCCCAGAAGTCTTTGTCTCCGCCCGTCGAAGTGCCTGCCGCACAGCGCGTCGGGCTTGCCGTCGCGGCCATCGGCGCCGTGCTTTTCTCGGCCAAGGCCATCGTCGCCAAGCTGATGTACCGCTATAACGTCGACGCCGTGATGGTGATCACGCTGCGCATGCTGTTCGCGGTGCCGCTGTTCATGGCGATCGGCTGGTGGCAGGCGCGCAAGCTTCCCGCGTTGTCCTGGGCCGATCGTGGCCGCGTGGTGTTCCTGGGCTTCATCGGCTACTACCTGTCGAGCTTCCTCGATTTCATCGGGCTGCAATACATCACCGCGAGCCTCGAGCGGCTGATCCTGTTTCTGACCCCTTCCTTCGTGCTGCTGACGACCGCGCTGGTCTTCCGCCGGCCTATCGCGGGCCGGCAGTGGATATCGCTGCTGCTGGCCTATGCGGGCATCGTGCTGGTGTTCGCGCACGACCTTGACGTGAGCGGCGCGCAAGTCTGGCTGGGTGGCGCGCTGGTGCTTGGCAGCGCCATGTCGTATGGTGTGTATCTGATCCTGAGCGGTGAACTGGTGCAGCGGGTGGGATCGCTGCGGCTCGTGGCCTATGCGATGTGCGTGTCCACGTTCTGCTGCGTGGTGCAATATCTGGCGTTGGGCCGGCCGATCGCAGAGCTCGCCCAGCCGGCGCCCGTAATGTGGCTGTCGGTGGTGAACGCGGTGTTCTGCACCGTGTTGCCGGTGTCGCTGACGATGATCGCGGTGGCGCGGATCGGTGCGCCGATGGCGTCGCAGGCTGGCATGGTCGGCCCGGTCTCGACGTTGCTGCTGGCGTTCTGGCTGCTTGGCGAGCCCATCAGCGGCGTGCAGATGATCGGTAGTGCCCTGGTGCTCGGCGGCATGTATCTGCTTTCGACGAAGAAAGCCTGAATTCGAAAATTCGAGAAGAATCAACCAAGGAAGGAGAGCAAGAAATGGATCTCGGACTGCGCGGTAAGCATGCGCTGGTGTGTGGCGCCAGCAAGGGGCTCGGGTTTGCGTGTGCCGATGCGCTCGCGGCGGAAGGCGTGGATGTGGTGATCGTGGCGCGTGGCGCCGAGGCGCTGGAGAAGGCCGCAGCCGATCTGCGCGCCCGTCACGGCCGCCGCGTGCTGGCGGTAGCTACCGACATCACCACGGCGGAAGGCCGCAGGCTTGCCCTCGACGCAGCCACGAAGCTGGGCGATCTCGACATCCTGGTCAACAATGCCGGCGGCCCGCCTCCGGGCAACTTCCGCGACTGGGGCCGCGACGAATGGCTCAAGGCGCTCGACGCCAACATGCTGACCCCGATCGAACTGATCAAGGCCACGGTCGATGGCATGATCGCGCGCCGCTGGGGCCGCATCATCAACATCACGAGCGGCGCGGTAAAGGCGCCGATCGACGTGCTGGGCCTGTCCAACGGCGCCCGCTCGGGGCTGACCGGTTTCGTCGCCGGCCTGGCGCGCGAAGTGGCGCAGCATGGCGTGACTGTCAACAACCTGCTGCCCGGACCGTTCAACACCGATCGTCTCTACAAGACGATGGAAGGCGGCGCGCAGAAGGCCGGCATCAGCGTCGATGAAATGGCGCAGCGCCGCGCGGCGTCCAACCCGACGCGCCGCTTTGGCGACCCGGCTGAGTTTGGCGCCACCTGCGCGTTCCTGTGCAGCCGCCAGGCCGCATTCATGACCGGCCAGAATGTGCTGCTCGACGGTGGTGCGTATCCGGGGACGTTCTGACATGCGCAGCAAGCCACGCATCGCGCTGATCGCGCACGATCACAAGAAGGATGACATCGTCGCGTTCGCGGGTCGCCATCGGGACTTCCTGGCCCAATGCGACCTGCTGGCCACCGGCACCACCGGCGGCCGGATCGCTGCCGAAACGGGGCTGCCTGTCGCGCGGATGCTGTCCGGCCCGTGGGGCGGTGACCTGCAGATCGGCGCCCAACTCGCGGAAGGCCGCGTCACCGCGGTGGTCTTCCTGCGCGATCCGATGACGCCGCAGCCGCACGAACCGGATATCAACGCGCTGGTGCGCGCGTGTGACGTGCACAACGTGCCATGCGCGACGAACCTTGCCACGGCGGAACTGGTGGTCGTGGAACTTGCGCGGATCTGCTTTGAGGAAGATCAGGCAGCCGCCGACGACGCGGCACCCTGAGGAAGTACGGTAGTAGTACGGCAGTCAGCGCGACCGCACGGTGGTCGCGCTGGCGCGCATTTCAGCCTGGCGCAGGATATGCGGCGGCAGGCGCTTCAGAATCAGATGGATGGCGAGTGGAATCAGCACGACGTCGTCCACGATGCCGAGTCCGGCGATGAAGTCGGGAATCAGGTCGATCGGCGAGATCGCGTAGAGCAGCAGCCCGGCTGCGGCGGGTTTCAGCCACGGCGGCGAGTCCGGGTGGCGCAGGGCAAACCAGAACAGCCGGCCGTCACGTCGTACCAGCGTCCACAGGGCTGAGAATCGTTTCCACATGGTGGGCCTCCTCGATCACAAGTCACGCATGCGCGTGAACAGCTAGTTTGGGCTGCCCGGAGCCGATTCAAGTTCCTTTGGTTTTCTCCCCACTCTCGCAAGGCGGGAGTGGGGAGTCAGTCACCGGGTCAATCAGCCCGGAACGTTCCCTTCCACACCTTCCACGTAGAACTTGATGTTGTGGAGGAAGTTGTCGTCGGCCACCTGATCCTTGGTCAGCTGTTCCTTGCCGGCGTTGTCCTTGAGCGGACCCTTCCAGATCGGCGCGGTGCCGTCGATCACACCCTTCTTGCGCTCTTCCACCAGTGCCTTGACGTCATCCGGCACCACGGTGTTGAAGCCCTTCAGGTCGATCATGCCTTCCTTCAGGCCCCACCACGTGGTGTTGGGCTTCCACTGGTTGTTGAGCACGTCCTCGACCACCTTGTTGTAGTAGACGCCCCAAGAGATCACGGACGCGGCCAGGTGAGCCTTCTCGCCGAACTTGCTCATGTCGCTGTCCCAGCCGAATGCGTACACACCCTTTTCCTGTGCGGTCTGCACCACGGCGGCCGAGTCGGTGTTCTGCATCAGCATGTCCACGCCCTGGCCGATCAGCGTCGTGGCGGCTTCACGTTCCTTGCCCGGATCGAACCACTTGTTGACCCAGACCACCTTGACCGTGGCCTTCGGGTTCACGCTGCGCGCGCCCAGCGTGAACGAGTCGATGTTGCGGATCACTTCAGGAATCGGCACCGACGCCACCACGCCCATCTTGCCGGTCTTGCTCATCTTGCCGGCCACCACGCCAGCCAGGTACGCGCCCTCATAGGTGCGCACGTCGTACTGCGCCAGGTTCTCGGCGGTCTTGAAACCGGTGGCGTGCTCGAACTTGACGTCCGGGAACTCCTTGGCCACCTTCAGCATGGACTCCATGTAGCCGAACGTGGTGCCGAAGATCAGCTTGTTGCCCTGGCTGGCCAGGTCGCGGAACACGCGCTCGGCGTCAGCGGCGGACTCGGGCACGTTCTCGACGAAGGTGGTCTTCACCTTGTCGCCGAACTTGGCTTCGACAGCCTTGCGGCCCGCGTCGTGGGCATAGGTCCAGCCGGCGTCGCCGACCGGTCCGATGTAGACGAACGCCACCTTCAGCGGCTCGGCAGCCGCAGCGGCCGGCGCAGATGCCGGGGCGGCGGTTTCGGCCGGCTTCTCGGCTTCCTTCTTGCCGCAGCCGGCCAGCGCCAGTACTGCGGTGGCGGCCAGGGCCGCGAGGGTGGTCCTGCGTGTGACGATCATCGATCTCTCCTAGTAGAACGTCTTGTGATGCGTTTGTGATTCGAGTTGTGGTTCGACTTCGTTTGACTGCTGAAAACGGGTCACGCGTTGCCGGGGCGGAACGGCTTGCCGAGCGAGGCCGGCATGTTCAGGCGGATCCAGGCCGGGTTACGCGAAATCAATGCCAGCACGACGATCGTCGCCGCGTACGGCAGCATCGACAGGAACTGCGACGGCACCGATACGCCGATACCCTGCAGGTAGAACTGCAGGATCGTCACGCCGCCGAACAGCCAGGCGCCGATCAGCACGCGGCCAGGACGCCAGGTTGCAAACGTGGTCAGTGCAAGTGCGATCCAGCCACGGCCGGCCACGAGGTTTTCCACCCACATCGGCGTGTAGACCAGCGACAGGTACGCGCCGGCAAGGCCGCAGCACGCACCGCCGAACAGCAGCGCGCAGAAGCGGATCCAGCGCACCGGATAGCCGAGCGCGTGCGCCGATTCGGGCGATTCGCCGATCGCGCGCAGTGTCAGGCCGGCGCGCGTGCGGAACAGGAACCACATGATGGCGAAACACAGGGCCAGGCTGAAATAGACCATCCAGTGATGCTGGAAGAACGCCGGGCCGACGAATGGCAGATCGGCCAGATACGGGACCGACTTGGCCTGCGCGGGCATGGCGTAACCAACAAAGCGCTGGGCGATGAAGGCCGACAGGCCCGTGCCGAAGATCGACAACGCCAGGCCGGTGGCCACCTGATTGGTGGCCAGCACCAGCGCGAGCCACGAGAACAGCGTGGCCATCAGCATGCCGGCCACGGCGCCCGCGACAAAGCCGAGCATCGGCGACTGGGTCTGGTAGCCGACCATGAAGCCGAATGCGGCGGCCACCAGCATCATGCCTTCAGCACCAAGATTGAGCACGCCGGCGCGTTCGTTGATGAGCAGGCCGAGCGCGGCCAGCAGCAGCGGGGTGCCGGCGTTGATCGCGGTGGCGATCAGGGGAGCGAGTTGTTCCATGTTCTTGTGGGCTCCGGATCAGGCGGCGCGGGCGCGCCAGCGCAGGCGGTTATCGATCAGCGTGTCGCAGGCCAGCAGGAAAAACAGCAACATTCCCTGGAACACCCAGCCGATTGCCGACGGCAAGCCCAGTCGGGACTGCGCCATCTCACCGCCGATATAGAACAGCGACATCACGATGCCGCCAAACACGGCGCCCACCGGATGCAGCCGACCCACGAACGCGACGATGATCGCGGTAAAGCCGTAACCCGGCGAGATCGACGGCAGCAACTGACCGATCGGGCCGGTGACCTCGAATGCGCCGGCGAGCCCGGCGGTGCCGCCTGAGACCATCAGCGCGCTCCACAGCGCATTGCGCGACGAGAACCCCGCGTAGCGCGCGGCCAGCGGCGCGGTGCCGCCCACCTGCAGGCGGTATCCGGCGAAGCTGCGGAACACGAACACGGTCATGATGACCACGAGCACCAGCATCACCGCGAAGCCCACGTGCAGGCGCGAGCCGGGCAGCAGGTTCGGCAGCAGGAATGCCGAGGAGAACACCTTCGACTGCGGGAAGTTCATGCCATTCGGGTCCTTGAGCGGCCCATTGACGACCCACAGCAGCAGTTGCTGCGCGATATACGTCAGCATCAGCGAGACCAGGATCTCGTTGGCATTGAAGCGATCCTTCAGCAGCGCGGTGACGGATGCCCACACCATGCCGCCGACGACACCCGCCAGCGAAGCCAGCACCAGCACGACGAAGCCGCTGGTGGTGTTGCCCGGCGTGTCGAACCAGAGCACGGTGGCCCCGGCGAAGATGCCGCCGAGAATGAGCTGGCCGTCCGCGCCGATATTCCACACATTGGCGCGATAGCAGACGGAAAGGCCAAGCGCGCAGAGCACGAGCGGCACGGTCTTGAGCAGGACTTCGCCGATCGCCCGCTTGTCCTTGAGCGGATCGACCAGGAAGACCTTGAGCGCGGCCATCGGATCCTTGCCGATCAACAGGAACAGCATGGCGCCGAACAACAGCGTCAGCACGATCGCGAATAGCGGCGACGCATAGGCCATGCGGCGCGAGGGGACACCGCGCGGCGCGAGCACGACGGGGGAGAGGAGCTTAGCCATGGGCGGTCACCTCCGCGGCAACGCCGTCATGCCGGCTGGCTGGCCCACCTTCCCATAGCCCGCTCATCCATAGGCCCACTTGCTCGCGCGTGGCCGATTCCACCGGAATCGACGGCGACAGGTGGCCCTTGGCGACGACGTGGAGCCGGTCGCAGATGGCGAACAGTTCGTCGAGTTCTTCGGAGACGACGAGAATTGCGCAGCCGGTAGCCTTGAGCGCCAGGATCTCGTTGTGGATCTGGGCGGCGGCGCCGACGTCGACGCCCCAGGTTGGCTGGGCAACGATCAGCACCTTCGGACCGGTCTCGATCTCGCGGCCGACAATGAACTTCTGCAGGTTCCCGCCCGAAAGGCTGCGCGCCAGCGCGGCGGGGCCGCTTGCCTTGACGCGGAAGCGGTTGATGATGCCAGCCGCCAGGCCGTCGGCGGCCTTCGGCGACACCATGCCATGGCGGACGAATGGCGGCGTCTGGTGAGAGAGCAGCGTGTTCGACGACAGGCTCATGCCCGGCACCGCGCCACGGCCCAGGCGTTCCTCGGGAACGAAGGCCAGGCCGGCGCGGCGGCGGCCACGCGCGTCAAGCTTGCCAACCGCCTTGCCGTCGAGATGCACGGCTGTACCGGCCGTGCGTGCGTCTTCGCCGGACAGCGCGGCCAGCAGCTCCTGCTGGCCATTGCCGGAAACGCCGGCGATGCCGACGATCTCGCCCGCATGGACATCCAGCGAGATGTGCTGCAATTCGGTGGCGAACTGGTGCGCGGGCGGCAGCGACAGATCGCGTACGGCAAGCCGGACCGGGCCACGTTCGGCCGTCACGCGGGCTTCGCGCGGCGGCTCGCCGCCAATCATCATGCGCGACAGCGACGCGGCGCTTTGCTCGCGCGGATCGCATACACCCGTGACCTTGCCCATTCGCATCACCGTCGCGTGATGGCACAGCGCGCGGATCTCGTCGAGCTTGTGGCTGATATAGAGAATGCTTGTGCCCTCGGCGGCCAACTGGCGCAGCGTGACGAAGAGCGTTTCCACGGCCTGCGGTGTCAGGACCGAAGTGGGCTCATCGAGAATCAACAACTGGGGATTGGCCAGCAGCGCGCGCACGATCTCAACGCGCTGGCGTTCGCCCACGGAGAGCGTGTGCACGTGCCGGTGCGGCTCCAGCGGCAGGCCGTAGCGTTCGGCCGTGGCGCGAATTCGCTCGGCGAGCTGCTTCATGCTGCCGATGTCCTTGGGGGGCAGCCCAAGCGCGATGTTTTCGGTCACGGTCAGCGTGTCGAACAGCGAGAAATGCTGGAAGACCATCGCGATGCCCAGGTTGCGGGCGTCATGCGGGCTGTTGATCGACACCGGCGCCCCATTGAAGTGCACCTCGCCGGCGTCGGGGCGAACCGCGCCGAAGATGATTTTCATGAGGGTGGATTTGCCGGCGCCGTTTTCGCCAAGGACGGCATGGATTTCGCCGGGCGCGACGCTAAGGCTAACGTCGTCATTGGCGGTCACGCCGGGATAGCGCTTGGTGATATGCGCAAGCGCCAGCCTGGAGGGGGTTTGTAATGTCACTGAGGCGGCTCGAATTGTTGTGGCAGCAACGTTGAGATCAGGCACGTGACAGCGGCTGTGCGTGGCGCAGCATCGCTGCGCGGCAGGCCGTCATCATCATGGTTGCGTGATGCTCGGAATTTGCGATGAATTATATAAGTGCGTGGGGGTTCGGCGGGTCACTTTGACCTCTTTCCCATGCCCCACAACGGTTCCAGGAAGGTTGCAAGTCGCGTGCCGACCACAGTGGCAAAGAAAAACCGCCGCTGGGCCGGGGAAACCCCGACCCAGCGGCGGCTGGGTAGACGTCGGGCGCGTCGGGCGACGCGCTCAGACGGTCAGGTCAACTGGCCTGATTCGCCGGAATCGTGGCGAAACGGCCATCGCGGAAGTCTGCCAGGGTCTGGTAGATCTGATCCTGCGTATTCATCACGAACGGGCCGTACTGCGCGATCGGCTCGTTCAGCGGCTGACCTGCGATCAGCAGGAAGCGCGCGTCCTCATTGGCCTTGATCACGACCCCGTCGGCACGGGTGGCGTTGTCGAGCACCCCCATGCGCTGGGCCTCGACCACGGCGCCATCGGCGTCGCCCACGGTGACCGCGCCGCGATAGACGTAGAGGAATGCGTTATGGCCGGCCGTCAGCGTCTGCGCGAACGTCTGGCCTGCGGGCAGGTGCACGTCGAGGTACAGCGGCTGGGTAACCGGCCGCGTCACCGCGCCTGCCACCCCATGCGAGGCCCCCGCCAGGACGCGCACGGTGCCGCCCGATGGCAGCGCCACGGTCGGGATGGCCGACGCCGGCATATCGCGATACCACGGCGTCGTCATCTTGTCCGCAGCCGGCAGGTTCAGCCAGAGCTGGAAGCCCTCCATGCGGCCGTCCTCCTGCTCGGGCAGTTCCGAGTGCACCACGCCGGCGCCCGCGACCATCCATTGCGCGCCGCCGTTTTCCAGCAGGCCTTCATGGCCGGCGCTGTCGCGGTGGCGCATACGGCCGGCCAGCATGTAGGTGATGGTCTCGAAGCCGCGGTGCGGGTGATCAGGGAAGCCGCCGATGTAGTCGTCCTTGTTGTCGGTGCCAAAGGCATCGAGCATCAGGAACGGGTCGAGCCGACGCTGCAGGTTCTGCGTCAGCACACGGGTCAGCTTGACGCCGGCGCCGTCGGATGTGGCAATGCCGCGAACCACGCGGTCCACGCTGCGCGAGCGCTGCACGGTCTCCGTGGCGGTTGCCGGAACGGTCTGGATGCGGGTGGTGTCCATGAATTTCTCTCCATTGGGACGGCGCTCTGGCCGTCGGATCTACCCACTCAATGTAAGGCTTCGGCGCCAAAGCGGTAGTGGGGCAGGAGGCAACAGATTGTTCTGTGCATGGGACGAAAGCGGGTGTGTCAGGCGTATTTCTGCAACGCCGCAGTGGCCGAAAAATGCCGGTGAAATCGGGTCGTTGAGGCGTCAGAATTCGTGAAGATGACGAAATCGCAGAAGATGTGTATAATAGCGCTCTCTTTGTCATCCGTTGACGTGAATTTCGATGGGCTCGGACCTTTCCTGAACCCCGCGAAGCGTTATCCGCCAACGGCCGATTGACCTGGCGGCGCTCCACCGAAGCGCGTTTGACACGACATCAGTCGCCGCCACTGGCCAGCCCTCCGGGTTGCGCCGCAATCTGCGGGTTCTGGCTTCTTGCTCGAACCCCATCAACAGGGTGATTCGCCACTGCCATCGGTGGTGTGACACCCGAAAGTCCGTCCGCCGGCAATCGTGCCGGTCATGGCGGCAAGGCAATCTGAAACGGGCCCCGGCGGGCACCCCCAATCAACTCCGCCGGCCCCTTTGTTTTCCGCATTTCGGAAGTGGCGGCGAAATCTCTTTCGCTTTTCGTTCCGGAAGAGGAGAGAGGGAATATGTCAAAGCAAACCATCCGGGCATTTGCCTGGAGTGGCGTCGTTGCCGTCGCACTGGCGGGACTCGTCGCCTGGATTGGCGTCGATGTGATCAATCAGTACCAGGAGCGCCTGCTCTACGATGTGGTCGATCACCTGCGCCTCGTGGCCATTTCGATGGCGCTCGCGCTGGCTACCGGCATCCCCGCCGGAATCGGACTGAGCCGCCCCTGCATGCACCGCTGGGCCGACCGGCTGATGCAGATCTTCAACGTCGGCAACACCGTGCCTTCGCTGGCGGTACTGGCGCTCGCGCTGGCAGTGCTCGGCATCGGCGAACGGCCCGCCATCCTGGCGCTGTGGCTGGCATCGCTGCTGCCGATCGTGCGCAATACGTACGAGGGCCTGCGCACTGTGTCACCTGCCTTGCTCGAAGCCGCACGCGGCATCGGCATGACGCCGTGCCAGCAACTGATCCGTGTGGAACTGCCCAATGCGCTGCCCGTGATCCTGGCTGGCGTGCGTATCAGCCTGGTGATCAACGTCGGCACCGTGCCGCTGTCGTTCCTGATCGGCGCCAACAGCCTTGGCGAACTGATCTTCCCGGGCATCTACCTGAACAACCAGTCGCTCCTGCTGCTGGGTGCCGGCGCCACCGCGCTGCTGGCCCTCACGCTGGACGCGCTGTTCGCCACCGCTGGCCATGTCTACCTGCGCCGCCGCGGGCTGGCACGCTGAGGAATCATCCATGAGATCCAACAAGAATCGACACCCTGCGCCGTTCTCCGAGAGCCGGCTCTACTGGCTGGTCGTCGCACTAGGCGCGGCGTTCGCCGCGATCCTGCTGACTACCGCCCCGGCACGCGCGCAGAGCGCCAGCGATCCGGTTCGCATCGGTGGCAAGAACTTCACCGAACAACTGATCCTGTCGTCGATGACATCGCAGTACCTGCGTGCCCACGGTGTCGACACCACGTTGACCGCGGGGCTGGGCAGCACGCTGATGCGCCAGGCCATGGAGTCCGGTCAGCTCGACGTCGTGTGGGACTACACGGGCACCGCGTTGATCGTCTTCAACAAGGTCGAGGAAAAGCTGGACGGCCCGCAGAGCTACGCGCGTGTGAAGGCGCTCGACGCGGCCAAGGGGCTGGTCTGGCTCGATCCGTCGGCCATCAACAATACGTACGCGCTGGCGATGCCGAAGGAGCGCGCCGGCACAGCCACCACGCTATCCGCGTATGCCGAGAAAATGCGTGCCGACGGCGAGGACAAGCGGCACCCGCTGGCGGTGGACATGGAGTTCGCCGCGCGCCCTGACGGACTCGATCCACTGAAAGCGGCCTACGGCTTGCCATTCACGCGCAAGGACGTGATCCAGCTCGACCCGGGCCTGGTCTATACGGCGCTGAAGAATAACCAAGTGGACCTGGGCCTGGTCTACACGACCGATGGCCGAGTGAAGGGCTTCGATCTGGTCCTGCTTGAGGACGATCTGAATTTCTTCCCGCCGTACAACGCGGTGCCCGTGGTGCGCAAGGCCGCGCTCGACGCGCATCCCGAACTTGCCGACCTGCTCAACGCGCTCGCCGCCAAGCTCGACAACGCGGCGATGACCGATATGAACTATCAGGTCGACATCGACCAGCAGCCGGTGGACAAGGTGGCGGGAGACTTCCTGCGCAGCCATGGCCTGATCTGAGGAGCCCATCATGGATCTGCTGACCTACCTTCACCATAGCTGGCCGACGCTGCTGCGGCTGACTGGCGAGCATCTCGCGCTGGTCGGCTCCGCAGTCGGGTTGGCCATCGTCATCGGTGTGCCGCTCGGCATCCTGATCACGCGACACCGCTTTCTGGCCGGGCCGATGCTGGCATTGGCGACCGTGGTGCTGACGCTGCCGTCGATCGCGCTGTTCGGGCTGATGATCCCGATCTTCGCGCGCTTCGGCCACGCGTTGGGCTACCTGCCGGCCGTGACCGCCGTGTTCCTGTACTCGCTGCTGCCGATCATGCGCAACACGTACACCGCGCTGGCCAATATCGATCCTGGCATCCAGGAAGCCGGCCGCGGCATCGGCATGACCACGTGGCAGCGTATGCGGCTGGTGGATCTTCCGCTCGCAGTGCCCGTGATCCTGGGCGGCGTGCGTACCGCCGTCGTGATGAACATCGGCGTGGCCACGATCGCGGCGGTCATCGGCGCCGGTGGCCTGGGCGTGCTGATCCTGCAAGCGATCAGCCAGAGCAACATGAGCAAGCTGGCCGTGGGCGCGGTTCTCGTCAGCCTGCTCGCCATTGTGGCGGACGCGTGCCTGCAGGCACTGCAGCGCGCGCTGACGCCGAAAGGAATCCGTCAATGATAGAACTCGACAAGCTTACCAAGACCTTCCACCAAAAGGATGGCACTGAAGTGCGTGCCGTCGATGCCGTCAGCCTGGCGGTGCCGCGCGGCGAAATCTGTGTGTTCCTGGGGCCGTCTGGTTGCGGCAAGACCACCACGCTCAAGATGATCAACCGCCTGATCGAACCGACCTCCGGTACCGTTCGCATCGATGGCGAGGACACGGCCGGACTCGACGGCGTGACCCTGCGGCGCAAGATTGGCTATGTGATCCAGCAGATCGGCCTGTTTCCTAACATGACGATCGAAGAAAACATCATGGTCGTGCCGCGCCTGCTCGGATGGAACAGGAAACAATGCCGCGAGCGGGCACGCGAACTGATCCGGATGGTGCAGCTGGACCCGGACAAGATGCTCAAGCGCTATCCGCGCGAACTCTCCGGCGGCCAGCAGCAGCGCATCGGCGTGATCCGGGCACTGGCGGCCGACGCGCCGGTGCTGTTGATGGACGAGCCGTTCGGCGCGGTCGATCCGATCAACCGCGAGAGCATTCAGAACGAGTTCTTCCAGATGCAACGCCAGCTCGGCAAGACCGTGATCATGGTGTCGCACGATATCGATGAAGCGATCAAGCTCGGCGACAAGGTTGCCGTGTTCCGTGGTGGCAAGCTCGTGCAGTTCGATCATCCCGATGCGTTGCTGGCGCATCCCGCCAACGATTTCGTGCAGGCCTTCGTCGGTCACGACAACACGCTCAAGCGCCTGCTGCTGGTGCGTGCGGGCGACGCCGCCACGATGCCGCCGATCAGCCGGCCCGACATGCCGCTGGCCGAAGCATTTGGTGTGATGGACGATGCCGATGTGCGCCACCTTCCCGTTGTCGACGACGCGCAGCACGTGCTTGGCTATGTCACGCGCCGCGATGTGCGGGGCGCGATGGCGTCTGGCGGGCACTGTGCCGATGTCATGCGGCCGCTCACCGTCACGGCGACGTGCGATGAACACCTGCGCATCGTGCTGTCGCGCATGTATCAGCACAACACGAGCTGGCTGCCCGTGCTCGATGCCGATGGGGGGTACCTGGGGGATGTGACGCAGGAATCGATTGCGGATTACCTCAGCTCGGGCCGGTCGCGCGGTATGGCGGGCGGCCTTGCCTCGGCGTTGTCTCAGCGCACCGCGCCCGCGGAATCGACAGCGCACGCCGCATAGGGAATCTCCTGACCGCAGCCGCGTGGCACGGTCAGGATTCGCGACACCTTCAAGCTGCCGCATGTTTCAGATAGATGCCCCAGGCAACCCACGACGCGTAGACGACGAGGTACCCTTTGAAGACCCTCGTCATCACCTTGCGCTGAAGTTCGTTGTCTTCCAGGAATCTGATGATGGCTTTCTGCATGTTGATGCTCCTTGGCTGATGGTTCGCGATGTTTTCAAAGGCCGTTGGGCCGAACCAGTTCGGCATAGATCCCGAAATAGGCTCCCGCACTGACGATCGTCAGGCAGACTGAAATCCTCAAGACCCAGTTAGGTCGATTGCGTGGACGCGTGACTGCGGCGCTGGCTTCCATTGCGCCCAGCAGTACCAGCACGGCTGCGAAGACGATCAGGAACACATGCATCGCAATGCCAATCCACATGGTCTGGCGGTTCCAGTGGGACTCATCCAGCGCGGAAGCCAGCAGGTAGCAGGCGCTGGCGCTCATCGGGATCGCGGCCCAGAGTAGCTGTCCGCCTTCGATCGCACGCCGGACGATGCCGTGACTTTCTTCCCGGAAGAAGTGGGGCACTTTGGCTAGCGGCAGCAGTGCTAACGGCGCGAGCAACGGAATCGCGACGTTGAACACAAACCAGCCGAACAGCTCGATAGTCCTTGCCATGGTGCCATTGAAATGAGTGGAGGAAACCGTCAGCAAAGGTGCAGACGGCGAGGCCGATGCTAGGCCTCGATCCGGCTCATGCCAATAGGGAAGTTGTGAACGATTGTGGCGCCCAGAGCCAACTCTTGAGGCCAATCAATCGCATCAAAATGTGCTATTTCGACCCTCCGCCGGCAAGTGCTGACAGCACGCCCATTGGCAACGGGAAGACGATGGTCGAACTCTTGTCGCCAGCGATCTGGGTGAGCGTTTGCAGGTAGCGGAGTTGCATCGCCTCCGGCTGACGCGCCAGCATCTGCGCGGCTTCCAGCAGCTTCACCGATGCCTGCAATTCGCCTTCGGCATGAATGATCTTGGCGCGCCGCTCGCGTTCGGCCTCGGCCTGCCGTGCGATCGCGCGGACCATCGTCTCGTTGAGGTCGACATGCTTGATCTCGACATTCGATACCTTGATACCCCATGCGTCCGTCTGGGCGTCGAGCACCTTCTGGATGTCGAGGTTCAGCTTCTCCCTTTCCGCAAGCATTTCGTCGAGCTCGTGCTTGCCTAGCACCGAGCGTAGCGTGGTCTGCGCGAGCTGGCTCGTGGCCTCGAGGAAGTTGGCCACCTGGATGATCGCGCGTTCCGGGTCGACCACCCGGAAGTAGATCACCGCGTTGACCTTGACGGATACGTTGTCGTGCGAGATCACGTCCTGAGGGGGCACGTCCAGTACCACGGTGCGCAGGTCCACGCGCACCATCTGCTGGATGGCGGGGATGATCAGCACCAGCCCAGGTCCCTTGACGCGCCAGAAGCGCCCAAGCATGAATACCACGCCGCGCTCGTACTCGCGCAGCACGCGAAATGCGGAGATCACCAGCAGAACCAGCAGGAAGATCAAGCCGCCGAAGCTGAATCCGAAAGCCATATCAGACTCCTTCCGTTCTTGTTTCAGTGGGAATGCTCATGACCGTTCGCCCGCGGTCGTCACGTCGAGCACCAGCCCACGCCGCGCCGTCACGCGCACGCGTTGGCCACGTACCAGCGGGGCGGCGCTATGGATACGCCATTGTTCGCCATGGACCGTTGCCCATCCGTCTGCCGGGGCATCGTCGATCACCACGCCGATGCTGCCGACCAGCGCGTCTGCGCCGCTGACAACTGGCCGCCGGCGCGCGCGCAACAGCACCATCGACATGCCGAACAGGAAGACCGCCGACACCGTGGACAGGGTGGCAATCAGCGATAGCGGCACGCCGAAGCCAGGCACGTCGGTGTCGATCAGCATCACGGCGCCGAACGCAAAGGCGATGATGCCGCCAACACCCAGCGCGCCGAACGTCGGCAGGAACAGCTCCGCGGTCATGCAGCCGACGCCAAGCGCGATCAGCGCCAGCCCGGCGTAGTTGACGGGCAGCATCTGCAGCGCGAACAGGCCCAGCAGCAGGCAGATCGCGCCGGCAATGCCCGGCACGACCATGCCCGGCGTGGAGAACTCGAAGATCAGACCGTAGATGCCGATCATCATCAGGATCAGCGCGACGCTCGGGTCCGTGATGACGGCGAGCAGGCGGCTGCGCCAGTCGGGTTCCAGCGTGACCACGGGCGCGCCCGCCGTATGCAGGGTGCGCACGGCGCCCGCGGCCTCGATGTGTTTGCCGTCCACCTGCCTGAGCAGTACCGGAAGGTCGACGGCGATCAAGTCCGCCACATGCTGCGCCACGGCTTCGTCGGCGGATAGGCTCACCGCCTCTCTTACCGCGCGCTCGCCCCAGTCCGCATTGCGGTGTCGCAACTGCGCCAGCCCTCGGATATAGGCGGATGCATCATGCATCTGCTTGCGTGTCATCGTGTCCTCGGCCGCCGGGGCGCTGGATGGTGCCGATGCGGGTGCCGGACCCGCTTCCGGTTTCGGGCCGCCAATGCCGATCGCCACGGGGCTGGCCGCGCCCAGGTTGGTGCCGGGCGCCATTGCGGCGATGTGGCTGGCGTAGAGGATGTAGGTGCCCGCGCTGGCGGCCCGCGCGCCGCCGGGATAGACGTATGTTGCAACCGGCACGGGCGATGCGATGATGGCCTGGATGATGTCGCGCATCGATTTGTCCAGGCCGCCTGGCGTATCTATCTCGATCACGATGAGTTGCGCCCCATGCTTGCGGGCCTGCTCGATGCCGCGGACGGCAAAGCTGGCGCTGGCCGGACTGATGGCGCCCTGGATGGGGATGACGTAGACCGGCGGCACGGCAGGCGCGGTGGATGCGGATGACGCGGACTGCGCGTGCGCGCCTGCAATCGCCAGCAAGGTGAGCCCGAGGGCGTGCCCCAGTGCGAGCCAGCGCACCCGGGCCAGCCAGCCTCGGATCGGTGCGAGTGTCATGGCGGGGAGCGGCCCGCAGTGAATGCCGTGGCCGCGCCACTTCCAGTGTAGGCGACCGGCCACATTCCGCCATCGCGCATTGGTGCCGGCGCGTGCCGGCGCGGGCCGGCCGGCTGCCGGCAGGTATGACGATTCAGGCGTAGCATTGGCGACATTGTCAAATCCGCCGAATGCGGCGCCAGCCCGGATTCCGTCACATGCCTTCCGCAAACGCCGATGTTTCCTCCGGATTGTTGACCCGGCAAACCGCTGGCCCATGGGCCGTGGCGCTGGCCGGGCTCGTCTCGTTGGCGCTGGCCATGGGCATCGGGCGCTTCGCCTTCACGCCGCTGCTGCCGATGATGCTGCACGACGGCACCGTGACCCTGGCCGAGGGCAGTGCGCTGGCGACGCTGAACTACATCGGCTACCTGCTGGGTGCATTGTTATGCCTGTTCATCCGGCCCGACCCGGTGCGCATGGTGCGCGGCGCGCTGGTGCTGACCGTGGTGCTGACGCTGGCCATGGCGCTCCCGGGCGGCATGGTGGCGTGGCTCGCCTGGCGCACGCTGGCCGGTATCGCCAGCGCGGTGGTGATGGTCTACGCGACCGCGTGGTGTATGCAGCGGCTCGCCGAACTCGACCATCCGACCCTTGGCGGCCTGATGTTCTGCGGGCCGGGGGTCGGCATCGTGATCACAGGGGTGTCGGCGTTCGGCATGGTGGCGGCGCACTGGCTGGCCAATTGGGGATGGATGACGTTCGCGGTGCTTGGCGCGGTCATGCTGGCGCTGGTGTGGCGTGTGTTCGGTTCGCCGCCTCCAGCGTTACACGCGCCGTGCGGCGGCAGCGCACCAACTCTCGCACCGGCACCCACGCCGAGACTCGACCTTGAAACCTGGGCCCTGACGCTGGCTTACGGCCTGGCCGGATTCGGCTACATCATTACCGCGACATTCCTGCCGGTGATCGCACGCCAGGCCATGCCGGGCAGTGTCTGGGCAGACCTGTTCTGGCCGATCCTGGGAGCAGGGGTGATGGTGGGCGCGTATCTGGTCACGCGCGTGGGCATGCACCACGACAACCGCCGCATGATGACGATCCTGTACACGATGCAGGCCATCGGCGTGGGCGTGGCGGCGGTCTGGCCGACGGTGGCCGGATTCGCGCTCAGCAGCCTGCTGGTGGGCCTGCCGTTCACGGCGCTGGTGTCGTTTGCGATGCGTGAAGCGCGGCGCCTGTGGGGCCAGCGTGCCTCGAAGTTGATCGGCCTGATGACGGCGGCATACGCGCTCGGCCAGATCGCGGGGCCGCCGCTGGCCACGGCGCTGGTGGCCCGCACGGGCGGATTTTCGGCGTCGCTGGCAGTGGCAGCCGGCGCGTTGCTGCTGGGCGCACTGATCTACGTCTGGATGTCGCGCGCGATGCCGGTGGGTGGCAAACCGGCCCATGCCGGCGCCTGAGGACTGCGCTACAGTATCGGCTCCGCCGCTCACTCGACCGGACGCACCCGCGCAGGCGTTGCAGGGCGGCGCGGAGCCTTTGCCCCATGTCTTTTGCCTTGCAGCCCGGCCGTGCCGCGGGCCCGGCTTTCCCGATCAGCGACGAAGAAGCGCGCGTGCGCGTGGACCTTGCCGCCGCCTACCGGCTGGCCGCGCTGGCGCGCTGGGATGACTTGATCTACACCCATATTTCGGCCACCGTGCCCGGTGAGCCCGATCACTTCCTGATCAATCCGTTTGGCTTTGCCTTCGACGAGATTCGTGCGTCCGATCTCGTCAAGATCAACAGCCGAGGCGAGGTGGTCGGCGAAACCGTCCATCCCGTCAACGTGACAGGCTTTGCGCTGCACGGCGCGGTCCATGCGGCCCGCCCCGATGCGCACTGCGTGATGCACCTGCATAACACCGCAGGTATCGCGGTGTCGGCTCAGGCCGAAGGGCTGCTGCCGCTCTCGCAGCATGCGATGCGTTTCCACGGGCGGATTGCCTATCACGATTACGAAGGGCTGGCGTTCTCGCCGGCTGAGGGCGGGCGGCTTACCGGGTCGCTGGGCGGGCACCCGGCCATGCTGCTGCGCAACCACGGCACGCTGACCGTGGGCCGCACGGTGGCGGAGGCCTATGTGTTGATGGCCACGCTGATCAAGGCGTGTGAGATCCAGCTCGGCGCGCAGCTCGGCAGCGCTACCGTCCAGCCGTCAGCGGCCATTGCGGACAAGACCTCTCTGCAGCTTTATGACGGTGGCGCCGTCGAGGGCGTGATGGAATGGCCCGCACTGCTGCGCAAACTCGATAAAATCGATCCCTCTTACAAGAACTGACATTCCAAAGGAGTCACGAATGCCCACTTTCCACGTAGAAATGTTTGAAGGCCGCACCGTCGAGCAGAAGCGCAAGTTTGTCGAGGAAGTTACCCGTGTCACGTGCGAGACGCTTGGCTGCTCCTCGGGCGCGGTCGACATCATCATCACCGACGTCAAGCGCGAGAACTGGGCTACCGGTGGCGAACTCTGGGCCGACAAGAAGTAACTTCCAGCAAGGCTGAACGATGACCTCCGCAGTCTCCACCATGCAGCAGTTCGCCTCGGACAATTACGCGGGTTTCTGCCCGGAATCGCTTAAATATTTTCTCGAGGCCAACGCCAGCGGCCATGAGAAGGCTTACGGCGACGACAGCTGGACGCAAAAGGTCTGCGATCGCATCCGCGATCTGTTCCAGACCGATTGCGAGGTCTTCTTCGTCTTCAATGGCACGGCGGCCAATTCGCTTGCGCTGTCGTCGCTGTGCCAGTCTTACCACTCGGTGATCTGTCATGAACTCGCCCATATCGAAACGGACGAGTGCGGCGGCCCCGAGTTCTTCTCGAACGGGTCGAAGCTGCTCACCGCCCCCGGCGAAAACGGCAAGCTGACGCCCGATGCGGTGGAGGCGCTGGTCACGCGCCGCGCCGATATCCACTATCCGAAGCCGCGTGTCGTCTCGCTGACGCAGGCCACCGAGGTGGGCACCGTCTACACGGTGGAGGAAGTGCGCGCCATTGCGGCCATCGCCAAGCGGCGCCAGTTGCGCGTGCATATGGATGGCGCTCGATTCGCCAATGCGGTGGCATCGCTCGGTGTGCACCCGTCAGAAATCACCTGGCGTGCGGGCGTCGATGTGCTCTGCTTTGGCGGCACCAAAAATGGCTTGCCCGTGGGGGAGGCCGTGGTTTTCTTCGACCGCAAGCTGGCGGAGGACTTTGCCTACCGCGTGAAGCAGGCGGGGCAACTGGCATCGAAGATGCGTTTTATTTCGGCGCCATGGCTCGGCATGCTCGAAAACGACGTGTGGCTGAATAACGCGCGCCACGCCAACGCCATGGCGACGCTGCTTCACCAGCGCATCGCCGATATTCCTGGCGTGCGCATCATGTTCCCGACCGAGGCAAACGCCGTCTTTGCCGAACTGCCGCTGCCGGCCATCGAGGCGCTGCGCGCCCGGGGCTGGCTGTTCTACACCTTCATCGGCGCAGGCGGGTGCCGGCTGATGTGCGCGTGGGACCTGCAGCCAGATACAGTGGAAGCGTTTGCCGCCGATATCCGCGCGGCCTGCCCGGGTTGAAGGGCAGTTACGCATCCAGCATTCATCAACAATAACGAGACAGAAGACAGGAGACCCCCGATGCATAACTATCGTTTTTGCCCGCAATGCGGTTCGGAACTTGAGCATCTGCCAATGTCTGGACGCTATCGCCATGTTTGCCTGCGGGATGGCTGCGGATTCGTGCATTGGGACAATCCGTTGCCGGTGCTGGCGGCCGTGGTCGAGTACGAGGGCAAGCTGCTGCTGGCACGCAATGCCGTGTGGCCCGAGAAGATGTTCGCGCTGGTGACCGGCTTTATGGAACGCGACGAAACGCCGGAACTGGGCGTGGCACGCGAGCTCAAGGAAGAGACCAATCTCGATACGGTGTCGGCATCGCTGATTGGTGTCTACGACTTCATGCGTAAGAACGAGCTGATCATTGCCTACCACGTTCAGGCGACCGGGAGTATCCGGTTGTCGGAAGAGTTGGCGGAATACAAACTAGTGGCACCGGAGAAGATGCGGATCTGGAATGCGGGTACCGGCTTTGCCGTGGCCGATTTCCTGGAGCGCCGCGGAATGCCGGTGCGATTCTATGACCGCGCCACCGGTGACGACATCCCCGATCCGCGTCGCCCGACCGACTTCAACCTGCTCGGCGCTTCGCTACAATACGGCATCTATCAGAAATAGAAGGTGTGAGGAATGGATTTCCAAAAAGAAGTGGACGCCCGCGGCCTGAATTGTCCGCTGCCGATCCTGCGGACCAAGAAGGCGCTGGCTGACATGGCCAGTGGCGAAGTGCTCAAGGTGCTGGCCACCGATCCTGGCGCCACGCGCGATTTCCAGGCATTCGCGAAGCAGACGGGCAATGAGTTGCTGTCGCACGCCGAGGTCGACAAGGTCTTTGTGTTCTACATGAAGCGCCGCTGATTCTCGCTTGTGCTTCATGCGCAATAAAAAACGGACGCCAAGGCGTCCGTTTTTTATTGGCGGGTGCTGGCTCAGACCGCGAGCAGTTCCACTTCAAACAGCAGCGTGGCATTCGGAGGAATCACGCCACCGGCGCCACGGGCACCGTAGCCCAGGTCGGCGGGAATGACCAGGCGGCGCGTGCCACCAACCTTCATGCCCTGCACGCCTTCGTCCCAACCGCGAATGACGTGGCCGGCGCCCAGCGGGAACACGAACGGGTCGTTACGATCCTTGCTCGAATCGAACTTGCGGCCAGCCTGGCCGTTCTCGAAGAGCCAGCCGGTGTAGTGCACGGTCACATGCTTGCCTGCCTTGGCTTCGTCGCCCGAACCGACGACGGTGTCTTCGAATTGCAGGCCGGAGGGAGTGGTTTGCATCGCAGTCTTCCTTTTTGAGTGTGGCTGGGAATCAATCGTCCGCGCGCTGGAGCACTTCGCGCGTAATCTGCACATTGTGGTCGTCGTCACTGACCCAGATGTCGCCATCCTGGATGGTCACGGACAGGCGCATGGCACGCTGGGCCATACGTGCCAGCGCTTCCACGGCATCCGAAGGCACATTGTAGATGGTCACGTTGCGCAGCTTGCTGGCCTTGCCCGACATGCCTTTCCACCATTCACGCGCGCTGGCGCTCTGGTAGGTATAGACGGTGACGTGATCGGCACGTGCGGCCGCACGCTTCAGCCGGGTTTCGTCGGGCTGGCCGAGGTCGATCCAGTGCGAAATGTCGCCGGTCAGCGTCTTGTCCCAGAGATCGGGTTCGTCGGGCTCGTCCAGGCCGCGAGTGAAGGTCAGCGTCTCGGTGGCTTCGCAGGCAAAGGCCAGCAGGCGGACCATCATGCGTGCGTCGTTCTCGGACGGGTGTTGGGCAATGGTCAGCGTGTGGCTGCCGTAGTACGGCCGATCCATGTCGGACACGGACAGGTCGGCTTTGAAAATGGTGGACTTGAGCGCCATGGGATCAGGTAAGCGGCACGCGCCAGCAATCGTGCTCTGTGCGCGAAAGGCCGAATCATACGTGATCCGGACGTCCACACGATGGAAATGGGGTATCCGGAGCGGTAATTGTCCCGGCTGGCCCGCGCCGGGTCAGCGCTTGCGATAGTCGGCGAGCCAGAAGCGCAGCAGGGCGGATGCCAGTATCAGGCCCAGGAACGAGGCGGCCGCCACCAAGGCAATACCGCCATCACTGTTGATGTCGCCCTCGACGGCTACACCAGCGATCAGCGTCCCGACCATGACGGCGAGCAACGGCAGCAACAGCGCGCCACGGCCATAGGTCTTGTAGGCCCAGAGTGGAAATTGGCGAAGAAAATCGGCGGGAATGCTGCACGCCAGGCAGGCGCCGGCAGCAGCTAGCGACGCCGCAACGACGTCGTTCAGGTGAATCATGCTCATCTTGGCTCGCGCATCGCCGTTCGCAGTGGGGCTACGCGGCTGGATGGTCTTGGCAAAGGGCTGATTTTACTGAACTTCCTCCAGATAAAGGTGACGCCGGGTCGCCTTCGACAGGATGTGCCGCCGGCTATTTTCCCGCCGGTTCCGCCGTGCTGGCGGGGGATGCTTCGACAGACACCTGAAGTGTGACCAGATCGCCAACCTCGGGCAGGAAACGTGTTATCCCGAAGGCACTGCGCGGAAAACTGGCGTGGAAGTCGCCGCCGCACACGTTCCGCCTGACACCGAACAGGACCGTCTCTCCGCAACTGAAACGATCGGCCTCGAGCCGCAAGGGTTGGCTGACGCCATGGAGCGATAACGAACCTTCCACGGCGACAAGCTTGCCGTTCTCGACAATAAAGCGGTTCGCCTGCAGCCGGGCAACGGGGAAGTTCTGGGCGTCGAGGAACTGCGCGGAACGCAGCACACCATCGAGGCTGCGGTTGCCCGTGTCGACGGAGTCGGTGTCAACGGTGAAGTCGATGGACCCGGTGCCGCTGTCGGGGTCGTAAAGAATGCGCCCGTCCATCTTGCCGAAGCGGCCACGAACCGTGGTGCGTTCAAAGTGACTCGCGCCGAAGTACACGGCGGTGTGTGTCGGGTCCACGGTGTAGGTGGCCGGCGCGGCCAGGGCAGGGGAGGCCAGCAGGGCTGCGGCAATCGGAAGGACGACGCGCATTCGGGGCCTCCGCTTCATGGACGCAATCCGTGAACAGACTCAGTGAACGAAGACGGGCAGCAGGAATATGCCGATCACCGTCAGTTGCCCAATCGTCCAGAACAACGTGCGCAGCGTGGCGCGATCAGTCAGGTAGCAAATGGTGTACAGAACCCGGATGACGATGAAAGCAATCGCCAGTTCGTCGATTCGTGCTTGCGGTGCGGCCAGATGCGAGGCGATCAGCACGGCGGCGGCGAAGAACGGGAATGCCTCGAAATGATTGCGGTGGGCCATGTCGGCACGCCGCGCGCGGCCGCTCTGTCGTTCCAGCCAGGCACGTGGGTCATGGTTGTCGTAACCACGGCTACCGGCCTTGGCAACGGCGACGGTCAGGACCGGCATCAGGCCAGCCACGAGTACACACCAGAACGCGATTGGCATTAGTGCTCCTTGGAAGCCGCTTCGCCTTCGATTTGATGCGGCCAATCATGTGACAAGTTGATGAGGCGACGGTATTGCACCGCCGCCTCGTGATCGCACTGTCTGGCGTTCAGGCTGCCACCACCTTGATGCGCACACCACCGGTGCCGCCCACGCCGACCACCTGGCCAGCACGGATCTTCGCGGTCTTGCGTGACTCGGGCGCACCGTCCACCGATACCTCGCCCGCCACGACCAGCGCCTTGCCGGCACCGCCGCTGTCGCAGACGCCGGCAAGCTTCAGCAGGTCATTCAGCGCGATGAACTCGCGATCAAGCGGAAAAGTAATCGTTTGCGCCATGCTTACTTGCCCCAGCTGTCCTTGAGTCCAACCGTGCGGTTGAACACCGGCTTGCCCGGCTGCGAATCCACGCGGTCCGCGACGAAGTAACCGTGCCGCTCGAACTGGAAACGATCCTCTGGCTTGGCATCGCGCAGGCCCGGCTCCAGATAGGCGGTCACGACCTTCTTCGAGTTCGGATTCAGCGCGTCCAGGAAGTTCTTGCCACCGGCATCCGGGTTCGGGTCGTTGAACAGACGGTCGTACAGGCGGACTTCGGCTTCACACGCGTGAGGCGCGCTGACCCAGTGAATGTTGCCCTTGACCTTGACGCTGTCCGCGCCAGGCGTGCCGCTCTTGGTTTCCGGCAGGTAGTTCGCATGCACGGCAATCACGTTGCCGTCGGCATCCTTGTCGACGCCGGTGCATTCGATCACATAGCCGTAGCGCAGGCGCACCTTGTTGCCTGGGAACAGACGGAAGTAGCCCTTCGGCGGGTTCTCGTTGAAGTCTTCGCGCTCGATCCACAGCTCACGCGACAGCGGGAACACGCGGCGGCCCATTTCAGGCTGCTTCGGGTGCACCGGCGCCGAGCATTCCTCGCTCTGGCCTTCCGGGTAGTTGTCCAGGATCAGCTTGAGCGGGTCCAGCACGGCAACGCTGCGCGGTGCCCGCGCGTCGAGGTCATCACGGACCGCGCCTTCGAGCGTGCTCATGTCGATCCAGCTATCGGCCTTCGACACACCCACGCGATCGCAGAAGAGCTGGATCGACTCGGGCGTGTAGCCGCGGCGGCGGATACCGACGATGGTGGGCATCCGCGGATCGTCCCAGCCGGTCACGCGCTGCTCGTCCACGAGCTGCTTCAGGCGTCGCTTGCTGGTGATCGCGTAGGTCAGGTTCAGGCGCGCGAATTCGTACTGATGCGGCAGCGGATTGGCGAACACGCCGGCGTCGCGCAGGTGCTCGAGCACCCAGTCATAGAGCGGGCGGTTGTTTTCGAACTCGAGCGTGCACAGCGAGTGCGTGATGTTCTCGATCGCGTCCGAGATGCAATGCGTGAAGTCGTACATCGGGTAGATGCACCACTTGTCGCCGGTACGGTGGTGATGGGCGTGGCGGATGCGGTAGAGCACCGGATCGCGCATCACGATGTTCGGGGCGGTCATGTCGATCTTCGCGCGCAGCACGTGCTCGCCGTCGGCGTACTTGCCGTCGCGCATCTCGCGGAACAGCTTCAGGTTCTCCTCGACCGAGCGGTCGCGGAACGGCGACGGCTTGCCCGGCTCGGAAAAGTTGCCGCGCATGGCGGCGATCTGCTCGGCGCTCTGGCTGTCCACATAGGCCACGCCGCGCTCGATCAGCGTCTCGGCAAACTTGTAGAGCTGGTCGAAGTAGTCGCTCGCGAAGTAGAGGTGCGGCGTGCTGCCAGCCTGGGCGCTGTCCCAGGAGAAGCCGAGCCAGTGCACGGCATCGATGATCGAGTCGACGTACTCGGTATCTTCCTTCACCGGGTTCGTGTCATCGAAGCGCAGATGGCAGCGGCCGGCATAGTCGCGGGCCAGCCCGAAGTTCACGCAGATGCTCTTGGCGTGACCAATGTGCAGGTAGCCGTTCGGCTCCGGCGGGAAGCGCGTGATGACGGTCGGCAGCGGGTCGCCTTGCTTGTCCGCGCGGCCGGCGTAGGTGCCGGTGGCGAGGTCCTGGTCGATGATGCTCCGCAGGAAGTTGGAGGCGGCGGGCGTGTCGTTGGGTTTGGTGTCGTGGCTCATGTTGTCGCCGCAACGGGGGCGGCTCGATTGCTTGGGCGGACGGTCCGGGCCTGGATTGACCCGGTTTGCGGTCCTGATGTTCCGTGGAATGGGGCGATTTTACCGTGCCTGCGGGGTAACCCGGCACCTGCGGGGCTTTTTCCGAATCGTCTCACGGCGCGATGGGCTGAAGTGGTGCAGAATCCACGAGATATCAGGGTCGTCATCGTGCGGTGGACCTCGGGCCGTGGTGCGCAATCGTCGCACAGTCCGGGGCTTGCCGCTGCTGGAATACAAGCCATGAACTCCGCTTCCTTTGCCACCGTTTCCCCCCAAACTGCCCCCGATGTCCTGGCCGCGCTCTGGCGCGAGGCCGGGATGCCCCCGGAAGCACTTGGGCATCTGACGCTGACCGGCGCCGATCCGGTTCTCCCATCCAGCTTCGCCATTGGCACTGCGGCCCAGGCCAGCCTGGGTGCGTCGGCGCTGGCTGCCGCCGCGTTGTGGGCGCAGCGGACCGGCAACTGGCAGGGCGTCGCGGTCGACATGCGCCATGCCATGGCCGAGTTTCGCAGCGAGCGCTATCTGCGCGTCAAGGGTGGCGCGGCGCCCGAGCTATGGGACAAGATCGCGGGGCTGTACCCGTGCGGCGATGGCCGCTGGGTCAGGCTGCATACGAATTTTCCGCATCATCGGGATGGCGTGCTGAAGCTTCTGCATTGCGCGCACGACAAGGATGCCGTGCGCGCCGCGCTGTCCAAGTGGAAGGCCGAGGACTTCGAAGCGGCGGCTTCGGACGCCGGCATGGTCGTGGCGGCGATGCGGACCTATGACGAATGGCAGGCGCACCCGCAGGCTCAGGCGTTGCGGGGGCTACCGCCGGTCATCATCGAACGGATCGGCGATGCGCCGCCGATGCCGCTGCCGGCATTTGCACCCCAGGCCGAAATCAATGTCGATGCCAGGCCGCTGTCCGGCGTCCGCGTGCTCGACTTCACGCGCATCATCGCCGGCCCGGTGGCGGGGCGGACACTGGCCGCCCACGGCGCCGATGTGCTGCTGGTTTCGGCTGCGCACCTGCCGTCGATTCCGCCGCTCGTCATTGATACCGGCCGTGGCAAACGTTCCTGCCAGCTCGATCTGCGCGACGCGGATGACAAGCGCGCGCTGCACAAGCTGCTGCATGGCGCGGATGTCGTGGTGCAGGGATATCGCCCGAACGGGCTGGCGGAGCTTGGGGTCGGCGCCGAAGCCGCGGCGCGCGCGCGTCCGGGCATCGTCTATGTGTCGCTATCTGCCTATGGCCATGTCGGGCCGTGGGCGGGTAAGCGTGGTTTTGATTCGCTCGTGCAGACGGCCACCGGCTTCAATGACGACGAAGCCCGGGCAGCCGGCAGCACTGAACCGAAGCCGCTTCCGGCGCAGGTGCTGGATCATGCCGCGGGATACCTGCTGGCCTTTGGCGCGATGGCGGCGCTGCACCGCCGCGCGGTGGAAGGCGGAAGCTGGCATGTGCGCGTGTCGCTGGCCCAGGTCGGGCAATGGTTGCGCGGGCTAGGTCGTGTGCCGGATGGTTTCGGCGTGCCCGACCAGCACATCGACGAGATTTCGGACCTGCTCGAAGTGCAGGAGTCGGGCTTCGGCGAGTTGACCGTGGTGCGTCACGCGGCCCGGTTATCGGAAACGCCGGCATATTGGGCGTTGCCGTCCGAACCGCTCGGTACCCACGCGGCCGAGTGGCTGCCGCGCTAGTAGAGGTTATTGCGCAGCCGGTCCGGGAGTTCGCGATCGTAGGTGGTGGCGTCGATCGCATTCTGGCTTAGCGTTGCGACGATCGTGCCATTGCTTGGCAGCGTCTCACGTGAAATCTGCGCGTCGGCGGACCACAGGTGCGATCGCATCAGCGCGCGGGCGCACTGGAAGAATACCGACTGGATCGCGATGACGAGCACCGAGGTCGGCGCTTTGTCCTGCACCACGCAGCGGGCGATCAGATCCGGATCCGTGGAGATCTTTGCGGTCCCGCTGACGCGCAGTGTTTCGTTGACGCCCGGAATCAGGAACAGCAGTCCGACGCGCGGGTCGGCGATGATATTGCGCAGGCTGTCGATGCGATTGTTCCCGCGACGGTCCGGCAGCAACAATGTGCGATCGTCGAGCACATGCACGAATCCGGGCGCGTCGCCACGTGGGGAGCAGTCGCCTCCCTTTGCGCTGGCCGTCGAGAGCAGACAGAACGGTGACGCCTCCACAAAGGCTCGGTAATACGGGTGGAGGTAGTCCACCTCCTTGGCAAGCGATGCCCCTGACGGCTCGGCGTACAACGATTCGAGATCGGCAAGTGTGGCAATGTCGTGCGATGGCATGGCAGAGTCCTTGTCAGAGTGTCACGGTGCCGCGACCGAGTTCGATCACGCGGCCGCCCACGCGAATCGCGCCCTCGGTGGTCACGTTCAGGTCCAGCCGGCAGCGGCGATCGACGAACTCGCCCTGGTCCACCTCGTAGCTGGCGGGCAACGGGTGGCCGGTTGCCACCAGCCATCCGCCCAGGTTGGCGCAAGCGGAGCCGGTGCCTGGGTCTTCCGCTACGCCGCCGCCTTGCTTGGTGAAGAAATACCGCACAAGTGCCTTGCCTGGCTGTTCCGGGTCGAATGCAAAGACATAGGCGGTCTTGCGGCCCAGGCTGCTTTGCGGCCAGCGATCGAGCCGGCTGCTGTCCGGTTGTGCGCGACGTACTGCGTCGGGCGTCTTCACGGGGACCAACAATTGGTCGGCGCCGGTGTCGACCCATATCGGTGATCCGGCAAGATCGTCCATGGTCAGACCCAGTAACGACGCCATCTCGGCATCAGGCAGGCCCGCCGGGGCGGTCTTCGGCGCGCCTGTGTGCGGCGCGGTCAGTGTCCAGCGGTCACCCTTGGCCGTGACCGGGACCACGCCGGCCTTGAACTCCAGCGAAAGCGCGTCGCCCGTTTTCATCAGGTCCCGTACAACGTGCGCCGTGCCAAGCGTCGGATGGCCCGCGAAGCGCATCTCGTATCCCGGCGTGAAAATGCGCACGGCGGCGTTGGCGTTGTCGGATGGGAGCACGAAGGTGGTCTCCGACAGGTTGAACTGCAGGGCCAGCGCCTGCATGGTCGCGTCATCGAGTCCGCGCGCGTCCTCGAACACACACAGGGGATTGCCGCCGAAGGTGGACTCGGCGAATACGTTGACGATTCGGTAGGCAAAAGTAGGCATGGGGGCGGCTTTCCAGAAATCAGCGACTCGGCAAGTGTACGGGAGCCTCCACGCCATGCCATGCACAGTTTCACGCGAATGCAGCGGAACAGTTGCAGCCCGGGACCTGATGCAAGCGGCGCGCGCGTTTGAGCGAACTACGATTGGCGCCTTTTGCATTGATATCGTCTATGCCGTGGCGATCAGGCGCTTCCTGAGCCTGCCGGTGTATTGAGTACTGAGCGTGGCAATCCCGGAATGAAAATAGGCGCCATGGGTTTCCCCATGGCGCCTCGCAGGACTTCTACTACGTACTACCTACAGCGGTACAGCTAAACCTCTGCCTCAGAAGCCCACGGCCTGACCGTCGCGGCGGCTGTCGCTGGCGGCCACATAGCCTTGCTCGGCATCGTCCGACAAACGCCAGATGAACTGGCCGGAGCCGAAGTCCATATACGGGTCTTCCACGGATTTGAGCTTGTGGCCGCGCTCCTTGAGCCCGGCCACGGTGTTCGGGTCCATGGTGCCTTCAACGTCCAGCGTGAAGTCGCGGTTGACCTTCCAGCGCGGTGCGCAGCAGGCAGCCTGCGGTTGCTGGTTGTAGTCGAGCATGCGCACGACGGTTTGCAGATGACCTTGCGGTTGCATATCGCCGCCCATGACGCCGAAGCTCATCACCGGCTTGCCTTGCTTGGTCAGGAAGGCCGGGATAATCGTGTGGAACGGGCGCTTGCCGCCTTCCACCACGTTGGCCGACTTCGGATCCATCGAGAATCCCACGCCACGGTTCTGCAGGCTGATGCCGGTGCCCGGCACCACGACGCCGGAACCGAAGCCCATGTAGTTCGACTGGATGAACGAGATCATCATGCCGTTCTCGTCCGCCGCGGTCAGGTAGATCGTGCCGCCAGTGCGGGGCATGCCGAAGTTGAAATGCGTCGCGCGCTGCATGTCGATCAGCTTGGCGCGGGACTTCAGGTAGGCATCGTCCAGCATCTGCTCGGGCGTGACCTCCATGCTGCGCGGATCGGCCACGTAGCGGTACAGGTCCGCGAAGGCAAGCTTCATCGCCTCGATCTGCAGGTGCTGCGAGTCGACCGAATCCACCGGCAGCGAGCCGACGTCGAACTGATCGAGGATACCCAGCGCCATCAGCGCGGCAATGCCCTGGCCGTTCGGCGGAATCTCGTGCACTTCGTAGCCACGGTAGGACTTGCTGATCGGCGTGACCCACTCGGGGCGGTAGTTGCGCAGATCGTCGAGCGTCATCGCACCACCGCATGCCTTGCTGAACGCGGCGATTTTCTCGGCGATTTCGCCTTCATAGTACGCACGGCCGCCAGTGGCGCCGATCTTGCGCAGCGTGTCTGCGGCATCCTTGAACAAGAACTTCTCGCCGACGGCCGGCGCGCGGCCATTCGGCATGAACGTGTCGGCAAAGCCGGGCTGGCTCTTGAGGTCCGGCACGGCGGCGGCCCACTTGTGCGCAACCACCGGCGGCACTGCATAGCCACGTTCTGCGATCTCGATCGCGGGTTCCATCAGGTCTTCGAACGGCAGCTTGCCGAAGCGTTCGTGCAGCGCGGCCCAGCCGGCGATGACACCAGGCACGGTGACCGAATCCCAGCCACGGATGGGCCGGTTCGCAAGGCCGTTGCCATCGGCGCCGTACTTGTTCTTGAAGTAGTCCGGATTCCACGCGGCCGGCGCCACGCCCGACGAATTCAGGCCGTGCAGTTGCTTGCCGTCCCACAGGATTGCGAAGGCATCGCTGCCCAGGCCGCACGACACTGGTTCCACCAGCGTGATCGCCGCGGCGGCGGCAATCGCGGCGTCCACTGCGTTGCCGCCCTTGAGCAGCATCCGCAGGCCGGCCTGGGCCGCCAGCGGATGCGAGGTCGACACAACGTTGCGCGCGAACAGCGGAATGCGCACGGTGGGGTAGGGGTTGGTCCAGTTGAAGTTCTGCATGGTGTCTCTCGCTATGCCTAGTGTTTTCTCTGCTCTCCCATCACGCAGGAGAGCAGAGCAAAATTGGGGATCAAAGAATCAATCCACCTGGATCTTCCGATCCTTGATCAGCTTGCCCCAGCGGGCGCTGTCCTTCTTCACCATCGCGGCGAACTGCGCCGGTGTGCCGCCAACGGGCTCGGCGCCGAGCTTGGCCAGGCGATCCTTGACGTCCTGCGACTGGATGGCCTTGTTGAACTCGCTGTTCAGGCGGTTGACGATATCTGCCGGCAGGCCCTTGGGGCCATAGATGCCGAACCATGTGTCCGATTCGAATCCGGGCAGCCCCGATTCGTTGACCGTCGGCAGGTCCGGCGCCAGCGGCGAGCGCTTCATGCTGGTCACGGCCAGCGCTTTCAGCTTGCCGTCCTTCACGTGCGGCATGCCGGATACGATGCTGTCGAACAGGATCTGCACCTTGTTCGAGATCAGGTCAGGTACCGCCAGCGCCGTGCCACGGTACGGAATATGTGTGATGAACACACCGGCCTGGGCCTTGAATGCTTCGGCGGTCAGATGCACGACCGTGCCGTTGCCACTCGATGCGTAATTCAATTCGCCCGGATGCTTCTTGGCGTAGTCGATCAGTTCCTTGACGTTCTTCACCGGCAGCGAGTTCGGCACCACCAGCACGTTGGTGGCTGTGGCCACCTGGCCGATCGGCGTGAAGTCCGTCTCGGTGTTGTACGGCAGATGGGTGTTGATATACGGGCCGATAGAGTGCGTGCTGGTCGTGGCGATCAGCAGTGTGTAGCCGTCGGCGGGCGCCTTGGCCGCCATGTCCGAGCCGATCGCGCCGCCGGCGCCGGGCCGGTTGTCCACCACGATCTGCTGGCCCATGCTCGTGCCCACCTTCTGGGCAATGGCGCGCGCCAGCAGATCAGTGGCGCCGCTGGCCGGGAAGGGCACGATCAGCCGGATCGGCTTGCTGGGATAGTTCTCTGCGTGCGACGGGGCAGCAGCCAGGGTCAGGCTCGTGGCGAGGCCGACGCCAATCAGGCGAAGCCAGGTTTTCATTTCTCTTCTCCGGTGCGGATGGGTACGGCACATCTCTTCTGGGCAGCAACCCAAAATTATTCCGCGCCGGTCGACATAATGAAAGTTAATATTCCTTGCCTGATCCACAAGAAAAACTTGTGAGTCGATCAAGGAGGCCAGCGACCCATATGCATTCAATGAGCACCCCATGAGCACAATCCGCTTTCTAAGGACCTTCGTAGCCGTGGCCGAGCATGGCTCGTTCGCCGCCGCCGCCGGTCAGGTGGCGCTGACCCAGGCGGCAGTGAGCCTGCAGATGCGCTCCCTGGAAGAAGAATTGCGGCGCGAACTGTTCGACCGCAGCGGGCGCGTGGCAGTGCTCAATGCCGATGGCCGCGAATTGCTGCCCATGGCGCGGCGGCTGCTGGATCTCTATGAGGAGATGCGGCTGCCGCTTTCAGGGTCCGATACGATGGCGGGGGCCGTGGCGGTCGGCGCGGTGGTGTCGGTGATGGGTGGGCTGTCGCATGTCGTGGCGCGGCTCAAGCGCACGCACGCAGCGCTTGATGTCCGGCTTATCGGCGCGAAGTCGATCGAATTGGCGACGATGGTGGAGGGCGGCGAGCTCGATGCGGCGTTTCTGGTCGAAGGCATGGCGCGCCCATCCGGGGTGCTGCGCTGGACGCCCCTCTATAACGAGCCGCTGGTGGCCATCGCCGCGCGGGGCAGCAGCGGCGATACGGCGCGTCAGGCGCTGGCGGCCAATCCGTTCCTGCGGTTCGATCGCACCCAGCGTACCGGCGTGCTGGTGGAGCGCGCGCTCCGCCGCGCCCATTTGCGCACCAACGAGTTTCTCGAACTGAATTCGATCGAGGCCCTGGTGGAACTCGTGCGTCAGGAAGTGGGGGTGACCGTGGTGCCGCTGCTAAAACGTGCCCGCTGGCAGGAAGACGAGGCGCTGCGCATCCTGCCGCTGCAGGCCGATGGCGAGCCGATGGTCCGCACCATCGGCATGCTGGAGCGGCGCGATCACGGCCGCGCGCACGTGACCGAAGCGATCCGCGCCGCGTGTGCCGATTTGTTCGCCACCTGAACGCCGCATGAGCCCCACCTGAATGCCGCATTGCTGCGGCGCCGGAATGAAAAAAGGGCGCCGCAATGGGCGCCCTTCCAGTACGGCGGAAGCTGAGGCCGGAGGCCTTACTCTTCCTGGAATGCTTCTTCGCGCTTGGCCTTGATCGACGGCATGGCCACGATCAGTACCAGCACTGCCGCGCCGATCAGCAGACCCAGCGACAGCGGGCGCGTCACGAACACGGTGAAGTCACCACGCGACAGCAGCAGCGAGCGGCGGAAGTTTTCTTCCATCATCGGTCCGAGCACGAAGCCCAGCAGCAGCGGAGCGGGTTCGCACTTCAGCTTGATGAACAGGTAGCCGATCACGCCGAAGGCCGCGGTCTGGAACACGTCGAACGTGGTGTTCTGGACCGAGTACACGCCGATGCAGCAGAACGTCAGGATCGCCGGGAACAGGAAGCGGTACGGCACCTTGAGCAGCTTCACCCACACGCCGATCATCGGCAGGTTCAGGATGATCAGCATGAAGTTGCCAATCCACATCGAAGCGATCAGGCCCCAGAACAGCGCGGGGTTGCTGCTCATCACCTGCGGACCAGGCTGGATGTTGTGGATCGTCATCGCACCGACCATCAGCGCCATCACGGCGTTGGGCGGAATGCCCAGCGTCAGCAGCGGGATGAACGAGGTCTGCGCAGCGGCGTTGTTGGCCGATTCCGGACCTGCCACGCCTTCGATCGCACCCTTGCCGAACTCGTGCGAGAACTTCGACGTCTTCTTTTCCAGCGAGTACGCGGCGAACGAAGCCAGCGCGGCACCGCCACCCGGCAGGATACCCAGTGCCGAACCCAGCGCCGTGCCACGCAGCACCGCCGGAATCATGCGCTTGAAGTCTTCCTTGGTCGGGAACAGGTTCGTCACGCTGTCCGTGAAGGTTTCGCGGGCTTCCTTCTGTTCCAGGTTCGCGATGATTTCCGCGAAGCCGAACACACCCATCGCCACCGACACGAAGTTCAGGCCGTCGGTCAGTTCAGGCACGTCGAACGAGAAGCGCGCGGCGCCCGAGTTCACGTCGGTACCGACCAGACCCAGCAACAGGCCCAGCACGATCATCGAGATGGCCTTCACCAGCGAGCCCGAAGCCAGCACCACGGCGCCGATCAGGCCCAGCACCATCAGCGAGAAGTACTCGGCGGGACCGAACTTGAACGCCAGTTCCGACAGCGGCGCGGCAAACGCGGCCAGGATCAGGGTAGCCACGCAGCCAGCGAAGAACGAGCCAAGACCGGCGGTAGCCAGTGCCACACCGGCACGGCCACGACGCGCCATCTGATAGCCGTCGATCGTGGTCACCACTGATGATGATTCACCGGGCAGGTTCACCAGAATGGCGGTAGTCGACCCACCGTACTGTGCGCCGTAGTAGATACCGGCCAGCATGATCAGCGCGGCCACCGGCGGCAGCGTGTACGTCACCGGCAGCAGCATGGCGATGGTTGCCAGAGGCCCGAGGCCCGGCAGCACGCCGATCAGCGTCCCGAGCACGCAGCCCAGGAATGCGTACGCGAGGTTTTGCAGTGACAGGGCGGTTGCAAAGCCCAGTCCGAGGTTGTCTAACAGTTCCATGAGGCCCGTCTCCTTAGCTTGCCAGGAAAGCCGGCCACACCGGCATCTGCAGGTTGATGCCGTACACAAAGGCGCCCATGCTGATCAGCACGAGGATGATCGCGTTCAAAACGGCACCCTTCCAGCTGAATTCATGGCTGGCCATCGAGGAAACCAGCACCAGCACCACGACCGACAGCACCATGCCGAGCGGCTTGAGCAGCAGGCCGAACAGCACGACCGCACCCAGGATCCACAGCAGGATCTTGATGTCCCAGCGTTCCAGGCTGTCTTGTGCCGCCTTGGACGACAGCGAACCCCACAGTACCAGCGCGCCCAGCAGGGCGAGCACGATGCCGAGCCAGAACGGGAAGTAGCCCGGTCCCATCTTGGCGGCTGTTCCCATGGAATAGCCACGGGCGACGAAGGAAAAGCCCAGACCGACCAGAATGAACATCAGGCCGGAGGCAAAGTCCTTTTGGCTGCGTATGCGCAAAATGATTCTCCTCGATTGACTTGCTTGAACTTGACGCGACGTGCCGGAAAACCGGCCTGTCAACTGGGTCGCGGGTGCACGTCACCCACGGCCCGGCGACACTCCCCGTCGCGGGCAGGGTGGAAGTTAAAAGTGCATCCTTTCAGCTACCTTTCATATGTCTGCATTTGGGTGCATCCTCAGGGTATGTCCCTAGGCATACGTCCGAAAGCTGTTCGAAAGGCGGACGTAAGTCGTTGACGATGCAAGGGAAATCACGAGGCGAACGGGAGATTGGACGTCTGGCAGCAGGGCGTTGAGTCGGCCTCGGCGTGCACTATCATCGACAGAACCGGTCGGTATATCGGCGCTAAGACGGTACGGGGAGCCACGGGATGGAAAGCATCGATCACGCCATTCTGCTCGGCGCCGTCGTGATGACGGCGGGCATCCTGCTCGGGGTTTTCTCGTCGCGCTTCGGTGTCCCGTTCCTGCTGGTCTTCCTGGGCGTGGGCATGGCGGCCGGGGTCGATGGCCCCGGCGGCATCCGCTTCTCCAACACCTGGCTCAGCTTCCTGGTGGGCAATATCGCGCTGGCCGTGATCCTGCTCGATGGGGGGTTGCGCACGCGCCTTGCCACCTTCCGCGTGGCGCTGCGGCCGTCCTTGTCGCTGGCCACGCTGGGGGTGGTCATCACGGCGGTGCTGGTCGGCGCGTTTGCTTCCTGGTTGCTCGGGATCGACTGGAAGCTCGGGCTGTTGCTCGGCGCCATCGTTGGCTCGACCGATGCCGCCGCTGTCTTCTCCCTGCTCAACGGTAGCGGCGTGCGGCTCACGGAGCGCGTGGCCAGCGTGCTCGAGATCGAGTCGGGCATCAACGATCCCATGGCAATCTTCCTGACCCTGACGTTGATCGAGTGGATCACCGCGCCGCAGGGGCTGTCGCCAGGTGCGCTGGTGACGCGGCTGGTGGTGCAGTTCGGGGTGGGTGGGGTGCTCGGCGCGGCGCTGGGCTACTGTCTGGCCAATGTGATGGAGCGCGTCAACGTGGCCGAGGGCCTGCAGGCCATTCTGGTCTGTTCGGGGGGCTGTATGGTCTGGGCGATCGTGCAGACTGCCGGCGGCAGTGGCTTCCTGGCGGTCTACCTGACCGGGATGATCGTCGGCAACCGGGAACACGCGGTCAGCGGCGACACGATGCGCGCAATGGACGGCATGGCCTGGCTGGCGCAGTCGGCGATGTTCCTGCTGCTTGGCCTGCTGGTGTCTCCGCACCGGATCTGGGACATCGCGCTGCCCGCCGCGGCCGTGGCGTTGTTTCTGATGTGCGTGGCGCGGCCCGTGGCCGTCTGGATCTCGTTGCTGCCGTTCCGGTTCAACGCGCGCGAGAAGGGTTTCGTGGCGTGGATGGGGTTGCGCGGCGCGGTGCCGATCGTGCTGTCGCTGTTCCCGATGCTGCAGGGCATGAAGGATTCCGGGTTGCTGTTTCGCGTGGCGTTCGCGGTGGTGCTGGCCAGCCTGCTGTGCCAGGGCACCACGGTCGCCCTGGCCGCACGGCTGGCGCGCGTGCTGCGGCCGCTCTACAACGAACCGCTATCGCGTGAGCGGATGCGCGGCACCCAGGCGCCAGCACTGGAGTTGATGCAGTTCGAGGTGGCGGCAAATTCGCCAGTAGACAGCTTGCGCGCGGACCAACTCGAATTGCCAATGCGCAGCCGCCTGATGACCGTGGCGCGTGACGGGGCGCTGGTGCCGCTCGACCGCGCCATCCTGCGTGCTGGCGATATCGTCTCGGTGCTGGCGCCCGGCGGTGTTCTGCCGGTGCTTTCTCGACTGTTCCTGACATCAGGACCGCCGCCTGCCTGGGACCAGGTGACCTACGATTTTCTGCTTGCGGGACAGGCGAGTCTGGCGGATGTCGCCGCGCTGTATGGCACCCGGGCGCTGCTGCCGCACGAGCAGTTGAGCACGCTCGAACAGGCGATGCTGGCGGTATTCCGGTCGCCGCCGGTAGAAGGGGATGCGTTGGAGGTTGCCGGCTTGCGGCTGACGGTGACCCGTATGGACGGGCCCCGCATCGTGCAGGTGGGATTGCTGCTGCCGCGCCCGGTGGCAGCGAGCGCTGGCGATGGCCCTAACCATCGCTGGCGCCGGCGCCACCGGGCACGGCAGGGGCTGGACCAGGTCAGTCGACCTTCGCGCCGGAAACCTTGACGATCTGGCTGTACTTCCTCAGTTCGCGCTGGATCAGGGTGGCGAACTGGTCAGGCGTGGTCGGCGCCGGCTGCGCGCCGATGCGTGCCAGCTTCGCCTTCATGTCGTCGGTCTTCAGGATCGCCACGATGTCGCGATTGAGCCGATCGACGATGTCGCGCGGGGTGCCGGCCGGTGCGAGCACGCCGAACCACGTGGAGATATCGAAGGTCTCCAGGCCCAGTCCCTTGCCGGCTTCGGCAATCGTCGGCAGTTCCGGGAATGCAGCCGCGCGGCTGGCCGTGGTGACCGCGAACGCCTTGAGCTTGCCCGCCTTGATGTTGGCCGACGCCGACGCGAGGTTGTCGAAGATCAGGTCGGTTTGGCCCGACAGCACCGACATCTGCGCGGGCGCCGCGCCGTTGTACGGGATATGGACCATGCTGACGTGTGCCATGCTCTTGAACAGCTCGCCCGACAGGTGTCCGGCGCTGCCGTTGCCACCCGACGCGTAGTCGAGCTTGCCCGGATGCTTGCGTGCGTATTCGACCAGATCGCGCACGTTATTGATGTGCAGTTCGGCGGCCTTGCCAGGGTGCATCACGAGTACGTTCGGCACGTCGGCCACGAGCGTGATCGGCGTGAAATCCTTGACCGGGTCATACGGCATCTTGGCGAACAGCGTCGGGTTGATCGCATGGGTGGCCACTGCGCCCATCACGATCGTGTAGCCGTCGGCGGGCTGCTTGGCCACGAAGTCCGCGCCAAGATTTCCGCCCGCGCCGGGCCGGTTCTCCACCACCACGGGCTGACCGAGGCTATCGCGCAGCTTCTCGCCGATGGCGCGCGCTACGGTGTCGAGCGGGCCGCCGGCCGGGTAGGGCACGACGAAGCGGATCGGCTTGGTGGGCCAGTTGCTGGCGGCGCTGGCCGGTGCGGCAAAGGCCAGCGTGGCTGCCATTGCGGCGCCCATCGCGGCGGAGAGCAGGGTCTTCAACATAAGTCAGTGGATAAACGGAGGAAAGCAGGAGGAAAGCGGATGACCAGCGCGGGTGCGACTGGCCAGAGGCCGCGGCAGGGCGCGGCCCATCGAGGTCTCAGTGGATGCCGATGCCGCGCGCCATCATCACCGCGCAAAGCGGTAGCAGGATGAACGCATGGGCTTCGATCATGACCCAGCGGCGCACCTTCTTGATTTCGGCCGGAGTCGGCACGAACTCGGGCAGCTTCAGCGACTGCTTGCGCCACCGCGCAAAGGCAAACGTCGGTGGCAGCGTGGCCAGCGCGATCAGCACGAACACGGTGATCTTGGCGTGGAACCACGGGTTGTGCAGATAGAAGTCCACACCCTTGGCGCCATAGAACAGGCGTAACAGTCCGGTGGCCAGCACTGCCATCGCCGACAGGAAATAGAAGAAGTCGTATTGGGACAGGCGGCGCACGGCGGAAGGCGGCATGTCCGGGCGCAGCACGACGGCCTCTGCGGCCATCAGCGTGACAAGGACGAAAATCGCCGTGAAGTGCAGGAACGCGAGCAGGGCGTCGGTCAGCATGCATTCTCCTCAGGGTTGGGGAAACGTCATGATCACCGGCTGCGCGCACCCGCCGGAGCGGGTGCGGTCAAGTCAATGGCGAAAAGCGTGGGCGGGGAAGGTCAGACCACGCCCTTGTCGCGCAGGGCGGCGATGTGTTCGGCACTGTAGCCGAGTGTCTCGCCAAGCACCACATCCGTGTGCTCCCCGAGCAACGGCGGATGGCGCAGCGCCTCGGTCGGCGTGGCGCTCATCTTCATCGGGCTGCCCACCAGCTTGACCGTGCCGGCCGAGGGGTGGGGCAGGTCCACGCGCAGGCCACGCGCGACCACCTGCTCGTTCTCGAAGACCTCGTCGAGCGTGTTGATCGGTCCGCACGGCACGCTGGCGCGCTCCAGGTCCAGAATCCACTGTTCACGCGTGCGCGGCGCCACCATCTCGGCCAGGATCGGTACCAGCACGTCGCGGTGCGCCACGCGCTGCGGATTGGTGGCGAAGCGCGGGTCGTCGGCCAGCTCGGGGCGGCCGCCGGCGGTGACGAACTTGCGGAATTGGCCGTCGTTGCCCACCGCGACGATGAGCCATCCATCGGCGGCCTGGAACGTCTGGTAAGGGACGATGTTCGGGTGCGCGTTGCCCCAGCGCTTCGGCGGGACGCCGCTGGCCAGGTAATTGGTGTTCATGTTTGCCAGCATCGACACCTGCACGTCCAGCAGCGCCATGTCGATGTACTGGCCTTCGCCGGTACGGTCGCGGTGGGCCAGCGCGGCCAGCACGGCGATGGTGGCGTACTGTCCCGTCATGAGGTCAGAGATCGCCACGCCGGCTTTCTGCGGGCCGCCGCCGGGCAGGTCGTCGCGCTCGCCGGTGATGCTCATGAAGCCACCCATGCCCTGGATAATGAAATCGTAGCCCGGGCGCTGGGCGTAGGGGCCGGTCTGGCCGAAACCAGTGACCGAGCAGTAGATCAGGTCCGGCTTGATCGCTTTGAGCGATTCATAATCGAGGCCATACTTCTTGAGTTGTCCGACCTTGTAGTTTTCGAGCACCACATCGCTCTGCGCGGCCAGGTCGCGCACGAGTTGCTGCCCCTCCGGCGTGCTGATGTCGCACGTCACCGAGCGCTTGTTGCGGTTGGCCGCCAGATAGTAGGCAGCCTCGGCCGTGTCTTCGCCCTCGGGGGTCTTGAGCCAGGGCGGGCCCCAGATGCGCGTGTCGTCACCGGCGCCGGGGCGCTCGATCTTGATCACGTCGGCGCCGAAATCGGCAAGATTCTGGGCGCACCACGGGCCCGCGAGCACGCGGGTCAGGTCGAGGACGCGAAGATGGCTTAAAGCTCCCATGGCGATGGCGGCAGGCAGGTTCGAAAGAGCCAGCACTCTATCACCGGGGCAGTCGGGCGATGTCTTTGCGCGGAATCCCGAAGGAAGATCCTTGGGCGATAATCGGACGGCCGTCTGCCTGTCAGGGCGCTTGCCGACGGACACCTGCCCACCACTGCCCCGGGACGGGCCTTCCCCGTATAATCAACGGTTTGCAAATCCAACCTGACTGACTGCGCCGTGCCTCGACGCCGGCTGCGCCCGCACAACATGAAAGTCTCCGACATTCGCAGCAAGTTCCTTCAGTTCTTCGAGTCGAAGGGCCACACGGTGGTCCGCTCGTCCAGCCTGGTGCCGGCGAACGACCCGACGCTGCTGTTTACCAATTCGGGCATGGTGCAGTTCAAGGACGTGTTCCTCGGCACTGACAAGCGTCCCTACGTGCGCGCCACGTCGTCGCAGCGCTCGGTGCGCGCCGGCGGCAAGCACAACGACCTCGAGAATGTGGGTTACACGGCACGTCACCACACGTTCTTCGAAATGCTGGGCAATTTCTCGTTCGGCGACTACTTCAAGCGCGAGGCCATCCAGTACGCGTGGGAACTGCTGACCAAGGTCTACCAGCTCCCCGCCGATAAGCTCTGGGTCACGGTCTACGCCGAGGACGACGAGGCTTACGACATCTGGGCCAAGGAAGTGGGCGTGCCGGCCGACCGCATCGTGCGCATCGGCGACAACAAGGGCGCGCGCTACGCGTCGGACAACTTCTGGCAGATGGCCGATACCGGCCCGTGCGGCCCGTGCTCGGAAATCTTCTATGACCACGGCCCGGACGTGTGGGGCGGCCCCCCGGGATCGCCGGAAGAAGACGGCGACCGCTACATCGAGATCTGGAACCTGGTGTTCATGCAGTTCAACCGCGACGAGCAGGGCACCATGACGCCGCTGCCCAAGCCGTGCGTGGACACCGGCATGGGCCTGGAGCGTATTGCCGCCGTGCTGCAGCACGTGCATAGCAACTATGAGATCGATCTGTTCCAGGCACTGATCAAGGGCGCTGGCCGTGAAACGCATATCGCGGACCTGAACCAGAATTCGCTGAAGGTCATCGCCGACCACATCCGCGCCTGCTCGTTCCTGATCGTCGACGGCGTGATTCCGGGCAACGAAGGCCGTGGCTATGTGCTGCGCCGTATCGTGCGCCGCGCGATTCGTCATGGCTACAAGCTAGGTCAGAAGACGCCGTTCTTCCACAAGCTCGTGGGCGACCTCGTCGCGCAGATGGGCGAAGCCTATCCGGAACTGGCCGAAGCCCAGTCGCGCGTGGTGGAAGTGCTGAAGGCCGAGGAAGAGCGCTTCTTCGAAACCATCGAAAACGGCATGTCGATCCTCGACGCCGCCGTGGCGGACCTGAAGGCCAAGGGCGGCAAGGTGCTCGACGGCGAACTGGCGTTCAAGCTGCACGATACGTTCGGCTTCCCGCTCGACCTGACGCAGGACGTGGCGCGCGAGCAGGAGATCACGGTGGACGAAGCGGCGTTCGACGCCGCGATGACCCGCCAGCGCGAACAGGCCCGTGCGGCCGGCAAGTTCAAGATGGCCGCAGGCCTCGAATACTCGGGCGAGAAGACCGTGTTCCACGGCTACGACTCGCTCTCGATGGATGGCGTGCGCGTGACCGCGTTGTACGTTGATGGCGCATCGGTTGACACGATGCAGCCGGGCCAGAGCGGTGTAGTTGTGCTGGACAACACGCCGTTCTATGCCGAGTCGGGCGGTCAGGTGGGCGATCAGGGCACGCTGGTGTCGGGCCCGGCCGTGTTCGCCGTGGCGGATACCACCAAGATCCAGTCCGACGTGTTCGGTCATCAGGGCACGCTGGCCAATGGCGCGCTCAAGGTGGGCGATACCGTAGCGGCACAGGTCGACGCGGTCCGCCGCGCCCGCACCGTGCGCAACCACTCGGCTACCCACCTGATGCACAAGGCGCTGCGCGAAGTGCTGGGCACCCACGTGCAGCAGAAGGGCTCGCTGGTCGATCCGGACAAGACCCGCTTCGACTTCTCGCACAACGCGCCGCTGACCGATGCGCAGATCCGCCAGATCGAAGAGATCGTCAATGCCGAGATCCTGAGCAACGCGCCGACCGTGGCACAGGTCATGCCGTTCGACGACGCGGTCAAGAGCGGCGCGATGGCACTGTTCGGCGAAAAGTACGCTGACGATGTGCGTGTGCTGTCAATCGGTACGTCGAAGGAACTCTGCGGCGGCACGCACGTGACCCGCACCGGCGATATCGGCCTGTTCAAGATCGTCGTGGAAGCTGGCGTGGCCGCTGGTATCCGCCGCGTGGAGGCGATCACCGGCGACAACGCGCTGCACTACCTGCAATCGCTCGACGCCCGTCTCAACGAAGCCGCCGCCGCGCTGCGCGCGCAACCTTCGGAACTGGTGCCGCGCATCGGCCAGGTGCAGGACCAGGTTCGCGCGCTCGAGAAGGAACTGGAAAAGCTCAAGAGCAAGCTGGCTTCGTCGCAAGGCGATGAGCTTGCGGCGCAGGCCGTGGACGTCAAGGGCCTGAAAGTGCTGGCTGCCCAGCTCGACGGCGCCGACGTGAAGACGCTGCGCGAAACGATGGACAAGCTCAAGGACAAGCTGCAGAGCGCGGCCATCGTGCTGGCGGCTGTGGCTGACGGCAAGGTGAGCCTGATCGCGGGTGTGACCGCCGATGCCACGTCGAAGGTCAAGGCCGGCGAACTGGTCAACTTCGTTGCCCAGCAAGTGGGCGGCAAGGGCGGTGGCCGTCCGGACATGGCCCAGGCAGGCGGCACCGATCCGGCAAATCTGCCGAAGGCGCTGGCTGGCGTGACGGAGTGGGTGTCGGCGAAGGTCTGAGCCCCGTCGGCATCAATGAGGAAGGCCTCCCGTAACGGAAGGCCTTTCTCGGGAAATAAAAAACGGCTGCGTGAGCAGCCGTTTTTTATTGCGAAGTCGCCAGATCAGGCGCGGCCGAGTTCGCCATCCTTCAGTCGCCACAGGTTTAGTGGGTTGCCGTCCTGCACGGCTTGCGGCAGCAGGTCCGCCGGCACGTTCTGGTAGCACACCGGACGCAGGAACCGGTCGATCGCGCTAGCGCCCACCGATGTTGTGCGTGTGTCCGACGTCGCCGGGAACGGGCCACCGTGGACCATCGCGAACGATACTTCCACGCCGGTCGGAAAACCATTGAACAGCACACGACCGACCTTGCGCTCCAGCGCGGGGAGCAGGCGGGCCGCCAGTGCGTGGTCGCCGGCATCCGCCTGCACCGTGGCGGTGAGCTGGCCTTCCAGGATGCGCGTCACGGCGAGCAGCGCCTCGGCATCCTTGCAGGTGACCAGTACCGTGGACGGGCCGAAGACTTCGACGTGCATGCGGTGGTCGGCAATGAACTGCTCCGCCGAGGTCTCGAAGAATACCGGGCGCGCCTGGTTCGGGCCCGTCGCATCCAGTCCGCAGGCCGCACGCGAGAGCCCGGCGATATCGGAGAGTTGCGTGACGCCACGTTCGAACGCCTGATGGATGCCCGGCGTCAGCATGGTGGCGGCGGGTTTGCCGGTCAGCGCGGCGAGGGCAGTCGCGCGGAATGCCTCAAGGGCCGGACCTTCGATGGCCAGCAGCAGGCCGGGGTTTGTGCAGAACTGGCCGACGCCGAGCACCAGCGAGTCGATCAGGTCGCGGGCAATCTGTTCGCCGCGCGCGGCCAAGGCTTCGGGCAGCAGGTATACGGGGTTGATGCTGCTCATCTCGGCATAGACCGGGATCGGCTGCGGGCGCGTGTTGGCCACGTTCACCAAGGCCAGCCCACCGGTGCGCGATCCGGTGAACCCGACCGCCTGGATGGCAGGGTGGGCAACCAGCGACGTGCCGATCGCATTACCTACACCCATCACGAGCGAGAACACGCCTTCAGGCAGACCGCTGTCGGCCACGGCCTTCTGGATGGCGCGGCCAACCAGTTCGGACGTGCCGGGGTGAGCGGGGTGGGCCTTGGCAACAACCGGGCAACCGGCGGCCAGAGCAGACGCGGTGTCGCCGCCAGCCACCGAGAAAGCCAGCGGGAAGTTGCTGGCGCCGAACACGGCCACGGGACCGACCGCGATCTTCTGCATCCGCAGGTCGGGGCGCGGCGGGGCGCGCTCGGGCAGGGCGCTGTCGAGCGTGGCATCCTGCCAGCGGCCGTCGCGTAGCACCCGGGCGAACAGGCGCAACTGACCGGTGGTTCGGCCGCGCTCGCCCTGGAGGCGGGCGAGCGGCAGTGCCGTTTCGGCGTGCGCGCGCTGGATCAGTTCGTCGCCAATAGCTTCGATGGCGTCGGCAATCGACTCCAGGAAGCGGGCGCGTTGTTCGGGCGAGGTGGCGCGATAGGCATCGAAGGCCGCCTCCGCCAGCACGCAGGCGCGCTCGACGTCGTTGGCATTGCCGCTGTGGAATGCCGGTTCGAGTTGCTCGCCGGTGGCCGGGTTGATCCCGTAAAACGTCTCTTCTGTGCCGCGCACGGCGCTCGCGCCGATCAGCATTTCGCCGGTAATCGTCATGATCTTGGGTCCTGCGGGTGAGGAGGGATTGGCATGGCGGCCAGCGTGGCCGTCACATCAGGCTGGAAGTGATTTTGTCGTAAGACATCATATGACATGGCGCGGCATGCCGCAACCGCGTCGCCCGTAGGGATTCCCCCGCGGGCAACATATAGCGGGCGTGCCTTAGGCCGCCGACCCCGCCATTGCAGATGCCTTGCGCAAGCGCTCCCGACTATTGGTCAGGTGCATCCGCATGGCAGCCTTGGCGGCTTCCGGGTCGCGTCGCTCGATGGCGTCGTAGATGCTCTCGTGCTCGAAGTTCACGCGTTCCAGATACTGCTCGCGCTCAGGCTGACTGACTTGCAGCCGGCTGCGCGGGATCACCATCGTGCCGAGGTGGCCCATGATGTCCGTGAAGTATCGGTTGCCCGTGGCGCGTGCGATAGACAGATGAAACTCGAAATCGGCGCCTACCGCATCGCTGCCCTCCAGCGCGCTGTGCTTGATGTCGTCGAGTGCCCGGCGGATTGCCCGTAGTTGGTCGTCACTGCGGCGCGTGGCGGCCAGGCTGGCGGCTTCGGCTTCCAGGCTGACGCGGAATTCCAGCATTGCCAGCACATCCATCGCCGTGACGATGGCAGAAGGGTCGATACGGAACGGCGATTGCGTTTCCGCTGGGCGATTCAGGACAAAAGTGCCGATGCCGTGGCGCGTCTCCACCATGCCGCTGGCTTGCAGCCGCGACAGCGCCTCGCGCACCACCGTGCGGCTCACACCGAGCCTGGCCATGATTTCGGATTCGGTCGGGAGTTTGTCGCCCGGTTTGAGCTGGCCCTGCTGGATGTTCTCGGTCAGGCTGCCGACCACCTCTTCGGCGAGCGTGCGGCCACGGCGGCGCAGGGGAGCGGGCGAAGTCAGCGGGGCATTGGACATGGCGGGCAGATATCTTGGATCTTGGCCAGTGGCGATCACTGGTTGTTGACCGTGTAGTGATGCGCTCATTATACTTCGTCATAAGTCATACGACGACCGATAACACACAGGTGCTTGCAGCTACCCTCACGTTGTGGCAGCGCCGGCCCGGAGACAACCGACATGAATGCCGCTTCCCTTCAAGGCGCCGCTGGTGCCACGCCTGTCGTCACTGAACTGACCGTTGTCCCCGTCGCCGGCCACGACAGCATGCTGATGAACCTGTCGGGGGCCCACGGCCCGTACTTCACTCGGAACATCGTGATCCTGCGCGACAGCGCCGGCAATACCGGCGTTGGCGAAGTGCCGGGCGGCGAGGGCATTCGCAAGACGCTCGAGGACGCGCGCCCGCTCGTGGTTGGTCAACCTATCGGCCAGTATCAGGCGATGCTGAACAAGGTTCGAGCCACGTTCGCGAGCCGCGATGCCGGGGGACGTGGTCTGCAGACCTTCGACCTGCGCATCACGATCCATGCCGTGACGGCGCTTGAAGCCGCTCTGCTCGATCTGCTCGGCAAGCACCTCCAGGTGCCCGTGGCGGCCCTGCTCGGCGAAGGCCAGCAGCGCGACGCGGTGGAGATGCTGGGCTACCTGTTCTACGTCGGTGATCGCCAGCGTACGACGCTTGACTATCGCACCGAGCCCGATGCGGACAACGAATGGTTCCGCCTGCGCAATGAAGTGGCGATGGATGCGAAAGGCGTGGTGCGACTGGCCGAGGCCGCGTACGAGCGCTACGGCTTCAACGATTTCAAGCTCAAGGGTGGCGTGCTGAGCGGTGACGAGGAAATGGAGGCGATCCTCGCGCTGCATGAGCGTTTTCCGAAAGCGCGCGTCACGCTCGACCCGAACGGCGGCTGGCTGCTGGCCGACGCGATCCGCCTCTGCCGCGACAAGCATGGCGTGCTGGCCTATGCGGAGGACCCGTGCGGCGCCGAGGACGGCTATTCGGGCCGCGAGATCATGGCCGAGTTCCGCACGGCCACCGGACTACCTACGGCCACCAACATGATCGCCACCGACTGGCGTCAGATGGGTCATGCGGTGCGCCTGCATTCGGTCGACATTCCGCTGGCCGATCCGCACTTCTGGACCATGCAGGGCTCTGTCCGCGTGGCGCAGATGTGCGCGGAGTGGGGGCTGACCTGGGGCTCGCACTCGAACAATCACTTCGATATTTCGTTGGCCATGTTCACGCATGTGGCCGCCGCCGCGCCGGGCCGCGTGACGGCAATCGACACGCACTGGATCTGGCAGGACGGCGAGCACCTGACGCGCAGCCCGCTCAGGATCGAAGGTGGCCTGGTGCAGGTACCAAAGACACCCGGCCTGGGCGTGGAGCTGGATATGGATGCGCTCGCGCGCGCCAACCGCCTCTATCAGGAAAAGGGACTCGGCGCGCGTGACGATGCGATCGCGATGCAATTCCTGATCCCGGGCTGGAAGTTCAACAACAAGATGCCCTGCATGGTGCGCTGACGGGCCATGCAACGTGGCGGGGGCAGTGGGTGTTTCGCCACGACAGACAGATAACAACAAGCCAAACGCTTTTCGTCAAAGCAGGAGACAAACGATGTTCCAGACACTCTCGCCCATTGCGGCGCAAGGGGGCACGCGGCGCGTGTCCCTCCCGTCCACGTTGCTGCGCCGCTGCCTTGGCGTGGCCCTCGCATTTGCCGCCGGGGCGATCGTAAGCACCACCGCGCTGGCTAACACCACCGGGACGACCGCGTGGCCGCAGAAAGCCGTTACGGTGGTCGTGCCGTTCCCGGCTGGCGGTTCCACCGACACCATTGCGCGGATGCTGGCGGCCCCGCTCAACGAGAAGCTTGGTCAGCCGTTCGTGATCGACAACCGGCCGGGCGCTACCGGCGCGATCGGCGCGACGTTCGTCAAGCGTGCACCCGCTGATGGCTACACGATGATGGTGGCGTCGATCGGCGTCTATGCCGTCAATCCGTTTCTGCAGAAGAACCTGCAGTACGACCCGGCCAAGGATTTCGACTTGCTTACCGTGGCCGTGCGCGCGCCCAATGTGCTGGTCGCCAACCCGAACTTCCCGGCCAAGACGCTGCAAGAACTGGTGGCCTACATGAAGAAGAACCCGGGCAAGGTCAGCTTCGCGACGTCGGGGGCCGGTTCGTCCGACCATTTGACCGCGGCGCTGTTCTGGCAGAAGAGCGGCACGGATGGCCTGCACGTGCCGTACAAGGGCGGCGCGCCCGCGATCTCGGATCTGCTGGCCGGCCAGGTGGACGTGTCCTTCCAGAACATCAATGCGGTGCTTCAGCACATCCGCTCTGGCAAACTGCGCGCGCTGGCCGTGACGTCAGACAAGCGGTCGGCCGTGTTGCCGAACGTGCCGACAATGGCCGAGGGCGGCGTGAAGGACGTGGAGGTGTACTCGTGGCAGGGCGTGGCGGCGCCGAAGGGCCTGCCTGCCGATGTGAAATCGCGCCTGCATGGGGCCATCGTGACGGCGCTCAAGGACGCGAAGATGCAGCAGAAGCTCAATGAGCAGGGCTTCGAGGTCGTGGGGAACTCTCCCGAGCAATTCGCGGACTTCGAGACGCAGGAGCTCAAGCGGTGGAAGACCGTGATCGAGCAGGGCAAGATCACGGCCGAGTGATCGCCGTGTGCTTGCCGCACACACCCGGCTCCGCAATCTGTGGGGGGTCAATTCAGGTAGCTCCATGGAAGTGCTTGCCCCGCCTTGATGGCGGGGCTTTTTGCTTTCAGGCTTCGGTGTGCGGCCTGACATCGATGCAACCGTTTGTAAGTCTGTCATCGTGGTTTCGGCGCCTCCCGTTATGGGCACATAACTCTGGAGGATCGCCCCGATGTCTTCTCGTCTTTCACTTCCCGGCACTGTTCTGCTCTCGGCCGTTTGCGTTGCGGCCGCCGGCCTGAGCGGTTGTGTCGTCGAGCCGCCGCGTCATGTCGAGCGCGTCGAAGTGCAACACATTACCCAGGCGCCGCCGGCGCCGATCGTCGAGGAGATTCCTCCGGCCCCATATGTCGACGCCTACTGGATTCCCGGACACTGGGCCTGGAAGGGCGGCCGCTATGCATGGAACGGCGGGCATTGGGAGCAGGCGCGCGTGAACATGGTGTACCAGCGCGCGCACTGGAGTAACGAGCATGGCGAATGGGTGTTCCATCCCGGGCGCTGGGTGGAACTGGTGCAGCAGGCACGTGTCGCGCCGATCGTCGTGAACGTGCCGCCGCCGATGCCACGCGTGGAAGTCATGCCGCCACCGCCTGGTCCAGGGCATGTCTGGATTGGCGGGTACTGGCGGTGGTCAGGCAGCCGGCATGAATGGGTCGCCGGCCATTGGGAAGCGCGGCGCGACACCGCTTTCTGGGTGCCTGGGCACTGGTATCGCAGTGGCGGCGGCTGGACCTTCGCCGGGGGCGTCTGGCAACAGTATTGATTTGATGTGGCTTGAACCGCCCGGACCACGACGAGGTCCGGGCGGGACGCAGGAAGCCGTTCGGTGAAGGACGCCGCGCGGCGTTCGATTCAGGCTCCAAATGTCTGCATCTAAGGTCAACCAGAGTGCTTGATAGTTGACAATGTAAATGCGAATAATTTACATTTACAGGTCTGTGCTTCCTGCCGTCACTTGATCCAATCGCAAATGCGAACACCCGCCTGACAAGGGCCAAGGCCAGCGCCAGTCGTTCCGGCTGGCCGTGACCCGCCATTCCACAAGAGTGAAAACGTTCTTGCGTCCCACCTGGACGCGAGCGGGTATCCCTTTGCCTTGCAACACCGCATTCCCGCAATGAGGTGGTCGCGATCGAAGCTGGATCGCGGCCTGACTTCGACTGGCGCGGCAGCACTGAACGTCATTTCAAGTCATTCATGCTGGAGTCTTCCGTGCAGCAAAAAATCCTTTCGAGTGCCATCCGCGTGCTGGTTTCTGGCGCGGCCTCAGCTGGTCTGGCAATCTCCGTGTCCGCTGTTCCGCTGGTCGTACATGCGCAAACCGCGCCTGAAGGTCAGAGTTCGGCTGGATCGGCCGACGACAGAAATGTGCTGCCGTCCGTCACGGTAACGGGCAAGGGTGTTCCCAACACCAATGACGCACCGACGGGGATGTCGCGTCTGCCGGAGACCATCAAGGAAACGCCCAAGACGATCAACGTCGTGCCCAAGGAGGTCATCGAGCAGCAGCAGGCCACTTCCCTCGAGCAGATCCTGAAGAACGTGCCGGGCATTACGATTTCCACGGGTGAGGGCAACGGCGGGCAGAACGGCGACCAGTTCCGCATTCGCGGCCTTTCCGCCAAGGGCGACATCTATGTCGATGGTCTGCGGGACTTCGGCGCATACAAGCGCGACAGCTTCAACACCGAAAGCGTGGAAGTGATCAAGGGACCGTCGGGTGAGACCTTCGGCGTAGGCAATATTGGTGGTCTGATCAACCAGTCAACCAAGCGGGCGAACCTGAACACGAGCACCAGCATCGACCAGGGCGTCGGTTCGGCGTCGACGTACCGCACGACGGTCGACAGCAATATCCGCCTGAACGATACGTCCGCTGTCCGTATCAACGGCGTGTTCCAGAATGGCCGTGTCGCGGATCGCGACCATGTCGATGACGACCGTCGTGGTTTCGCCATCGATTTCGGCACCGGTCTGGGCACCAGCACGGAATGGCACCTGAATTACTCCTACCTGCACCGCAGTGGCGCGCCGGACTACGGCGTGCCGCTGGCGCAGGGTGCGGATGGCATCTTCCGTCCGCTGCCTGAGTACAACGTACCGGGTTACGCGTCGTCGACGTCCTACGTCCGTAATACCGACCGGGACATCACCGACGCCCATATCGTCTCGTCGTCGTTCATGAAACGGCTCGACAACGGCATTACCATCAACAACGACACGCGCTTCAGCTTCTACGAGCGTGATTTCTCTTCCACCAACCCGGCGTCGCTCAACTACGCGAGCCTGCAGCGGTTGCTGGCGGGCGGCAACGTGAGTCTGGCGTACGGCGCGGGCGGCGGTTCCACCTATCTGCAGCGCGGTTGGGGCATTCAGAACGTGCTGAGCGCCAAGGGCGAGTTCCATACCGGTAGCTTCCGTCACAAGGCCATGGTTGGCCTGGATACGATCTACCAGCGTGACCATCGCGACATGGGCACCTGGACGGGCCGCATGAACAACCAGACCGTCATGAACCCGATTTTCTACAACAGCCCGGGTGCGACGGTCAGTTATGGCGGCACCACGCGCGATGCGAACTCGATCGACGTTGGCGTATTCGCCAACGACCGTGTCTGGTTCAACGACCAGTTCTCGTTGATGGGCAGCCTGCGCTGGGACTACTTCCGCAGCGAGTACTCGACCAATGCGTCCTCGGTCGGTGGCGTATCCGATTCGAAGAAGCTGAGCCCGGCTATCAGCGCGATCTGGGAGCCGACCAAGGACTACATGTTCTACACGTCGTTCTCGCGCACCTATCGTCCGGTCGGGACCGATATCGCGGTGGCGGTCGGCGGCGTGCAGTCCGAGGTGCCGCAGAACGGTGTCAACACCGAGCCAGAGCGTGCCGACACGATCGAAGTGGGCGCCAAGCTGGATTTCCTCGAAAAGCGCCTGGGCGTGACCGGTGCGATCTTCCAGACCAAGAAGTACAACGCGTACACGGTTGACCCGATCACCGGAGACATCACCAACGGTTTCTCGGATTCCGGTGAAGGCCGGCGCATCCGCGGCGCGGAAATTGGCCTGAGCGGGCGGATTACGAACAACTGGTCGGCCACGATGGCATATGCCTACCTGGACGGCATCGTCACCTCGGCCACGGCGCCTACCTCGATTGGCAATGTCGCCCCTGGCGTCTCGCGCCACAATGTGACGCTCTGGACCAGCTATGACATTCCGCACACGATCCTGCCGTTGCCGGGCCGGCTCACAGTGGGTGGCGGTCTCCAGTACGCGTCGGCCTATTGGGCGGACACGGCGAACACCGCGCGTATGCCCGATAACTTCTCGCTCGATGCGATGATCGGCTATAAACAGGGCAAGTTCCGCGCGTCGCTCAATGCCTACAACCTGACGAATCGCCTGAACTATCAGTCGTCGTTCAACGCGGTGCGTGCCGTGCCCACCTCCGGCCGGACGTTCCTGTTTAACGTCGGCATGACGTTCTAACGCAAGTCGCGGGCTTTACGGAGCGGCTACCATACGCTTTCCGGCGTACGTGCGCCGCTCCGCCAAACCTTGAACTGCCATGCTCATTCAGATACCCAATGTCCTCACACCGGAGGAAGTCCGGTACTGCAGGCAACGGCTGGAAAGTTCGAACTGGGTCGACGGTCGCGCTACTGCGGGCGATCTCGCGGCCCAGTCCAAGCTCAATCTGCAGATTCCCGTCGATAGCGAGGTGGCACAAGAGCTTGGCGAGTTCATCCTGACCGCGCTGGGTCGCAATGCCTCGTATCACTCCGCCGCGTTGCCTCTGCGTGTCTTGCCGCCAATGTTCAATCGCTATGAAGGCGGCATGACATTCGGCACGCACGTGGACAATGCCATCCGTACCGTGCCGGGCACCGGCGGGATGCGCATCCGCGCCGATGTATCCAGCACGCTCTTCCTGACCGATCCCGACGAATACGACGGCGGAGAACTCGTGATCAAGGACCTGTACGGTAGCCATACGGTGAAGCTGCCGGCCGGGCACATGGTGGTCTACCCTGCGTCGTCGCTGCACGCCGTGACCCCGGTCACGCGTGGCGCTCGCTGGGCTTCGTTCTTCTGGGCGCAATCGATGGTCAAGGACGACGGCCAGCGGACAATGCTCTACGAACTCGATCTGACGATCATGGAAGTCCGCAGACAACTCGGCGACGACAAGGACGCCGTGCTCGCGCTGGTCAACCACTATCACAACCTGCTCAGGCGCTGGGCAGAGCTTTGACACTCATGCAGATCCCCGCCGACACCGTCTCGCTGCGTGACTACGAGTATCGCTTTCACGAAAGGGTGGACCCAGCGATTCGCGCCTACATCGCGGGCGCGGCGGCGGATGCGGTAACGCAGCGCGAGAACGGCGCCGCATTCGAGCGCATCAGGCTGATGCCTCGCGCGCTTGTCGATATGTCGCAGGCATCGGCCCGGTCCGAACTGTTCGGCGAGACGCTCGACTATCCGATCCTGATTGCCCCAACCGCGTATCACAAGCTCGTCCATCCCGACGGTGAACTGGCGACGGTTCAGGGGGCGTCCCTCACCCGCACCTGGATGACTGTCAGCACCCAGGCCAGCGTCACGCTGGAAGAGGTCGCGCGCGCATCCACCGCGCCACTCTGGTTCCAGCTCTACATGCAGCCACGGCGCGAGGACACGCTGGCGCTGGTCCGCAGGGCGGAGCAGGCGGGCTACAAGGCGCTGGTGGTGACGATTGACGCTTCTGTCAGCGGCATCCGCAATGTCGAGCAGCGCGCGGGGTTTCGATTGCCCGATGGTGTCAGTGCGGTCAATCTTGCTGGGTTTGCCGCAAACGAGCCGATTCGCGCAAGCGTGGGGAGTCCGGTCTTTCGCGGTATGTTGGCCCATGCACCGACCTGGTCTGACATCGAGTGGCTATGCGGACAGACCGCGTTGCCGGTACTCGTCAAGGGCTTGCTCAATCCGGCCGACGTGCCTGCCGCGCTGAATGCGGGGGTGTCCGGCATCATCGTGTCGAATCACGGTGGCCGCGTGCTCGACACGCTTCCCGCCACGATCGACGTGCTGCCCGCCGTTGCCGCCGCCGTGGCTGGCGCTGTGCCGATCCTGCTCGATGGCGGTGTGCGGCGCGGTACGGATATCGTCAAGGCGATTGCGCTGGGTGCCTCCGCGGTACTGCTTGGCCAGCCAGTGTTGCACGCGCTGGCGGTCGGCGGGATGCCGGGCGTGGTCCATATGCTGACGCTGCTGCAAACCGAACTGGAAGCCGCAATGGCATTGCTTGGCAGGCCGACTCTACGCGATATTGACGCGTCGACGCTGATGGGCCGGACGGCGTAGCGCTATCCAGCCGGGTTCATCGTCGATAGCTCCCGCACGATCAACGCGCCGAGTTCGTCTCGGCGGCTTGCGGTCATGCGGCTGCTGATCGCGCCGAAGCTGATGGCCGCCGACGCGCCAAACGGCAATTGGAACGCGCATCCCACGCCGGAGACGCCTTCGGTGATGGTATCCACGATCTCCGCATAGCCCTTGCGTCGGCTTCTGGCCGCTGCCGCCAGTAGTCGCGAGATCGGCATTCCGGCTTCGGCATAAAGTGCGTGCTTGCGCTTGTGAACCTCGCGGATCGCGTCGTCCGACATTGCCGACATCAGCGCGAGGCCGCCAGCGCCGATGCCAAGTAGCCGGCGTTGGCCCGGCACCGTCGTGAACACGCGCACGGGGAACGGCCCTTCCTCCCGGTGCAGGCAGACGGTGAAGTCTCCTTGTGGCACCACCAGGAAGACCGTGTCGCCCGACACACGAGCCAGCTTCTTCATCAGAGGCGCGACCAGATCGACAATCGGCGCTTTCTCCGCGGCGGCGGCGCCAAGCTGCATAGCGTCGATACCGAGCCGGTAGCGCTTGCTGTGGATGTTGCGCTCGACGAAGCGTTCCTCCTCGAGCGAGCAGAGCAGCCGATATGCCGTCGGCCGCTCCAGGCCGCTTTCCGTGACGATATCCGCCAACGTCGCGCCTTCTTCCTGATGGCGGGCCAGCAGCCTCAGGATCTCCAGCCCCCGGCGCAATGTTTGCGCGCCCGCGGTCTTCCTTCCCGCCGTCTCATCGCGCATTTCTGTCTCTCCCTCGTTCGTGCTCCGGGTTTTCTTGGTGTCCATATAGTGGTCAAAACAGTTGCTTGTGTTTGTATTGTGAAAATACCTGCTTTTACACTCGATTGGAATCACTCGACACAGCCAAGACGTCAAACCACATCGAACAGAGGAGCCGGGATGCCTTACACCACCATCGAAATCGAACAGCGCGACGCCGTGCGTCGCGTCTGGCTGGCGCGCGAAAGCGCCCGCAATGCGCAAAGCCAGCGGATGCTGGACGAACTGGATCACGCGATGTCCGAAGCGGCCACCGACGACTCGGTGCGCGTGGTGGTGATCGGCGGTCGCGGTGCCCACTTCTCTGCCGGGCACGATCTCAAGGAGGCGCAGGAGAAACGCGCCAACTTCACGGTGGAGGAGCGCTGGGCGTACGAAAGCGAGCGGTACTTCAACTACTGCATGCGCATCTGGGATTTCCCAAAGCCGACCATTGCGCAAGTGCAGGGCGCCTGCGTCTCCGGCGGCTTCATGATCGCCAATATGTGCGATCTGGTGGTCGCCTCCGAGTCGGCGTACTTCTCCGATCCGGTTGGCCACTCGCTCGGCGCGGCGGCCACCGAGGTGCTGATTCATCCGTGGGTCATGGGGCTCAGGAAAGCCAAGGAAATGCTCTTCACCGGGGATCGGATCGATGCAGCTGAAGCGTTGCGCATTGGCATGGTGAATCGCGTGGTCGCGGAAGGCGAACTCGAAGCGCAAACCGATGCGCTGGCCGCCCGTATCGCCAAGGCGCCGCCGTTCGGCCTGCATCTGATCAAGCGCTCCCTGAACCGCACGCTGGACGCGCAGGGTCTTCGTTCGGCGCTGTCGGCGCACTTCGACACCCATCAGCTCTCCCATCTCGGGGAGGGGTTCCTGCGCGCGCGGGATGCCGGCCTTGCCAAGGCCATCGTCAAGAACGTCGCCGTGGACGCCGACAAGCAAGGAACCCGCTGACATGGCGCACATGCTCGAACCCCTGTTGAATCCCGCCTCCATCGCGATCATCGGCGCCAGCGACAATCCGGGCCGCATCGGCGGTATGCCGATAGACCTGCTGGTTCGATTCGGCTATGCCGGTGCCGTCTACCCGGTCAATCCCAAGTACGAGAACGTATTCGGCCTGCGCTGCTATCGACAGGTGGAAGACCTGCCCGATGGCATCGACCTGGCGGTGCTCGCGATCGCGGCCGAGGATGTGACCGCGATGCTCAAGCGCTGCCACGCGCGCGGCATCCGCGCGGCGATCGTCTATGCGGCAGGCTTCGCCGAAGCCGGAGAAAGCGGCGCGGCCCTGCAGGACGTCATGGAAGCCTATGTGAGGGACAGCGGCATGTTGGTGGCCGGCCCGAACTGCATGGGCTTCGCCAACCTCAACACGCACGCCTATACGGCCTTTGCATCGGTATTCAGGACCGCGCCGGCACAGACGGAGCGGGGTCGCGTGAGCCTGCTGACGCAGAGCGGCAATGTCTGCGCGGCGGTGTTCGCCATCGCCCGCGAGCTGGGTGTGCCCTTCAGCCAATTCATCAACACAGGTAACGAGGCTTGCATCGACTACTCGGCATACCTCGAGTACCTGGCTCAGGACCCGCAAACGGATGTCGTGATCGGTTATATCGAGGAACTGCGCGACGGCGCGAGGTTCATCGAGGCGGCGTCGGCGTGCGCGGAGGCGGACAAGCCGCTGATCATCTACAAGGCCGGCGAAACAGACAAGGGGCGCGAAGCCGTGCGCTCGCACACGTCTGCGTTGGCTGGCAACCAGGCGATCTATCGCGCCGCATTCTCCCAGCTCAATGTGATCGAGTGCCAGGACTTCGCCCAGATGGCGCATATCGCCGAACTGGCGCGCTATCGCCAGCGGTCCGCTGGCCGGCGCATCGCGATCGTCAGCATTTCGGGGGCGGTGGGGGCAATTCTGGCGGACAAGTGCATCGGCGCCGGGCTCGAGGTGCCGACGCTGCCGGCGGCACTTCAGGATACGTTGCGGGCCGGCATTCCCGACTACGGCATGGTGTCGAACCCGATCGACGTCACTGGCAACGTCGTCAATGATCCCGGGTTCGTTCGCACTGCGCTCGGGGCGCTGGCAAGCTCCGATGCCGTCGATACCATCATTGTGTACGCGCCGGGCTACCTGCTGGACCGGATGGCCGACGATCTCGCCACCGTCGTGGCGGAGCACGGCAGGCTTATCGTCGCTGTCGACACTGGCCGTTCGACGCGGCGTGAATTTCTGCGCGATGCGGGCATTCCGGTCATGACCGATATCGGCATGACGATGCAGACGCTCGCGCCGTTTCTCCACTGGCATGAGCGTCGCGCCCGCAAGGCATGGCGCGCGCTGGCGCAGCCCAGCGCTTCACGTGCCGGTTCGACGATAGCCGCGACATCGCTGCCCGGCAATGAGTACGAAGCGCGCGCGTGGTTCGCATCGCACGGTGTGCCGACGCTCGACGAGCGCATTGCGACGAGCGCGGACGACGCGGCCGCAGCCGCGGCGGAACTCGGATTCCCGGTGGCGCTGAAGGTGCTGAGCGCCGATGTGCCGCATAAGACCGAGGCGGGCGGCGTTCAGTTGCGGCTCACCAATGCCGGCGCGGTACGCGAGGCGTTTCATGTCGTGATGGATAGCGTGCGGCGTCATGTGCCAACCGCGCGCATCGACGGCGTGATCGTGCAACGGATGGCCGCGCAGGGCGTGGAGCTGATCGTCGGCGCGGTGCGAGACCCCGTGTTCGGACCCGCCTTGACCGTGGGGCTGGGCGGCACGCTTACCGAGCTCTACCGGGACGTGACGCATCGGCTGTTACCGGTAGATGCCACGGGCGCACGCGAAATGCTGCAGGAGCTGAAGGCATTCCCGCTGCTCGATGGCTATCGCAACACGCCACTTCGGGATCTCGACGGTGCTTGCGAGGCGATCGCGGCGTTCGGGCATGCGTTCGTGGCGCTCGGGGAGACCGCCGGGGAAGCGGAGATCAATCCGCTGACGGTGCGCGAGCGTGGTCAAGGTGTGGCGATGCTTGACGCGCTGGTGCTTCCTGCAGCGCGCTAGTCCGTTCCGGCGATTCGAAACGTTCATCGGAAACTACGAAACTACAAGAGGAGACTGTCATGATCAAACGCATGATTGCAGGGTCGATGGTGATGCTTGCTGCCGTTGCCGCCACGCCCGTGGCGGCGGCGGATGCCTATCCGAGCAAGCCAGTGCGCATCATCGTTCCATTTCCACCCGGCGGTGCCGCCGACATCATGACGCGCGCGCTGGGCGAGCGCATGCGCAAGCAGCTTGGCCAGCCAATCGTGATCGAGAACAAGCCTGGCGCCGGTACCGTCATTGCGTCGGACTACGTTGCAAAGCAGGCGCCGGACGGCTACACGTTGCTGATGGCCGCGTCGTCGCTGGGCATCGCGCCAAGCATCTACAAGAACGTCAACTACGATCCGGTTCGGGACTTTGCGCCGATCACGCTAGTGGCTTCGGTCGTCCACGTGCTGGAGGTCAACGCCGCGGTGCCCGTGCATAGCGTGAAGGACTTGATCGCCTATATGAAGACGAGCGGCAAGGCGCTCAGCTACAGCTCCGCCGGCACCGGCACGTCCACGCACCTGGAGGCCGAACTGTTCAAGTCGATGGCTGGCGTGGACATGACGCATATCCCGTACAAGGGCAGCGCCCCGGCGCTGACGGATCTGGTAGGCGGGAACGTCCAGGTCATGGTGGATGCCTATGCGTCGTCGGCGCCGTTCATCAAGGCCGGCAGCGTGCGCGCGCTGGCGGTGACCACGGCGAAGCGATCGGCCACATTGCCGAACGTTCCCACTGTGGCCGAATCGGGTCTGCCCGGCTATGAAGCCATGCCATGGCTGGGGCTGCTGGCGCCAGCGGGCACGTCGCCCGAGGCGGTGCAACGGGTCTACGTGGCCGTCCAGGAATCGCTCAAGGACCCGGCGCTGATCCAGCAATTCCGTGATCTCGGCCTCGACATCATCGGCAACACGCCCACGCAGTTCGCAGGCTTCGTCAAGCAGGATGCCGTGAAATGGGCGAAGGTCGCCAAGGCTTCTGGCGCGCAGGCGGATTGAGTCATGCAGCTGACATTCACGGAAACGCAGACGTTGCTCGAGAGCAGTGCGCTGCATTGGCTGGCGGGCAATGCCGACGACATCCGGCAGGCCAGAGATGCGAGGTCGTACTGGCCTGCGTTCGCGGAAATGGGCTGGCTCGCCCTGCCATTTGCCGAAGCCGATGGTGGCTTCGGCGGTGGCCCGATCGAGGTGGGGTTGCTCATGCGGGCGTTCGGCAGGTATCGCGTGGCAGCGCCCGGTTATCGGAGTGGCGTGCTGATGGCTGGCAAGCTCATCGCGACACTGGGAAGTATGCAGCAGCGCGATACCTGGCTGGCGCCGCTGATCACAGGCGACCGCTGTCTTGCGATGGCTCATACGGAGCCGGGGCGTGAAGACCCATGGGCGATGCCGGCGACCACGGCGAGATGGGATCCGCGCGGCGAGCGATGGACGCTGCGTGGGAAGAAGTCATTGGTTGTGGGTGGGGCGGATGCCGATGCTTTGGTGGTCAGCGCCTCGATTCATGCTGAGGGCGCACATCCCCGAATCGGCTTGTTCATCGTTCCGTCGGATGCCGAGGGCAAGACGTCGCGCGCATGCCTGGTCGCGGACGGCAGCCGCGCGGCAGACCTCGTGCTCGACGCGGTTCATCTGCCGGATGACGCCCGCCTGGGTCAGAAGGCTTCCGAACAGGAGATCGCCGATGGCTTCATGACGATCGTTGCGGAGGCGTTGGTCGCTTCCTGCTGGGAAGCTGCTGGCGCGATGCGAGCGGCACTGGAAGCAACCGTGTCTCACGTCACGCAGCGTGAACAGTTCGGTCGGCCGCTCTCCGCCCTGCAATCGGTACAGCACGGGCTTGCGGAAATGGCGGTCTGCTGCGAGGAAGCGGGTGCCGCTTGCGAACTGGCCGCGCTTCGCATCGCTGCGGACCGGCGACTGGCGCGCGATGCGGCATCACTAGCCCAGTCCTGTACGGGCCGTGCCGCACGCTATGTTGCCGCCCAGGCCGTGCAGTTGCATGGGGGGATGGGCGTTTCGGAGGAGCTTCACGTAGCAGCGTTGTTCCGACTGCTGACGCGCTTCCGGTTGCAGGATGGCCATGCCGACTGGCATTCGATGCAATTGGGGAATGACATGCACACCGGCGACTGGCGCATGAGCCAGACCTTGCTTGATCCGGCGACATCTGGCCAGGCTGTGGCGGCATATGCGGAGGCACACTGATGGATCTGCTGTTGACACCCGAACTTGTCGAGTTTCGGGACACCGTACGCGCTTTCCTGCGCGAGCATCTGCCTGCGGAACTGCGTCGGGGGCAGCAACTCACGACGGCGATGTATCCGGAGCCGGAAATCTCGGGCCCGTGGCAGGCACGTCTGCGTGAGCGTGGGTGGCTCGTCCCGCTGTGGCCCAGGGAGTGGGGCGGAACGGGATGGAGTGCTAGCGAACGATTTATCTTCGAGACGGAATGCGCACTCGCTGGCGCGCCGCTTGTCCATCCGATGGGGGTGAGGCTGGTCGGGCCGGTGATATTGCGATACGGCACCGAGGCGCAAAAGCAGACATATCTGTCGCGCATCCTTTCCGGGCAGGACTACTGGTGCCAGGGGTTCTCGGAGCCGGGCGCCGGCTCCGATCTGGCATCGCTGCGAACCCGCGCCGTGCGCGATGGTGACCACTACGTCATCAACGGCAGCAAGTTGTGGACGACCCATGCCCACCACGCGAATCGCATGTTCGCACTCGTGCGCACCAGCACCGAAGGGCGGCGGCAGGAGGGCATCAGCTTCATTCTTATCGACATGGAGACGCCCGGGATCTCGGTTCGCCCGATTCCAACCATAGGTGGCGACCATGACGTCAACGAAGTGTTCTTCGACAACGTGCGCGTGCCCGTCGTCAACCGCATCGGCGCGGAGAACGAAGGCTGGCAGTGCGCGCGCTATCTGCTCGAGTTCGAGCGCGGGGCTGGCATCTTCAGTCCTCGCCTGCGCTCGCAACTCAAGCGGGTCGGCGATGTGCTGGCAGGAGAGGCACAGTGTGATGGCGATACCACTGTCACGACCTTGCGGCGGCTCCGGTTCGGAGAGGTGCGCGCCGATCTCGACGCCTTCGAGATGCTCGAATTGAAGACAATGTGCTCGGTGGCGCCGGGTGAGAGCCCCGGTCCGGTGGCGTCGGTCCTGAAGCTCCGCGCCAGCAGGCTGCGGCAGGCAATCAGCGAAATGGGGACGACGGTTGTTGGCGCCGAAAGCTTGCGATGGCGCGCGGACGACGCCCACGATGAGGAGCCTTCCGAAGACGAGGTGTTGCGCGCGTGTTTGCTGCCTGACTTCCTCAATGCACGGGCCTACACGATCTTCGGCGGTGCCGCCGAGGTCCAGTTGGGCATTATCGCGAAGTCCTGCCTGGGGGCCTGATTCGGCGGAGCCGCCCGGGAGGCGGGCATGTGCCGAGGGCAGTCTGACCGTCCGACTGTTCGCGCACGGAGGAGTCTGGCGGAAGCGGTGAGATTCGAACTCACGGATGGGTCACCCCATCGGCAGTTTTCAAGACTGCTGCCTTAAACCACTCGGCCACGCTTCCGGTGTCTGGAAGATTTGCGGGCATTGTAGCGTGACAGCGCGTATGCCCGGCCGCGCATTATACAGGGATGCGCGGGCTGGCAGTATCATGATGGAGTGGGTTCGCTGTTTTGGAGCCGTCCTTCGAGTTGTCCGAGACAGCGGAACCTTGTCAGCCCATCGCGCCTCCTAAGAGAGGCGCGAATGCAGTCTCATACTGCAGGTTCGCTGTTTGTACAGGCGATTTGAGGAGAATACTTCATGCAAGAACAACGTAAACCGTGGCAGGTTCTTGGTGCTGCCGGTGCTCTGGCGCTGGTGGCCGGACTGGCCGGTTGTGCGCAGCCGGGCTATGGCGGTTACGGCAACTACAGCACGGCGCCGCCGCCGACTGGCTATCAACAGCCGGGAACCAACACCTATCAGGCGCCTGCCGGTTCGGTGTTCGTGGGCCGCGTGGAATCGATCGAGCCGATCCAGAGCACGCAGGGCAGTTCGGGCATTCTGGGCACCGTGATTGGTGGTGCGGCGGGCGGTTTGCTTGGACACCAGATTGGTGGCGGTTCTGGCCAGACCGTGGCAACGATCGTCGGCGCGGTGGGTGGCGCGGTGGCGGGCAATCAGATCGAGAAGCGGGCCGGGTCGAATACCAGCACTGCGTATCGCGTCAATGTCCGACTGGACGATGGTCGCGTGGCGACGGTGACGCAAAGCAATATCGGCAACCTGCGCGTCGGTGATCGCGCGCGAGTGGCCAACGATATGGCGACGGCGTACTAAGCTCACCGGATACCTCGCTACCTCGATACATCGGCAAAAGAAAACGCCACGCGGCATTCGCGTGGCGTTTTTCATTCTGGCTTGACGCTCTCGTCGAGCCTTCTATGTGGGCAACCTCAATCCTTCAGGAACATTTCCTGCAGGTCATTGAGGAAGCGTCGGCCCAGTTCAGTCGGCTTGATCACGGTAGGGTCGGCGTCGAGCAGTCCCTTCTTCGCGGCCGCGGCAAGCTGCTTGCCGATCATGTGTAACGGCAGGCCGGTGTAGTCGTGGAAACTCGATGCCGGCACGCCGTCCGTCAGACGCAGCGCGTTGAGCATGAATTCGAACGGGAGTTCGTCAGCGCCGACTTCGCGCGCTTCCTGCACGGCGTTGCCAGCCAGAGCCTGCTCCATATAAGTGGCCGGGTGCTTGTGTCGCATCTGCCGCAGGATGCGGTTTGGAAACGAAAGCTTGCCGTGGGCGCCGGCGCCGATGCCGAGATAGTCACCGAAGCGCCAGTAGTTGAGGTTGTGGCGCGCCTCGCGATGCGGCTTCGCGTAGGCCGATGTCTCGTAGTGGCGATACCCAGCCTGGGCCGTACGGGCCTCGACGATGTCCTGCATTTCGTAGGCGGTATCCTCGTCCGGCAGCGCGGGCGGAAACTTTGCAAACAGCGTGTTCGGTTCCAGCGTCAGGTGATAGAGCGACAGGTGCGTGGTGCCGTACGACAACGCTGCGTCCAGGTCGCGCGCGCATTCGTCCAGGGTCTGCCCCGGCAGCGCATACATCAAGTCCAGATTGACGTTGTCGAAGTGCGTCAGCGCGATGTCGATGGCCGCGCGTGCCTCGCGCTCGCCGTGGATCCGGCCAAGCGCTTTCAGGTGGGCGTCGTTGAAACTCTGGATGCCGATCGACAGCCGGTTGATGCCGCTGGCGCGATAGCTTGCGAAGCGTTCGGCTTCGAAGGTGCCGGGGTTGGCTTCCATCGTGATCTCGGCATCGGCATCGAGCGGCAGCAGCGCGCGGATGTCCGATAGCAGGCGGTCCATCCCAGCGGCCGACAGCAGGCTCGGCGTGCCGCCGCCGATGAACACCGTATGCACGGGACGTCCCCATACCAGTGGCAGCGATTGCTCAAGATCTGCGCGTAGCGCGTCGAGGTAGGCGTCCTCGGGAATCTCATGGCTATCCGGCTTGCCCGGTGCCGCGTGCGAGTTGAAATCGCAATACGGGCATTTGCGCACGCACCATGGGATGTGCACGTAGAGCGAAAGCGGTGGCGAGCCGGGCAGGGCGATCTGGCCCGGCTTGAGCCAAAGCTTCTGGTTGTCGGCCGGGGATAGCGGCGAGGATGCGGCCGGCGTGCCACCGCCGACAGGGACGATCGGGATCATGCGCAGCTCTTGATGCCGGCGGTCTGCAGGCGGGCCACCAGTTCCTGAAGTGCCAGGGCACGATGGCTGATCGTGTTCTTCTCTTCGGCGCTCAGCTCGGCGGCCGTCTTGCCGACGCTGGGCAGCAGGAAGTGCGGATCATAGCCAAAGCCACCATTGCCGCGCGGGGCGTCAACGACCTCGCCGGCCCAGATGCCTTCGGCGATGATGGGTCGAGGATCATCGGCGTGCCGCACCATCACCAGCACGCAGTAGTAGTGCGCGCGGCGGTTCAGCTTGCCTGCCAGTTGCGAGATCAAGTGGGCGTTGTTGGCCGCATCCGACTTCGGCTTGCCGACGGTCTGGGCATAACGCGCCGAGTACACGCCAGGTGCACCGTCGAGCGCTTCGACGCAGATACCCGAGTCATCCGCCAGCGCGGGCATTCCCGTCAGCCGCGCAGCGTGGCGGGCCTTGGTCAGCGCGTTCTCGACGAATGTGGCGAACGGTTCCTCGGCTTCGGGCACGCCCAGTTCGCCTTGCGGCACGACGTCAAAGCCGAGCGGAGAGAGCAGCGCGCTGAATTCGCGCAGCTTGCCGGGGTTGTTGGAGGCCAGAACCAGACGTTGCATCGACATATTCCCCTGCGCTTACAGCCCGAGCGCCTGCTTCTGGTGGCGCACGAGTTCGGCGATGCCGGCCTCGGCCAGGCGCGTCATGGCGTCGAGATCGGCGCGGCTGAAGGGCGTGCCTTCGGCCGTGCCCTGGACCTCCACGAAGCCGCCACTGCCGGTCATGACCACATTCATGTCGGTATCGCAGTTGCTGTCTTCGGCGTAGTCGAGGTCGAGCACCGGCACGCCGTTCACCATGCCGACGGAGACCGCCGCCACGAAGTCGCGGATCGGACTTGCCTTGATCTGGCCGTCGCGCAGCATCGCGGATACGGCGTCGTGCGCCGCCACGAAGGCACCAGTGATGGCGGCGGTGCGCGTGCCGCCGTCGGCCTGCAGCACGTCGCAATCGAGGTGGATCGTGTATTCGCCCAGCGCTGCCAGGTCGAACACCGAACGCATGGCGCGCCCGATCAGGCGCTGGATTTCCTGGGTGCGGCCGGTTTGCTTGCCCCGGGCGGCTTCGCGGTCAGAGCGGGTGTGCGTGGCGCGCGGCAACATGCCGTACTCGGCTGTGACCCAGCCTTCACCGCTGCCCTTCTTGTGCGGCGGCACCTTTGCCAGCACGCTGGCGGTGCACAGCACCTTGGTATCGCCAAAGGCACTCAGCACCGAGCCCTCGGCGTGGCGGGTGTATTGGCGGGTCAGGGTGATGGGTCGCAGCGCATCGGCTGCGCGTCCGCTGGGTCGCATGTGGAGTCTTTCGTCAGAATCGGGTGAGACCGCGATTCTAACGCCGGCGAGCCTTGCGTGCCTGCCGGGACCCCCGGCGCCTCAGCGCATCAGGTTGCTGGTCTTGTCGATCGCCGCGCGAATCTCGGCAATCGAGCGTTCGATTTCTTCCTCGGACAGCAGATCGGTCTCGCTGCCCGTGCGCTCGAGGATGGAGGTGGTGAACGCATTGAGCGGCAGGGTGTCGGTCAGCACCGCGTCGTCGTTCGGCACATTGGCGTCCGCTTCCCACATCATTGCGATGGCTGTGGTGTTATCGGCACCTTCGCCGGCGTTCGCAAGCGCCCGTTCAATCAGGTCAGGTATCGCATGGACCACCGAAAGATGGGTGACCTTGTCGACGATGATGTCTTCCTCAAGGCTGCCCCAGAGGCCGTCGGAGCACAGCAGCGCCACGTCTCCCGGGTTCAGCCGCACCGGGCCGCCGATGTCGATCAGCGGCAGGTTCGGCGAGCCGAGGCAGTTGTAGAGCTTGTTGCGTTCCGGGTGGTTGGCCACGTCCATCGGCAGCACGCGTTCCTGCTGCAGCAGATTCTCGATCTTCGAGTGGTCGCGCGTGCGGGTCAGCAGGGCGCCCTTGCGCATCAGGTAGAAGCGCGAGTCGCCGGCGTGCGCCCAGTGGATCTGGCCATGCTGGATCAGGCAACACACCACGGTGGTACGCGGGATATCGGCCAGCCGGTTGGCTTCGGCATAGCGATGGATCTCGCGATGCGCGAGCATGATCGTGTCCTGCAGAAAGTCGGCAGGATTCCGGATCGCAGGACGGGCCTGGGTCTGGAACTGACGCGCCAGCGTCTGCAAGGCCTGCTGCGCGGCAACTTCGCCGAGCGCGTGGCCGCCGAGGCCATCGGCCAGCACCATCAGCAGGGCGTCGCGCGTGAAGCAGTAGCCCATGCGGTCCTGGTTGATACGGCGGCCGCCCTTGCGGCTTTCCTGATAGACGGAGAATCGCATGTTGGCTTAGCGGAATGCGTTATGTTCGTGCCGGTTTGGCATCAGTTGCCGCCGTGGCCTGCCTCGGTGGCGGGCAGGGCCTTCTCTTCGCGGCGGCGCAGCAAGGTCATGAAACGGCTGGTGGCGTTCAGGCGCTCGGTGACGGGGCCTGCGGGATTGGCGGCCATGGCCGCAGCCGACTGCTCGCCCAGCGCGTTCGATTGGTCGCGCAGCTCCTTCTGCAGCCGGAACACGCTTTGCGGGCGCTCGGCCGGCGTCAGGCGCAGGCACCACTCGACCAGATCGACCAGTCCGTTCGTGTAGGTGGCGCGCAGCCGACCGAACGACTCGGTCATGCGGTCTTCCTTCTCACGCTGGTTGGCCTCCTGCGGCGGCATTCCGGCCATACAGGCATAGAGCGTGGCGCCCAGGCTGTAGATATCGGTCCACGGGCCGAGGTCCGTATGCTTGCCGTAGAGCTCGGGTGCCGCGAACCCCGGGGTGTACATCGGCTGGAAACGCGATGCTTCCATGGTCAGGATCTGCCGGGCCGCGCCGAAATCAAGCAGGATCGGCGATTCGTCCTCGCGCAGGTAAATGTTTCCCGGCTTGATGTCCAGATGAAGAAGCTTGTGGATATGCACTTCCCGCAGGCCGCTCATGAGGTCGTGGAATACCTTGCGGATAAACCGTTCGCGGAGGACTTTGGCCTTGCCCTGCTGCCGGGCCTGCAGGATATGCTCCTGCAGCGTCTTGCCCAACTCGTAGTTCATGACCATGTAGACCGTGGAATTCTCGCGGAAGAAATTCACCACGCGGACCACGCTGGGGTGCGAAATACGGGCCAGCGACCGTCCTTCCTCAAAGAAATACTTCAGGCCAAGGCGAAATGAGGCCACGTTCTCGTCCGGAACGACCGGGATCAGCTCGCCGGGACTGCGGCGGGCCAGTGACGACGGCAGGTATTCCTTGATGGCCACCGGGGCGCCCGTTTCGTCCGTGGCGAGGTAGACGAAACTGAACCCCCCACTGGCCAACTTCTTTACAATACGATAGTTGGCCAGCAGCGTGCCGATTGGCAGCGGCGCGCTCTTGGACTGGTTAGCGCCCTTGGACTCTGTCATAGGATTCGGGACCTTATTTGCTCCCGGATTCTCCGGGCTAATCGGTCACTTGTAAAGAATTCATTGGCGGGGACTGTTGCCAAATATCCGCGTTTTTCTGCCTCTGTTTTCTGTTGATTTTTCAGGCGATCCGCCTGCCCCCGATCCTTTCGGGGAGCCGGTCGCCGCGCCTTACCCGGCGTTTTTCGATTATTCGATTTTTTCGCGAGATTACCGACGATGATCCACAGCATGACAGGCTATGGCCTGGCCACGGGCCAGGCACCGCTCACCAACGCCCAGGGCGAACCGAGTGGCCGTACCGCGTCGGTTTCGGTGGAGTTCCGCACTGTCAACTCGCGCTTCCTCGACCTGCTGTTCCGTGCGCCGGAAGAGTGTCGCGCCTTCGAGCCGGCCCTGCGCGAGATGCTGATGGGCGAGCTGTCGCGTGGCAAGCTGGAGTGCCGCATCAACCTCCAGCGCACCGATACCGGCGGCGCCACGCTGGCGCTGAACCAGACGCTGCTCGATCAGATCCGTGCGCTCGAAGCCACCGTCGGGGCAACGTTTGCTTCGGCCGGCACGATGCGCATGGGCGAAATCCTGCGCTGGCCGGGCGTGCTGGTGGAACCCGAGTTGTCGCAGGAAGCCCTGCGCGATGCCGTGATGGGCGCCGCCCGCGAAGCGCTGAACCAGCTTCTGGAAGCCCGCCGCCGTGAAGGCGCGGCGCTCAAGGCCACGCTGGAGGAGCGGATCGACGCCATGCTGGCGATTGTCGAGCGCCTGACGCCGATGATTCCGCAGTTGATCGCCCACCACCAGGAAAAGTTGACCGAACGCCTGAAGGAGGCTTTCAACCTGGTCGCGCCGAACGGCATGCCGTCGATGAGCCGCGACGAGATTGCCGAGCGCATCCGCCAGGAAGCCACGGTCTACGGCATCCGCATCGACATCGCCGAAGAACTGGCGCGCCTGCAGACCCATCTCAACGAAACCCGGCATATCCTGAAGAAGGGTGGCCAGGTCGGTAAGCGGCTGGACTTCATGATGCAGGAGCTCAACCGCGAAGCGAACACGCTCGGCTCGAAAGCCGCCGCGAAGGAACTTGCCGATGCCTCGATGGAGCTCAAGCTCCTGATCGAGCAGATGCGCGAGCAGATTCAAAACCTCGAATAAGATCATGAGCGAAACGACCCACACCGCCATCGATACCGCCTATCCGGGCAACCTGTTCATGGTGGTGGCCCCGTCCGGGGCCGGCAAATCCACGCTGGTCAACGCGCTGCTGGCGCAGGACAAGGCAATCCGCCTGTCGATCTCGCACACCACGCGCGGTCCGCGTCCCGGTGAGCAGAACGGCCGCGAGTACCACTTCATCTCCGTGGACGAGTTCCGCGCCGCGCGAGATCGGGGCGAATTCCTGGAGTGGGCGGAAGTGCACGGCAATTACTACGCCACGTCCCGCGTCTGGATCGAGCAGCAGATGGCCCAGGGCACCGACGTGCTGCTGGAGATCGACTGGCAGGGCGCGCAGCAGGTACACAAGCGGTTTTCGAACGCTGTCGAGATCTTCATCCTGCCGCCGTCGCTGACGGCGCTGGAAGAACGCCTCAAGAAGCGGGGTCAGGACGAGCCCAATGTGATCGTCCGCCGCCTGCTTGCCGCGGGTAGTGAGATGTCGCATGCATCGGAGTCCGATTACGTGATCATCAACGAGGTATTCGATGACGCGTTGAAGCAGCTGCAGAACGTCGTTCACGCGACCCGTTTGCGCTTTTCGTCGCAGAAAGCACGACATGCCGAGTTGTTCATCGAGCTCGGAATTCACTAAAGCAAGCGCGTGGCCGGAAGGTTCCGGCCGCGTGCTGTAAAATACCGGCCTGTCGAACAGGTTTCATCCCAAGGTGGATTTGATATGGCGCGTATTACCGTCGAAGATTGTCTGAAACACATCCCGAACCGCTTCGAGCTCGCTCTCGCCGCGACGTACCGTGCACGTCAGCTCGTGCAGGGTCACACGCCCAAGGTCGAGGCAAAGGACAAGCCCACCGTGGTGGCGCTCCGCGAGATCGCATCGGGCCAGGTTGGCATCGAGATGCTGAAGAAGGTACCGACCTGATTGCCGGGACGGCCTGTGGTTCATCGTCGCTTCGCATATATGCGCTTTCAGCCGCGCGTTCCGCTGAATGACAGGGGCCGTCCCCATGACTTTCCCGCCGCCCGATCCTGCCGTTGCTCCGCCCGCCGAACCGGCGTCGCGGGCTCCGCATGGCCGGCCGGCGACCAGCGGGCAGTCCGCCTCCGCCACGACAGTGGGTTCCGGAGCGCCGCTGCCGGCTTCCTCCGCACTGGCGTCCACACCATCGCAAGCCGGACCGACCGGACGTAAGCGTCCAGGACAATCCACTGTGACTGCCCGTACCGGTGCTCCCAATCTTCCCGATCCGCTCGGCGACAACGTCGTCGGCGAGCGTTCCGTCGTACCCCCGATTCAGCAGGGCAAGTCACGCACCGCGTTGACCAACGAGCTCAATGCCGAGCCTGTGGCGGGCACGGTGCCCGCGGCTCCCGGTGGCGATCTGTTCATCGACGCCGTGCTGGCGCAATCTTATCGGCACTTTTTCGGGCCGACCTCGCAGCCGGCGGTGCCGCCGCGCCAACAGGTCATCTCGATCACGCGGCTGATGGAGAAGCTCGTGTACCTGAAGCCTGCCGATCAGGCTCTGGTGCGCGAAGCATTCCAGTTTTCCGACGAGGCCCACCTGGGCCAGTACCGGCAAAGCGGGGAACCGTACATCACGCACCCGGTGGCGGTGGCCGAGCTTTGCGCCGACTGGAAGCTCGATGTGCAATCCATCATGGCGGCGCTGCTGCACGACGTGATGGAGGACCAGGGCATCACGAAGAGCGAACTGGCCGAGAAATTCGGTCCGAAGGTCTCCGAACTCGTAGATGGTCTGACCAAGCTGGACAAGCTCGAATTCCAGAGCCGGGAGCAGGCGCAGGCGGAGAGCTTCCGCAAGATGCTGCTGGCGATGGCGCGCGACGTGCGGGTGATTCTGGTCAAGCTGGCCGATCGCACGCACAACATGCGCACGCTCGATTTCGTGCCGCCCGAGAAGCGGCGACGGATCGCGCTGGAGACCATGGAGATCTACGCGCCGATCGCACATCGGCTGGGTCTCAATACGATCTATCGCGAGCTGCAGGAACTGTCGTTCAAGGTCGGCTCGCCATTCCGCTACGCCACGCTCGAGAAAGCCGTGAAGGCCGCGCGCGGCAACCGGCGCGAAGTGGTCAAGCGGATTCTTGAAGCCGCCCAGTCCGCGCTGGCCGGGGCCGGCATCGTGGCGGAACTGTCGGGCCGCGAGAAGACGCTCTACAGCATCTATCGCAAGATGCACGACAAGCAGTTGTCGTTCTCGCAGGTACTCGATGTCTACGGTTTCCGCGTGGTCGTGGAAACGCAGATGCACTGCTACATGGCGATGGGCGCGCTGCACGGCCTCTACAAGCCGATGCCGGGCAAGTTCAAGGACTACATCGCCATTCCGAAGATCAACGGCTACCAGTCGCTACACACGACGCTGGTGGGCCCGTTCGGTACACCCGTGGAGTTCCAGATCCGCACCCGTGGGATGCACCAGATCGCCGAGGCCGGCGTGGCTGCGCACTGGATGTACAAGCACCAGGCGGACCATGCCAACGATATCCAGCAGCAGGCGCACCAGTGGCTGCAGTCGCTGCTCGATATCCAGAGCCAGACCGGCGATTCGCAGGAATTCCTCGAACACGTCAAGATCGATCTGTTCCCGGACGCCGTGTATGTGTTCACGCCGAAGGGGCATATTCGCGCGCTGCCTCGCGGCGCGACGGCACTCGACTTTGCCTACGCAGTCCACAGCGATCTGGGCAACCAGTGTGTGGCGGTCAAGATCAACAACGAGCTTCTGCCGTTGCGCACGGAGCTCAAGAGTGGCGACATCGTCGAGGTCGTGACGGCGCCGTACTCAAAGCCGAATCCGTCATGGCTGGCGTTCGTGCGCACGGGCAAGGCACGCGCGGCGATTCGCCACTACCTGAAGACTACCAAGCTCGACGAGGCGATCCAGCTCGGCGAGCGCCTGCTCGAACAATCAGCGCGCCAGCTCGGCATCGAACTCAAGGCGGTGCCGCAGTCGGTCTGGGATCGCATGATCCAGTGGACAGGCAACAAGCTCAAGGAAGACATCTTCGCCGACCTCGCGCTGGGACGCCGTGTGCCCGCAGTGGTCGCGCGCCGGATGGAAATCCTGCTGCAGGAACTGTCGGGAGATGTCGACAGCGCGTTGCTGGCAGCCGTCCAGACGTTCGCGGGCGAAGACGCGCCGGCCGTGCCGATTACCGGCGACGAAGGCATGTCGATGATCTTCTCGGCCTGCTGCCGTCCGATCCCCGGCGATTCGATCGTCGGCTACCTCGGCAAGGGTGAAGGGCTGCAGATCCACGTGCAGGATTGCAAGGTGGCCAAGCGGCTGCACAGCAAGGACCCGGAGCACTGGATCGAGGTGATGTGGGCCAAGAAGACGACGCGCGCCTTCGACGTGTCGATCAAGATCATGGTCCGCAACGTCAAGGGTATCGTGGCCCGCGTGGCTGCGGACCTGACCTCCGCAGATGCCAACGTCGCGCACGTGGCGATGGAACCGCAGCAGGGCGGCCATCAGGAGGCTACCTACATGCAGTTCGTGATCCAGGTACAGAACCGCCTGCACCTGGCCAACGTCATGCGGGCGCTGCGACGCAACCCTGATGTGATCCGAATCTTCCGCGACCGCAACGACGGCTAAGACTTCTGCGGGTAGCGGACTTCCAGAATATCGATCTGTTCGATGCCGGCCGGTGTGCGAAGCGGCACCGTGTCGCCCTCGCGCGCCTTGATCAGCGCCTTGGCGATCGGCGAAATCCAGCTTACGTGATTGCTGTCGAGATCGACCTCGTCCATGCCTACGATCGTGATCGTCGTTTCCTCGCCTGACTGATTGGCATAGGTGACCGTGGCGCCGAAGAAGATCTGATCGTTGTCGCCCTGCATCGAAGGATCGACGACTTCGGCCTTGTCCAGGCGACGGGTGAGGAAGCGAATGCGGCGGTCGATTTCGCGCAGGCGCTTCTTGCCGTAGAGATAGTCGCCATTCTCGGAGCGGTCGCCGTTCGAGGCGGCCCACGACACGATCTGCACGATGTCCGGACGCTCCACGTCGATCAGGTGCATCAATTCGTCGCGCAAGCGCTTGTAGCCTGCGGCGGTGATGTAGTTCTTGGTGCCGGCGGGCAGCGGGGTCGCGCCTTCGGGAAGATCTTCGTCGTCATCGTTCGACGACTCTTTGACAAAAGCCTTGTTCATGGTCCGGATCACTTCATCGGGTTCTCATTATAGGAAGTTGCGACTGCCGAACCCTTCACATGAAAAAAATGCACGAAGGGGGTTCACAAAACTGAAAACTTCTATATAATCTCTTTTCTCGGTTGCGGCTGTAGCTCAGTTGGATAGAGTACTTGGCTACGAACCAAGGGGTCGTGGGTTCGAATCCTGCCAGCCGCGCCAACCTATACGAGAAAAGGGCTTCCAGAAATGGAAGCCCTTTTTTCATTTGCGCATTCGGCGCAATCTTCATCTTCTCCTCCCGTACTTCCCAGGCTCTCGCGCCTATCCTTTCTCCAGTGGTGGATCTTCGAATCGGAACGCATCGCGGCGGACCGGCTCCAGTTTCATATCGTCAGGACCGTCGAGGGAGGCAGCATATGCAGCAGCAAGCAGAAGAGTGGCGAGTGGAAGGTTATCGCGGCATGGATGCGTATGTGCTGGTGACGGAAGGCGCGGATGCTGCGGGAAGGCGCTGCTGGGGCTATGAGGTCCGCGTAGGTCAGGAGGGGATGGATCCTTCAGATGCCGGCGATACCGAACTCCTGTCATGTGCTCCATCCTTCGTCACGCGCCATGCGGCGGAGGTTGCCGCATTCAGTGCGGCATATGCCCTGATCGACAAGTTGATTGGGCCGATGCGCTGAGTCCGGCAGTAGCGGGCCAGCCATTGCGATACACGCAATGACGCATATCAAGCCGAATCCGGCATCGTTTGATCGCGATCATTTTTGCTTCCGGGGATGACTCCTAGCCTGAATGTGAGGCGCGCCAGTACGTGCGCGTCAGCAGCAGAGAAGGGAGTTCACCATGCCCGAGTACGATGGATTCAAGATCATCTACGAGGTAGTTGCCTTGCCGAGGGGCAAGTGGGCCATCATGATCGAAATCATTCGCCGTGAGGATGGCGAGGTGTTGATGGCATTGCACAACCCGTTCCCGCGCCAGCCGTTTGATACCAGGCTGGAAGCGCTGGATAACGTGAATCGCTATGTCGATGCCACGATCAACGAGTTCGAGGCCGCATCGCGTGCGAGCCGCGCCGCATAGGTGCATCGGGGAGGCGATGCTGGTGCCGTTCGCGCGGTCATTCTTCGGATTGGTGCAGGAAAGGCTTGCGATGCTCGTGCAATTGCGTCATAATCTCCTTCTTCAGACGCGGGGTGGAGCAGTCTGGCAGCTCGTCGGGCTCATAACCCGAAGGTCGCAGGTTCAAATCCTGCCCCCGCAACCAAGACCTTTATGTCTTGGGTCTAAGTCCTCAAGTTGTTCATCGGCCGTCCGGCCAACGTTTCCCAGTTATACGAATTGAAGTTGAGTGCGCGTAAGCGCGGCACTTTTTCGTGCGCCGTGTTCGCATGTGCTGCGTAGAAGCTTGTGTCGTGCTCGTGTGTCGGAAGGGAGCTAGCAGCCTAGCCCTGAATCAGCGAAGCAGCCATGGCGAAGGTGTCGCGTACTTGAGGCTGATCCTCGCGATCAGCAGCGTCAATGCGATCTCTCAATCGCGACGTCAGCACTTCGAGGTTGCCGCCGGAGCAATGTCGTTTTGCCTCATGCATGAGCTGCGTGAGTTCCTGACCCACATCCGCCCCATCAAACGCACTGACGGACAGCGCCGAGATGCGCTCGAGGTAGTTGTTGACCAGCGCTTCGTCATGCTTCGGTTCAGGCATGGCAACTCCTTGTCGAGCGATTGAGAAACGCCTCGGCGCCGGTCAACGAGTTACCGGTCGCGCAGCAGACGCTCCGGTATCGTGGCGCGTCGGCGCACGGGTTTCAGCGCGCGGTTCGGCCACAGAACATAGTTGGTGTGCGGGTCCATGGGCTTGCCGAAGTAGGAGACCCATACCTGCACACCTTGTTCGGTTTCGGCAACGATCGCAGCGACCGCGCGGGCCGCGGCGGAAGGGGACTTAAGCAGGTCCGACAGCGCTTCGACGCCTTGGACCACATGATGCTTGACCCCTTTGAACCACACGTATTGACGCATGGCAGCAAGAAAACTTTTGGTCATGAAATTCTGATGTTCTCGTTGGCAATGCGAAACTCAGACCACAGCTTACACGGATAGTTGTGACAGATTTGTAGGGGCCCGTCTGATTTTCTGCGGGCGATCAAGGGAATGTGACGCTAAGGCACTTTCATGGAGGCTGTACCCAGTGTGGGGCGCCAAATTGACAAGCCGTCGGCGTTCGCTTAGCGTGGTTGCATATGCTGCACAAATCAGAAATGTCGTAACGCCCAGACATGGAGGATGTGTGGAAAACGTGGCAGAAGTCGAAGAACGCCGCGCGCGCGGCAAGGCCCTGCGGCAGAAAGTGCAGCGCCGTGATCATGCAGTGATTGGCAACGTCGACCGCGATCCGATTTCGTTGCTGGAAGAGAGCAGCGCTGGTCGCGTCTCACGCCTCATCCCCCTGCGTTACGGGCGAATGATCGCTTCGCCTTTCACGTTCTATCGCGGCAGCGCGATCATCCAGGCGCACGATCTGGCCGGAACGCCGAACTCATCGCTCACGATGCAGATCTGCGGCGACTGCCACCTGATGAATTTTGGCGGCTTTGCCACACCCGAGCGCGCGCTACTGTTCGACGTCAATGATTTCGACGAAACCAGCCCGGGACCATGGGAGTGGGACCTGAAGCGCCTGGCCGCAAGTTTTGTCGTTGCCGCACGCCATCTTCGCCACGGCGCCACTGCCGCCGACAACATGGTCTACCAGGTCGCCAACAGCTACCGTGACCGTATGGCCGAGTATGCGGAGATGGCCATTCTCGATACCTGGTACGACCGCATTACCTTCGAGCGCCTGCTCGAATCCGCGGTCAACCCGGAAGTGCAGAAGCGCATCCGGCGCGCGATGGAGAGGGCCGCGGCGCGAACCCATGAATCGCTGTTGCCAAAGCTTACCGAGCACGATGGGGACCGCTGGCGCATTCTCGATGCGCCGCCTGCGGTGTTCCATGTCCATGGCGCGCAAACGCTGTTCGAGGCCGACGATGACTGGCTCAGCATCGAGGATCCGTCCAAGCTGATCGACCAATCCTTCAGCGACTACAAGTCGACGCTTGCGGCCGACCGGCGCCGGCTGCTCGACCATTTCAAGCTGCAGGACATGGCTTTCAAAGTGGTCGGCGTTGGCAGCGTCGGCACGCGTTGCCTGATCCTGTTGCTGATCGATGGCCACGGCAAGCCGTTGTTCCTGCAGGTCAAGGAGGCTACCAAGTCGGTGGTCGCGCGCTACTTCAAGTCGGCGGCGGTGTCGCACGAAGGCCGCCGTGTCGTGGACGGGCAGCGTCTGATGCAGGCGGCCAGTGACCTGTTTCTCGGTTGGTCGAAGGGGCCGTTCGGACGCCATTTCTATATCCGCCAGTTGCGCGACATGAAGTTCTCGGTCGATATCGAACTCATGGACGCCGATCTGCTGGCGACCTACGGCCAGGTGTGCGGCTGGGTGCTGGCGCGCGCCCATGCCAAGGCCAGCGGACACGCCGCCGAGATCAGCGGGTATCTCGGCGCCAGCGACCGCATGGCCGAGTCCCTGATCGCCTATTCGAACGCTTACGCCGATCAGGTGGAACGGGATTACGATCTGTTCGTGAAGGCCTGTCGCTCCGGGCGCCTTGAAGCACGTACAGATGTCGACATGGCTGCAGATTTCCGCGTGTGACGATCGCTTGCCAGAGGAGGTTGCCGATGACCGAACAGATGCTGCTGCAACTGATGGTGGAGGTGGAGAAGGCCGATCCCATCGATTACGCAAACCTGCCGTTCGACGATGAAGCCCTGCGGGCGATGGCCTGCAAACTGATCGCCGAGCGTTCCACCGAACTCGAGACTTCCGGCATGTCGCATGAGGCGCTGCTGGCCACGCTTTGGGCGTCTACCGCCAAGCTCGTGCTCGAGAACATCGTGCTTAATGCCAGGCTGCTTACCCTGCAGGGCAAGTCGGATGACGCGCGAGTGCTGATCGACAGGATCTCCCGCCAGTCGCGAGGCAAGTCCTGAGTGCTCGCGGGCAGATAAAAGAGTTGCCTGAATCACACGGGTGCACCGGGATCGCCGATTCGCTAAAATAGCGCGTTTCCCGCCCGGCACTCGGGCGGCGTCTGTCCTGGAGGATTTCGGGTGATCAAGTGGATTATCGTCGCGGCCTATCTGGGTGCCATCCTGTATGTGCACTTCCGCGGCAAGGTACGTCTGCCTTTTATGCGCCAGTTGCTGGATCATTCAGCGCTGGTCGCGCCCTTTAACTGCTTCATGTACATCTTCTCCGGTGTGCCGCGCACGCCGTACATTCCGGTCGAGCGGTTTCCCGATCTGGAGAAGATCCGTTCGGCCTGGCCGCAGATTCGTGACGAAGGCCTGGCGCTGATCGCGATGCGCAAGATCAAGGCTGCCGACAAGAACGATGACGCCGGATTCAATTCGTTCTTCAAGTACGGCTGGAAGCGCTTCTACCTGAAGTGGTACGAAGCCCAGCACCCGTCGGCGGAAGCGCTGTGCCCCAACACGGTCGCACTGCTGCGCGATATGCCATCGGTCAAGGCCGCGATGTTTGCCGAGCTGCCGCCCGGCGGCAAGCTCAATCCGCACCGTGATCCATTCGCCGGATCGCTGCGCTATCACCTGGGCCTGGCCACGCCGAATGACGATCGCTGCTTCATCGAGGTAGATGGCGAGCGGCATAGCTGGCGTGACGGGCAGGGTGTGGTGTTCGATGAAACGTACCTGCACTGGGCCGAGAACAAGAGCGAGACCGATCGCCTGATCCTGTTCTGCGATATCGAGCGGCCGATGCGCTATCGCTGGGCTGCTGCGGTCAACCATTGGTTGGGGCGCAAGGTGATGACCGCCGCGAGTTCGCCGAACGACGAAAACGACCAGACCGGCATGATCAACAAGCTGTTCCGCTTTGTCTGGCTCGGCGGTCAGTACCGTCGCCGCTTCAAGGCCTGGAACAAGAACCTGTACTACGTGACCAAGTTTGGCCTGATCATCGGTGGCGTCGCGTTGATCGTGTTTATCTGAGTGACGTGCCTCGCTGCAAACGAAAATGAAAAAGCCGGCTTAGCCGGCTTTTTTCGTACTCAGTCGTTCTGCGTCGCGCGTTCGTTGCCCAGCGCCTCGTAGTAGGCGCGCTTGGCGTCGTACATCCGTCTGTCCGCAGTTTTCACGGCATCGGTCAGGCGGTCGCCCTGCATGCAGGTGGCCGACCCGATCGAGAATGACAGCCGCGCGCCGGGATAGAACTGGTTGTTGAGGACGACCACCTCTTCGATCTGCTCCACTACCGTCGCGGCACCCCGCTCGTCGCGCCCGGGAAGCAGCACCATGAACTCGTCGCCACCGGTGCGCGCAATGCAAGCCTGTTCGCCCACGGCTTTCTTCAGCACTTCTCCAGTACGGCGTAGCAGGCCGTCGCCATCCCCGTGGCCGAACTGATCGTTCACGGCCTTCAGTCCATTCAGGTCCACCGCGATCACGCTGACCGGCCACGGCCCCTTGCGGCCCAGTCGCGCCAGTTCATCCTCGTAGTACGCGCGGTTGTAGAGTTTGGTCAGCACGTCGTGCTTGCCGAGGAACTCGACGTAGGCTTCGGCCTTCTTGCGTGCCGTGATGTCGGTCAGCGACACCAGCACCTGGTCCCAGTCAGCCTCTCGCCCCGGAAACACCGACCACTGCATGAACACGTCCACCGGGCGGCCGTCCAGCGCGTAGTTGATGACTTCGCGCTGTTGCCAGAGCTTTTCATGCCAGAGGTCGACCAGTTGCTCGGCAAAGTGGATGCGCATGTCGTCGCGAAACACGTCGCCGAGTCGCGACAGCAGGATTTCCTTGCTGGGTGCGCCGAACATCGCCAGCGTCTGCTGGTTGACGTCGAGCACGCGGATCTCCTGCATGCAGCGCGAGACGAAATCGGGGTGCACGTTCAGGAACGTGCGGAAATCCGTGATCCCCGCCGCGCGGACTTCGTCGAGCAGCATCTTGACCACGCTGAAGTCTTCCACCCAGAGCGATACCGGTGAATGCTCGAACAGGCCCACGGCGTACTGCTGGGCCCGCCGCAGGTCACGTTCGTTGCGCACGCGGGCCGTGATGTCCTCGATCGACAGCAGCACACGCGACCAGTCGTCCTCGTGCCCAGGCATGACGCGGGCCTCCAGACGGATGTCGAGTCGCTCGCCGTCGAGCGTGTAGTTGACGGTCTGGCTCGAGAAACGATTATCGCCGTCCCACAGTTGTCCGAGTTCCTCGACGTGTTGATCGAACATGTCGTCGCGAAACACGGTGTGGAGGTTGGCAACCAGCGTATCCAGATCGGCGGCGCGGAAGAGGTCCAGCGTCCGGCGGTTGACGTCGAGCACGCGAATCAGAGAAGAGCACCGTGCCACTTCCGAGGGGTTGTCGCGCAGGTGGCGGCGCAGATTGGTGACGCCATCGGCCCGCAACTGCGTGAAGGCCTGCCGCACCGCGCTGAAATCCTCCAGCCACAGCGAAACGGGCGCTAGCTGGAACAGCGTTCGATAGTCATCGTCGAGCCGCGAAGCGGCGGGTCCTTGCGCCAATTTTTTCTCCCCATTTTTTGTGTTCGGCGTATCGCGCAATAGGATAGGCGAGCGTGCCCGAATCGGGGAAGAAATCTCGCAAGAACGATGCCGGCGTCGGCATCGGCGCCACGTTCAGGCGGCCATGCGCCGAACCACGCCCGCCACGGTATCGAGCGCGCGCTCGATTTCCGGAGATCTGGGAATGCCGCAGTTCAGCCGCAGGTAGTGATTGAATCGATTCGAGTTCGAGAACATGGCGCCTGGCATCACCCGGATGCCCTCGGCCAGCGCCTGTTCGAAGACCGCTTCCGACGAGATCGACTGGGGCATTTCCACCCAAAGATGCAGTCCGCCGCGCGGCAGCGTCAGGCGGGTACCCGACGGGAAGGTGGCTGCGATCCTCTGGGCCATCCATTCGCGCTGGGTTCGCAACTGGGTGCGCAGGCGACGCAGGTGACGCTCGAATGCCCCCGTGCCCATGAACTCGGCCACGGCGATCTGCGTCAGCATCTCGTTCGGGCGCGACAGGCCGAACTTGAGCATCTCCACGCGCGCCTGCCACTTGCCCGCCGTGATCCAGCCGAGTCGCATGCCGGGTGCCAGGATCTTGTGGAGTGACCCGCAGTAGATCACGGAGCCCGTTGTGTCCCATGCCTTGGCGGCCGTCAGCGGCACCTCGTCGTCGAAGGTGGCCGAGCAGCAGTCGTCTTCGATCAGCGTGAGGCCGCGTGTGGCGCACCAGTTCACTAGGCGCTGTTTGTGTGTGTCCGGCATGACGCAGCCGAGTGGATTCTGCAGGTTCGGCACCACGCAGACGGCCTTGATGTTGTCGTAGGTCTGGGCAGCCAGATCCAGCGCCTCGAGCGACATGCCGGTCTGCGGGCTGCAAGGAATCTCGAGCGCGCGCATTCCCAGGCTTTCGAGAATCTGCAGCAGGCCGTAGTACGTCGGCGATTCCACGGCGATGACATCGCCGGGGTTGGCCACGGCCCGCAGGGCCAGCGTCAGGGCTTCGGTGCAGCCGTGTGTGACCACGATGTCCTCGGGCGCGACGTTGATCCGCGCGCGCAACGCGTGCCTGGCCAATGCCGCGCGAAACGCGGGGTGGCCGTCGAAGTCGACCGAACTGCCAAAGAGCATCGGGTATCGCCGCAGTGCCCGCGTGGCGGCATTGCGCAACGCGGCCGCCGGATACAGCTCCGGCGCCCCGCAGGCACCGCCGAAGTTGATCCGGTAATGCTGGCCGCGCGCCAGGATTGCGGAGATGCGCTGGTGGATGCCGACGTACTGCGCGGGGTCCGGCAATCCGGTGGCTGGCTCCTCGATCGGGGCCAGCGAGGGCCGCGCGGGAGCACGCACGAAATAGCCCGAGCGCGGCCGCGCTTCGAGCAGGCCGGCCGCCTCAAGCTCGCGGCAGGCCTGGAGCGCCGTGGACAAGCTCACGTCGTGCAGCCCCATCAGCGAACGCACGGACGGCATCCGGTCACCCGGCGCCAGCGTGCCCACCGAAATCGCCTGCCGATAATGGCCCGCCACCTGCTGGTAGAGCGGGGCGGAGGACTGAGGCGATGCGGCGGGGGCGAGGTTGGCGGTCATGGGGGCATCTTCGCGCGATGGGGCGAAGTGGAACAGATACAGATGCGGTGTCTCTGTATCGTAACAGGGCGCAAGTTTGACATCTGTTCTGGTTGCGCTCGCGATGGCTTGTGCCTGTTGGCAAGGCGGGCGGCTCGGTAGCCTTGTTTGCATGATTTTGCGACCCAGGAGCCACGCCATGTCATTCATCAAGCCCGCCGAATCTACCGAATCGACCGAACTTCCCGGACCCGTTTCCCGCACTATCCGGCTCGCTGCCGGCCAGTGCTTTTTCGAGCACCTGTCAGCCGGCACGATCGTGCATGTCGAGGGCGGGGGCATTGTCGTGACCACCGCGCCACGCTGGCTGGCCAGCGATATCAGCCAGGCCGTGCACACGCTGTATGCCGGGGACGTGCTTGTGATCCAAGTCACAGGTTGGACTTGCCTGGCCGCGCAGGGGGCCGCGCGCTGCCAAATCATGGTGCCGGCGCCGCGCCCAGGATGGTGGCGGCTGATAAAATCCCGCTTCGGCCGTTCTGGCTTCCTGCTGGGCAACTCCCGGCCACCAGACACCAAGGCCACAGAACCATCGGTACCCCATGCTACGTCTCAGTGAAGTCAAACTCCCGCTCGACCATACCGAAAGCGACCTGGACGCCGCCGTGCGCGCCCATCTCGCGCAGATCGGCGTCAAGGGCGACGGGCTCATCGGTTTTACCGTCTTTCGCCGCGCGCATGACGCGCGCAAGCGCGACGATATCAAGCTGACCTACATCATCGATATCGAGGTCAAGGACGAGGCGGGCGCCCTGAAGCGGATGGCTCGCAAACCGAACTGGAGCGTGACGCCGGACATGGCCTACCACTTCGTTGCCCGCGCACCCGAGGGCGGGCCGAAGTCGCGACCAGTGGTGATCGGCCTGGGCCCATGTGGCCTGCTTGCCGGCCTGATCCTGGCGCAGATGGGCTTCCGCCCGATCATTCTCGAGCGCGGCAAGGAAGTACGCGAGCGAACCAAGGACACGTTCGGACTCTGGCGCAAGAGCGTGCTGAACCCCGAGTCGAACGTGCAGTTCGGCGAAGGCGGCGCGGGCACGTTCTCCGACGGCAAGCTCTACAGCCAGATCAAGGATCCGAAGCACTACGGCCGCAAGGTGCTCGACGAGTTCGTGCGCGCGGGCGCGCCGGAGGACATCCTGTACAAGGCGCGGCCGCACATCGGCACGTTCCGGCTGGTGAGCATGGTCGAGAAGATGCGCGCGGAGATGCTGTCGCTGGGCGCCGAGATCCGCTTCGAGACGCGCGTGGACGATGTCGATATTGACAACGGCCAGGTGCGCGGGCTGAAGCTGTCCACTGGCGACTATCTGCCTTGTGACCACGTCATCCTGGCTGTGGGCCACAGCGCGCGCGACACGTTCGAGATGCTGCATGACCGAGGCGTCTTCATGGAGGCCAAGCCGTTCTCGCTGGGCTTCCGCATCGAGCATCCGCAAGGCTTGATCAACCGCAGCCGCTTCGGCAAGTTCGCCGGCAACAAGCTGCTGGGCGCTGCCGACTACAAGGTGGTTCACCACGCCAGCAATGGCCGCGCGGTGTACAGCTTCTGCATGTGCCCGGGCGGTACCGTGGTGGCCGCCGCGTCCGAGCCGGGCCGGCTCGTGACCAACGGGATGAGCCAGTACTACCGCGCCGAGCGCAATGCCAATGCCGGTATCGTCGTGGGGATCACACCCGAGGAGGACTTCCCGGGTGGCCCGCTGGCCGGGATCGCATTCCAGCGCAAGTGGGAAGAGCGTGCGTTCGCACTGGGTGGCAGCGACTATCGCGCCCCGGGGCAACTGGTTGGCGATTTCATCGCAGGGCGTGCCTCGACGGCGCTCGGCTCGGTGGAGCCGTCGTACAAGCCGGGTGTGACCCCGACCGACCTGAGCACGGCGCTGCCAGACTATGTCATCGACGCGATCCGCGAGGCGCTGCCCGAGATCGACAAGAAGATCGCAGGGTTTGCGATGCACGATGCGGTGCTGACCGGCGTGGAGACGCGCACGTCTTCTCCGCTGCGGATTCGCCGTGATCGCGAGAACTATCAGAGCATCAACGTGAAGGGGCTCTATCCCGCCGGCGAAGGTGCCGGTTATGCCGGGGGAATCTACTCGGCGGCGATCGACGGCATCGAAGTCGCCGAGGCCGTGGCCTTGAGCATCGCGAACGCATGAGCGTGAACACGACCGATCAGGCCGGGCTGGCCAATCCTGCCGACAACGATGGCATCATCGAGAACGTGCGCCACTGGTTGGCGCGCGCGGTGATCGGCCTGAACCTGTGCCCGTTTGCCAAGAGCGTGTATGTCAAGGATCAGGTCCGCTACGTGATCAGCGACGCGACGCGCGACGAGGACGTGCTGGACGATCTCGAGCGCGAGTTACGCCTGCTGGAGACGTCCGATCCGGAGAAGATCGACACGATTCTGCTGATTGTGCCGCACGCGCTGGGCGACTTCCTGGCCTACAACGACTTCCTGTATTTCGCCGATCGCCTGCTGCGTAGCCTGAAGCTCGAGGGTACGTTGCAGATTGCGAGTTTCCATCCGCGCTACCAGTTCGAGGGCACCGAGCCCGACGACATCGAGAACTACACGAATCGCGCGCCGTATCCGATCCTGCACTTGCTGCGTGAAGACAGCATCGCGCGTGCCGCCGAAGCGTTCCCGGAGGCGGAGGATATCTACGAGCGCAATATGGAAACGATGCGCCGGCTCGGCCACGCAGGCTGGCTCGAATGGATGGCTGGCAAGAGCGATCTCTGACTCGATTGCTGACGCGATCTCCGATGCGTCCTCCGACCGCAGCCCGGATCAGGGCGCGGTGAAGAATCGCTCGTTCAGTTCTTCCAGGCCGAGCGATTCCAGCACATTGTGCAAGCGCTCCGCCGGACGGCGGCGCGGCAAATCCTTGTACTGGGCGATGATCAGTTCGTTCTTCATCGAGTGTTCCCAGCCCACCAGCTCCGTCACGCTGACCTGATAGCCGTGCGCTTCAAGCTGCAGGCAGCGCAGCACGTTGGTGACCTGGCTGCCGAACTCTCGCGTGTGCAGTGGGTGGCGCCAGATTTCCGTCAGCGGATTGCCGGCCAGCAACTTGCCTTTGTGCTTGCGCAGCACGCTCGCTACCTCGGCCTGGCAGCAGGGCACCAGCACGATGTGCCGTGCCTGCTTGGCCAGCGCGAAGTGGATCGCATCGTCGGTGGCCGTATTGCACGCATGCAGGGCGGTGACGACGTCGATGGTCTGCGGCAATGCGGGCGACGTGATCGAATCGGCCACGGAGAGGTTCAGGAACGACATCCCACCGAAGCCCAGGCGGCTGGCCAGCGCCTGCGAGCTGGTCACCAGTTCCTCGCGGGTCTCGATGCCGTAGATGTGTGAGCTGTCCTTCAGGTCCTTGAAGAAGAGATCGAAGAGGATGAACCCGAGATACGACTTGCCCGCGCCGTGGTCCACCAGCGAGACCGTGCCTTTTTCGTCCTTTACCTCGCGCAGCAGTGGCTCGATGAACTGGTACAGGTGATAGACCTGCTTGAGCTTGCGGCGGCTGTCCTGATTCATCTTGCCGTCACGCGTCAGGATGTGGAGTTCCTTGAGCAGTTCGATTGACTGGCCGGGACGGACTTCGTAGGTGCTGGACATCGGGGTGGTGCCTTGGGGCGGGGACATCGGAGGGCGCTAGTTTACCGAAATTGCGCCCCCCCTACTTTTGTGGGCTCAAGTTCACACCGCCGGCGCCGTTGAACATGGATCGACGACAAGCACAGTTGGCGACGGATTCGGTGGGTCTTTGCGGAAAGTCCCCGGGCGATGGGCCCAGGCCGGCTGTTGCGACATGCAGCATAGAGGCGGGGACACATGACAGCCGACGCGGGGTTGCGCCTGGAACTCAGCCAGCCTGGGAGCCAGGTCAGGGCTTGCTTTACACCGGACGTGGGCCACTTGCCGCCCGATCGCGCCAGCCTGGACGCTTCGCTGGAAGCTTGCCTGGCCGAGCACGGCTGGCAGGGCGCGCGGCTGGACGCCGCCGCCGTGACGGGCTTCCTGACGCAATGCCAACTGACCGATCGCGAGATTGACGCAGTGATCGGCAGCGTCCTGGATGGCGAATTCGAACTTGAGATCACGGCCGACAAGCTGCGGCTGTTGCTGACGCTGGTGGCCTCGGAAGGCGGCCGGCCAATCACGGCCGAAGAGATCGCCGCCGCCGCGGCTTCGATGGGGGTGGTGGCCTTGCTCGATAGTGCGGCGATCGGCGTTGCGCTGGAGGCCGGTAGCTGCGAGGGTCGCGAGATCGCGCGCGGCGTGGCGCCCCTGCAGGGTGAGACAGCGCGCTTCGAGAGCCTTGTCCAGCCCCGCAGGCCTGTCCTGGCGGAGAACGAGGACGAGCGTGTCGACCTGCGCGATCTCGGTAGTCTCCTGCTCGTCAATCCGGGTACCGCGCTGATGCGCCGCACGCCGGCCAGATCGGGCAAGGACGGCATGGATGTGCTTGGCAAGACGATTCCGGCCGACCCTGTGGTGGATACGCCCTACGCGTCCGATCTGACCGGCGTGGCAACCGATCCGAATGATCCACTGCTGTTGATCGCCTTGATCGCAGGCTCGCCCCGGGTGCTGCCACATGGTGTGATCGTCAGTCCGGTGGTCGACGTCGATGCCGTCGACCTGCATTCCGGCAACGTCAATTTCGATGGGTCGCTCCGCGTGTCGGGCGATATCCGCACCGGCATGTCGGTACGTGTCACCGGTGATGTGGTTGTGCAGGGGACGATCGAAGCCGCCAGTGTGCAGGCCGGCGGCGATGTGATCGTCAAGGGCGGCATCATCGGCAAGGCAGAAACCGCGAGCGGTGGCGCCCCGAGTGAGATTGCCAGCGTGCGCAGCAAGGGCTCCGTTCATGCGCGCTTCATCCAGAATGCGATCGTCGAGGCGGTGGCCGAGGTAATCGTGGAGAGCGGGATTCGGCAGAGCGACGTCTCCGCGGGCGAACGGGTGGTGGTTGGCGTGCCGAGCGCGCCAGGCAGCATCAGCGGCGGGCGTACGCGGGCGATGCAGAGTGTCAGCACGGGGACCCTGGGCGCGCCGGCGGGTACCGCCACTACCGTGCAGGTCGGACTCAACCCGCTTGCCGACGAGCAGAAGGCGGAACTGGAAGTCCGGCGCGGCAAGATCGTCGAGGAACAGTGCAAACTCCAGCAACTCGTGGCGTTCTTTGCCAAGCACCCCGAACGCGCCACGGGGGACATCCGCGAGAAGGCGCGTGCCACGATGTACAGGATCAATCGCGACCTGTTCGAGCTCGACGCGGAGATCGCCCACCTGGCCGAGCAGATGAAGCCGTCCGAGCAGGCGCAGATCGCGGTGGGCCGGCATATCCACGGCGGCGTGACGCTGCAGGTCGGCCACAAGGTGCTCAAGGTCATGGAAGACAAGCCAGGCGGCCAGATACGCGTGGTGGACGACCGCATCGCCGTGAACTGACGCGGGTGGCGCACCTTCCGTTCCTGCTTCCAAACGGATGCAGCACGTTACGGGGAACGTGACACGTTACGCGAGTCGTAACGTCGCCGCCCCCAGGCCACTCTGGCCTGATCGCCCGCCATCCCGCCTCCGGTAACGTATCGCCGCCACGCCGCGCCGTCGTCCGGTGCGCGCCACCGCTGGCACGACGTTTGCGCCATGTGTCTCCGCAGACAAACAGCGGAGCACAGGAGCACACCATGGGCGCGATCGTGATTGAGAGCCATCCACTGACCAGGCTGGGTATGCAACGCCTGCTTGAACGTATGCCAGGCATCGGCCCGGTGGAGAGTATCGATCCCGAGGGGATCCTGCTGTTCGCGCATAGCCTGGAAGACGTGCTGGTCATCTACGGCATGACAGTGGACGCCTTCGACAACTGGTATCTGCTGCGGCGCTTGCACCAGGCGCTGCCCAATGCGCGCATCCTGCTGCTGTCGGACAACATGTGGATGCATGTGCCGTCGTCGCTGCGCGCGTGCGGTGTACAGGAGCATCTGCCGAAGTCGGCGTCAATCGAGCGGATGGAAACGGTGCTCGTGCGTATGCTGGGAGACCCCGATGTTGCGGTCGATGCTCCGATGGATGACTCCATGTTCCGATCGCATCGATAGTCGGCACGCTTTCGGACTGTCTTTGGGCAGCCAGTGCGCGGCCGTTGGGATGAGACGAATCGCATTTTGCAGGTCCCTCGGTTTTTCACCGTTCCCCACGCCTAGAATTTCCGTCATCCAATGTTGGATGGTCACTGGCAGGGAGGGAATGATGATGGAAATGACTCTGGACGATCGGACCACGAGATGCGAGGTGGAGCTTGGTCCGATGCAGGCAATGGCGCCTGTCGTGTCGTTGAGCGGCGGCGGCGGTCTGCCAGACGATCCCGAAGCGGCGCATCTGGAGGCGGCCGACGAACTGCTGCATCGCCGTGGCATGTCGCTCGCGGACTGTGAGGTCTCGCGTGTCTACGCAGGTTTTGACGGCGGTGACGATGCGGTGCTGCTCGTCGTGCGCGTGGGTCGTGGCGTTGATATGTTCGCGCTCAACGAGGCGTTGACCGCCGTCCAGCTTGCGCGAGGCCTGTTGCCTTCGGCCCAACTCGACGTTGTGTTTCAGGCATGAGTGTCGATGCGCGGGAGATGCTCCATTTCGCCGCCGACATTGCCGGGGCGGCGATGGGGGAGGTGGCCTACCGCTCGTCGATCAGCCGTAGCTACTACGCGGCCTATCACGCGGCCTACGCCTGGCATACCGCGCTGCCCGTTCCGGGTAGCGCGGGTTCGCGCCGGACAGGACGGCACGAAACACTCGTCAACCAGCTCTACCAGCCGGGGGTAAAACGGTCTCACTTCGCCTATTGGCAATCGATTGCACTGGCAAGAATGCTGAATCGCAACAGGCTGCTGCGAGTCGAGGCCGACTATTACGTCGACGCGGTGGTCGAACGCGGCAAGATGATGGAGGCGCTTGCCAACAGCACGGCCATTGTCGAGCGGTGCACGTAGCGGGAGACTCCGATGCCGACTCAAGCATGGTGCCGGCACGACAGTTGCCGCGCCCGAGGAATGTGGCGGCCAGCGGACGGCATGAGGCAGATGCACGCAGGTCGTGCCAGCCAGGCTGGCGTAGCCCAGCGCAGGTCGGGGGAGAAAAAGAGGGATGGCGATGTGGCAGCTGCGGATTATATGGGCGTCGTCGTGCCCAAGTTATCTGTCGACTGCAAAGCAAAAAGGGCAACCCGTGAGGGTTGCCCTTTCTACTTTCAAGTGGTGCCGGAGATAGGAGTCGAACCTACGACCTTCGCATTACGAATGCGCTGCTCTACCAACTGAGCTACACCGGCGAAACCTTAAACTTGCGAAACCTGTTCTACCGCTTGATCTCGATTTGCGCTGTTGCTTGCGAATCGATCGAATCGGATAGAGCCCGCAATAATATCAGCGACTTTTTATTTTGTGAAGCCCCCGATGCGACTTTTTTCAAAGTTCCGCTGTGACAGTCCCTGTTCGGTGGGAGTTGCCAGCCGCGGCCGTGGGCGACAGATGGCAATCATCGCACGAGTGGCGCTCACGCCGCGGGCGAAAAAACGGGCAAAGCCTTCCGCTTTTTTACGGATCGCCGTGCGGCTGTTGGCTTCAGGAAAGCAGACAGGGCGCCGAGGCGCCCTGTGCTTGTCGAAACCAGAACTACCCGTTACGCCTTGGCGGCGTCTTCCTGGTGATACCGCGTAACGCGCTCGACTTCATTCTTCGAACCGAGGATGACCGATACGCGCTGGTGGAGCTTGGTCGGCTCCACGTCCAGAATGCGCTGTTGGCCATTGGTGGCCGCGCCGCCAGCCTGCTCGACCAGGAACGCCATCGGATTGGCTTCGTACATCAGGCGCAGCTTGCCCGGTTTCTCGGGCTCGCGCTTGTCCCACGGATACATGAAGACGCCACCGCGCGTCAGGATGCGGTGCACGTCGGCCACCATCGACGCGATCCAGCGCATGTTGAAGTTCTTGCCGCGCGGACCTTCGTCGCCGGCCAGGCATTCGTCGATGTAGCGGCGCACGGGCGGAGCCCAGTGGCGCATGTTGGACATGTTGATCGCGAATTCCTTGGTGTCTTCCGGGATCATTACGTCCGACTGGGTCAGCACGAAGCTGCCTGCCTCGCGGTCCAGCGTGAACATGTGCACGCCATTGCCGACGGTCAGCACCAGCGTGGTCTGCGGGCCGTACACGGCATAGCCGGCCGCCACCTGCTGGGTGCCCGGTTGCATGAAGTCATGCTCGGTCACGGTCTGACCGGGCTTGTGCATGTGCAGAACCGAGAAGATCGTGCCGATCGACACGTTCACGTCGATGTTCGACGAGCCGTCGAGCGGATCGAACAGCAGCAGGTATTCGCCCTTCGGGTAGCGGTTCGGGATCTCGTAGAACGAGTCCATTTCCTCGGACGCCATGGCAGCCAGGTGGCCACCCCATTCATTGGCGTCGAGCAGCACCTCATTGGCGATCACATCGAGCTTCTGCTGCGTTTCGCCCTGAACGTTGCCGGTGCCGGCCGAGCCGAGCACACCCGCGAGGGCGCCCTTGCTGACGGCGTTGGAAATGGCCTTGCAGGCGCGCGCGACCACTTCGATCAGCAGCCGGAGTTCCGGCTCGATCGTGTTGTGCTTGCGCTGCTCCTCGACCAGATAGCGGGTGAGGCTGATGCGTGTCATGGTGGGGTTCTCCTTGGATGGCCGCAATTCTACATGTGTGCCGCTGCGGACATGCCACTTTCCGGGTCAGGCCGACAGGGCCTTGCTGACGATCTCGCGCACATCGCGCGACAGCGTCGACGAGGCCGCCACGCGTTCCAGCGCCGCGCGCATCCGTTCGCGCAGGGGCATCTCGTACTTCTGCCAGCGGTCCATGACGCGTGCCAGGCGCGCGGCCACCTGCGGGTTGATCGAATCTAGCGCCAGTACCTGGTCGGCCCAGAATGCGTAGCCCGAGCCGTCCTCTGCGTGGAACTGCGCTGGGTTGCCCGAACAGAAGCTGAAGATCAGCGAACGGGCGCGGTTAGGGTTGCGCAGATTGAAGGCCGGATGCTGCATCAGCGCGCGCACGGTATCAATGGTGCGCTTTCCCGCGTGCGGGCCAACTTCGCCGCGCTGCATTCCCTGCAGCGAGAACCACTTGTCGATGACCAGCGCGTCGTCTTCGAAGCGCTCGTAGAAATCAGTCAGCGCGTGTTCGCGGCCCGGCGCGAAGCTGTTGACCAGCGCAGACAGCGCGGCGAAGCGGTCTGTCATGTTGTCGCTCTGCTGGTAGTGGCGGTCCGCAAGTGCCTGCATGTCGGCGTCTCCACTGTCGGCCAGATAGCCGAGTGCGAGATTGCGCAGCGCGCGGCGGGCCATCGAGTCGGCATCGGGGCTGTACTCGCCCGGTGTCGCGTTGGCCTCGTATGCGGCCAGCCATTCGGCCTTGAGCGTGCGGGCCAGGCCTTCGCGCAGGAACAGGCGTGCGCGGTGAATCGCCGTCGGGTCGGCCACGCCCATGCGTTCGGCCAGATAGGCCTCCGCGGGGAGCATCAGTGCCTGTTCGCGGAAGGCAGGATTCAGCGCACCATCGGTCAGCACGCTACGGAACGCCGACACCAGCGCCGGGTCGAGCTTCAGTTCACGATTGGCCTGGACGTCGGCCACCAGATGCAGCAGCGCGCGCGTGGCCAGGCGTTGGCCGGCTTCCCAGCGGTTGAATGCGTCGGTGTCGTGCGAGAGCAGGAAGGTCAGTTCCGCATCGCTGTATTCGTAATCGACAACGACTGGTGCCGAAAAATTACGCAGCAGCGAGGGCAATGGCGCCTTGCTACCGCGAGGCAGGTTGATGAAGCGGAAGGTCTGCTCGGCTTGCGTGAAATCGAGCACGCGTGTGCTCGCGCCTGCCTTGGGCTCCCCTTCGCGTTGCAGCGGCAGGTCGTTGCCTTCTGCGTCGATCAGGCCGAGCGCGAACGGGATGTGGAACGGCTGCTTGTCCGGCATGCCAGCGCGCGTTTCGATGCCAACCTTCGGGCAGCGCTGCGACAACGTCAGCGTCAGCGTGCCGGAGGCGCCGTCCCATGCGGTCTTGACCGTGACCACGGGCGTGCCAGCCTGGCTGTACCAGAGGCCGAACTGCTTCAGGTCGCGGCCGTTCGCGTCAGCCATCGCCGCGCGGAAGTCGTCGCATGTCACCGCCTGGCCGTCATGACGCTGGAAGTACAGGTCCATGCCCTTGCGGAAGCCGTCACGGCCAAGCAGGGTCTGGTACATCCGCACGACTTCGGCGCCTTTCTCGTAGACCGTGACCGTGTAGAAGTTGTTGATTTCCTCGTAGCTGTCCGGGCGCACCGGGTGGGCCATCGGACCCGCATCCTCGGGAAACTGCACCTGGCGCAGCACGCGCACATCCTCGATGCGCTTGACCGCGCGGCCCGATTCCGAGCCCATCATGTCGGCCGAGAATTCCTGGTCGCGGAACACGGTCAGGCCTTCCTTGAGCGACAACTGGAACCAGTCACGGCAGGTCACGCGGTTGCCGGTCCAGTTGTGGAAGTATTCGTGCGCCACCACCGATTCGATATTGGCGAAGTCGACATCCGTCGCGGTCTGGGCGTTGGCCAGCACATACTTGGTGTTGAAGATGTTCAGGCCCTTGTTTTCCATCGCCCCCATGTTGAAGTCGCCCACGGCGACGATCATGAAACGGTCGAGGTCAAGTTCCAGGCCAAAGCGCTGCTCGTCCCAGCGGATCGCGTGAACCAGCGAGTCCATCGCGTGACGCGTCTTGTCCAGGTCCTGCGGTTCCACCCAGACTTGCAGCAGCTTCTGCTTGCCCGATGCCGATACGATGGTCTGCTCGATACGCTCGAGCTTGCCGGCCACGAGGGCAAACAGGTATGACGGTTTGCGGAACGGGTCTTCCCAGACAGCTTCGTGTTTGCCATCCGGCAGATCGCGTTGCGAGAGCAGGTTGCCGTTCGAAAGCAGTACCGGGCTTGCGGCGCGATCGGCGCGCAGCGTAACGCGGTAGGTCGTCATCACATCCGGGCGATCCAGGAAATACGTGATGCGGCGAAAGCCCTCGGCTTCGCACTGGGTGAAGAAGTTGCCGTTGGAGACGTACAGGCCGGACAGCGTGGTATTGGCGGCGGGATTGCAGGCCGTGGTGATTTCCAGCGTGCCAGCTCCCGGCAGGCCAGTCAAGGTCAGCGAGTCGCCGTCCTGCCTGACGCCGGAGAACGGCTGGCCATCGAGGCGCACGCCAACCAGTTCCAGCTCCTCGCCGGCCAGAATCAGCGGCGCGTCGGCCGCGCCAGTGCGCTGGATCTTCAGCGTGCTGGTGACGACGGTACGCTGCGGATCGAGGTCGAGCACGAGATCCACGTGGTCGATGGCGAAAGCGGGCGGAGTATAGTCCTTGCGATAGACGGTGACGGGCGTATCGGTGCGCAGCATGGGGAATCCTGTCTTCGGAGTGACCGGGGGGCGGGCGGCGTGCTGAAGATCGCGACGGCCCTCGAAGCCCTCATTGTAGCCAAGGGGTTCGGGCAATGCGGGATGCCAGATGCGGCGTGGGAATTCAAAAGGGTTGTTCCTGTCTGAGGAAATGCAACCAAATCAGGAAGAACGAGGTATCAGGGAATGCGTGCATCAGGGAAAGCAGTGACGAAGTGGGGAAGACGGGGCGCCTTCTGGGCGCTGATGGCGCTGGGCTCGCTCTGGCTGGCGGGATGTGCCACCACGGTGACCACCGAGGTCACCGCGTTCCGGCAGGCCGGCTGGCAGAACGATGCGCCGCGGACCTACGCGTTCGAACACACGTCGCAGCAGGAAGAGCAACTCGAGCGCCAGACCTTCGAGCAGTGGCTGGCAGACACCTTGTCCGGACTTGGCTTCGAGCAGCGCCCGGCCGGCCAGGCACGCTATCTGGTGACAATGGACTACGACGCCGCGCCCGGGATTGCCCAGGTGGCGGAGACCGTCTATCCCGACCCCTGGTACGGACCTTGGGGGCCGTACTGGGGCCCTTATGGCGGGTATCGACCCTATGGCCCCTGGGGATGGGGCCCCGGCTACTGGCCGCCCCAGACCGTGATACGCGACGTGCCCGTGACGTATTCGAGCGTGCGCGTCTATTTCAAGGATGCAGCCAGCGGCAAGCGTGTCTATCAGGTCACCGCCACCAATACGACAGAGAGTGGTAATCCGGCGGCGGTGATGCCCTACATGATCCGCAGCGCGTTCGTGGACTTCCCGGCCGAGAGCGGGCGGCCGCGTCGCGTGACGCTGGAGGTCGACAAGGACAAGAAGTAGCAGGGCGCCGCGCAATATCCTTTCGCCGGCGGGGGTGAAAGGTATTGGCTACCGTACGGTAAAAGGAGTTTTGCGTCCGGTGGCGGCAAAATCTTCCAATCGGGCGTGCCAAAGCCCTGCCGCCGCGTGGCGGCTGGGCTAGAATGGCTCCTCGATTTTTTCCCGCCTTTACCCGGACGAGCAGAGAATGAGCAGCAAGACCACCGGTGATGCACCGCAACATGCCCCCAATAGTCCCGAAGCGCAACTGCGCCTGGCTGCGCTGGAATACCACCGCAGCCCGACCAAGGGCAAGATCCAGGTAACGGCCACCAAGGCCCTGTCCAATCAGCGCGATCTGTCGCTGGCCTACTCCCCGGGCGTGGCCTACGCCTGCGAAGAGATCCACAAGGACCCCGCGATGGCCGCCGAGTACACCTCGCGCGCCAACCTCGTGGCCGTGGTGACCAACGGTACCGCCGTGCTGGGCCTGGGCGACATCGGTCCGCTGGCCGGCAAGCCCGTGATGGAAGGCAAGGGCTGCCTGTTCAAGAAATTCGCCGGCATCGATGTGTTCGACATCGAACTCGATGCGCGCGACCCGGACAAGATCGTCGAGATCGTGGCGGCGCTGGAGCCGACGCTCGGCGGCGTGAACCTCGAGGACATCAAGGCTCCCGAGTGCTTCTACATCGAGCAGAAGCTGCGCGAGCGCATGAACATCCCCGTCTTCCACGACGATCAGCACGGCACGGCGATCATCTCGACCGCAGCGCTGCTGAACGGCCTTAAGGTGGTGGGCAAGGACATCGCGAAGGTCAAGCTGGCCGTCTCGGGCGCGGGCGCCGCCGCAATCGCGTGCCTGGATACGATGGTCAGCCTGGGCGTGAAGCGCGAGAACATCTACGTCGTCGACTCGAAGGGCGTGATCTTCCACGGCCGCGACGCGAACATGGAGGCCAACAAGGCTCGCTACGCACAGGACACGTCGGCCCGCACGCTGGCCGACATCGTCAAGGATGCGGACGTGTTCCTGGGCTGCTCGACCGCGGGCGTGCTGACCGGTGACATGGTCAAGACCATGGCCGACCGTCCGATCATCCTGGCGCTGGCCAACCCGGAGCCGGAAATCCGCCCGGAAGTGGCCAAGGCCGCGCGTCCGGACTGCATCATCGCCACGGGCCGTTCGGACTATCCGAACCAGGTCAACAACGTGCTCTGTTTCCCGTACATCTTCCGCGGCGCGCTCGATTGCGGCGCCACGAAGATCACGGAAGCAATGAAGCTGGCCTGCGTGAAGGCGATCGCCGAACTGGCCGAAGCCGAACTGAACGACGCCGTGGCCGCCGCCTACGGTGGTCGTGAACTGAAGTTCGGCCCGGACTACATCATCCCGACGCCGTTCGACCAGCGCCTGATCGAGAAGATCGCGCCGGCCGTTGCCAAGGCCGCCGAGGAATCCGGCGTGGCCACGCGCCCGATCAAGGACCTCGAAGCCTACCGCCAGCAACTGACCAGCTACGTGTACCACACCGGCATGATCATGAAGCCGGTGTTCACGGCCGCCAAGGCCGCGCCGAAGCGCGTCGCCTACGCCGAGGGCGAAGAAGAGCGTGTGCTGCGTGCGGTGCAGGGCGTGGTGGACGAAGGTCTGGCCCGCCCGATCCTGATCGGTCGCCCGCACGTAATCCAGATGCGTATCGAGAAGGCGGGCCTGCGTCTGCGTCCGGGCGTCGATTTCGAACTGATCAACCCCGAGGACGATCCGCGCTATCGCGCCTATCACGAGGAGTACCACGCGCTGCGCGGCCGCGATGGTGTGACGCCGGACATGGCCAAGGTGGCGCTGCGCCGTTCGAATACGCTGATCGGCACAATGCTGATGCACATGGGCGATGCCGATGCACTGTTGTGCGGCACGGTGGGCCGGTTCGAGGCACATCTGGAGCACGTGCGCGACGTGATCGGCCTGGCGCCGGGCGCCAAGGTGTTCGCGGCCATGAACGCGCTGATGCTCGAAAAGTACACGCTTTTCATCACGGATACGTTCGTCAACGATGATCCGAGCGCCGAGGAACTGGCTGCCATCACGCAGCTTGCAGCCGAGGAAATCGCACGCTTCGGCCTGCACCCGAAGGTGGCGATGATGTCGCACTCGATGTTCGGTTCGTCGAACCGCCCATCGGCGCGCAAGATGCGCGATGCGGCCGAGATCCTGGCCCGCGTGGCACCGCAGCTTGAAGTGGAAGGCGAGATGCAGGGCGATGCGGCGCTGGTCGAGGAAGTGCGCCGTCATTTCCTGCCGGGCACCAAGCTGGCCGGCAGCGCCAATCTGCTGGTGATGCCGACGCTGGATGCCGCCAACATCGCGTTCAATCTGCTCAAGATCACGGGCGGCCAGGGCGTGACGGTGGGTCCGATCCTGCTGGGCGCGGCCAAGCCGGTGCACATCCTGAATCCCCAGGCGACCACGCGCCGTATCGTCAACATGACGGCCGTGGCCGTGGCGGAGTGCAACGCCATCCGCTGATGTTCACGATCTGAATATCTGCCGGAAGCAAAAAGAAACAGGGCCGCGAAAGCGGCCCTGTTTCATTGTCGGTGCGCTGGCACGTCTGCCGGAGTGTCAGCGCGTCGGCGGGTCAGTACGCACGGGTCGTGCCCTGTCATGCCTACTACTCTCTACTGCAGCACGTTGTACTGCTCCCGCATCACCACGATGATCGAACGGGCCGCGGCCATCTGCTGTGCCAGATCGGGGAAAGTCTCCTGGCGAAAATCCACCTCGGCGCTCCAGTTGCAACCCGTATGGTCCGGCTGATGCACGCGCATTGCGTGCAACTCAACCTCGCCGCACTCAGGATTGTTGTCCAGGCACTGGCTCAGGATGGCCATCAGTTCCGACCGGGATTTCACATAGCGCCGCATGCGTCACCTCATTCGTTCCTGTTTACGTGGCCCAGCACAGAGGCCGGGAAACTAATCTAGGCAGCGGACGAAGGGCTTGCCAATTGAATCCGCCTATGGAGCAGTGGCTTCCCATCCTGCTTTGATTGCGCCTTGTTGCAATGCGGCGCAGCATTGTGACGCCTGTGTCATGGGGACACGCAACAAAAAAGCCCGCCGGAGGCGGGCTGTACGACCATTGATCCGGCGGAATATTCCGGGATCAGAACGGGATCAGAAGCGGTGGCGAACGCCGACACCGAAGGTGTCGCCGTGCTCGACGCCCGACACCTTGTCGTAGTAGTAGGCACCATAGACGTCGGTGCGCTTCGACAGGTTGTAGTCGTAGGCGACGGCGAACGTGTTGCGCTTGATGCCGGCAACTTCGTTCAGCACGCGGCCGTAGGTGTACGACGCCAGGATATTGCCTGCGCCAACCGGCACCGCGACGCCGGCCTGGCCGTCGATGTGCTTGATGTCGCCGCCATTGGAGCTCGTATTGAAGTTCGTCTTGATGTACTGGCCTTGCAGGAAGGCCTTGACGATCTTGAAGTCGTACGTCACGCCAGCCTGCACGGCGGACTGCTTGTCGAGGCCCGCGAGATTGGCATTCTGCGGGTCAAACGGAGCAACGTCGAACTTGACCTGCTGGAATGCCAGCGTCGCAGCGAAGTTGCCGGAGAAGTAGGTCAGGTTGCCGCCCCACTTGTTCTTGCCGTTGTTACCGGGCGATTCGCCAAAGCCGTAGATGAAGTTCGCGGTCAGGCCACCGAAGTTCGGCGTCGAGTACAGCAGCGAGTTGTTCCAGCCCGAATCGCCCAGGATGCCCGGATCGGACACGCCGCCAACGTTCTGAGGCGTCGGGAAGTACGTGTGGAAGATCATCGGGCTGAACGTGTACGAGTCGACCAGCGGGTTGAACAGGATCGTCGACACGAAGTACGGCGTCGTGTTGCGGCCGATCTTCAGCGTGCCGTAGGTTTCGTTCGTCAGACCGACGAAGGCATTGCGGCTGAACATCGAGTCGCCGGTGAAGCGGCCCATGCTACCGGTGTCGGGGCGGAAGAAGCCGTTCAGGTCGAAGATGGCCTTCGTGCCCATGCCCAGGTCCTCGGTACCCTTGATGCCCCAGTACGAGGTTTGCATGCCACCCGAGTTGACTACGTAGGCGCGGTCGCCCGAGCCCGGATTCTTGACGCCTCCGATGAAAGCATCGGCCATGCCGTACAGCGTCACGCTGGACTGGGCCATGGCCGCGCCGGAGAAAAGGGTGGCTGCGATCGCCGCCAGCTTGAGAGCCGGCTTGTACTGCTTCTTCATGTTTAAGACCTCCGTGGTTGTAATGCTGCTCAGAACGCTTGCCTGTGTGCTGGAACCTGCTGGGTTCTCTCTAGTTCCGTGCCTGGGCGGCGCGCGGGGAATCGGCGCCGCCTGGCACGTTCTTGTCTCACAGTGATGCTCGATCTGCTGCTGAACGCTCCTGATTTCTCTCTCTTTTTTCGATGTGCTTTTTTTGGTCAGGCGGATACTAAGTCGTTCAGCCGGAACTGCGCAATCCGATGAATCTGGTTGATGCAAGTTTGCAACTCGACCTCCGGGGCGTTTTCCAGGCGCCTTGCAAAAGCGTCGATGATGCCGTGCCGGTCATAGCCGCGGACCGCGAGGATGAACGGGAAGCCGAACTTGCGGTTGTAGGCTTCGTTCAGTCCCTGCAGGCGCTGGAATTCCTCGGGCGTGCACTGATCGAGTCCGGCGCCAGCCTGCTCGCGCGTGGATTCCGCCGTCAGCTCGCCGCGCACCGCGGCCTTGCCCGCCAGTTCCGGGTGAGCGCGCACGAGCTTGAGCTGTGCTTCCTGGCCCGCGGCATCTACGGCGCCGCGCAGGGCCGATGCCAGTTCCGCGGTATTGGCGAATGGGCGCTTGTGTGCCGCCGTTTCGGCGAACCAGGGGGAGTGTTCGTAGATGCCGCCGAGGACCGCGATGAATTCGGCCTCGGGCATCGTGTTGAGTTGGGCGATCGTGTAGGTGGTCTGGCTCATGCGTGGCTCCGATAGGGGTGGGTCTCAATCCAGTGGCGGGCGATATCGACACGCCTGCAGATCCACACCTTGTCGTGAGACTGCACGTAGTCCAGGAATCGCTGCAGCGCGCGGAAACGTCCCGGGCGACCCAGCAAGCGGCAATGCATGCCGATCGACAGCATCTTCGGGCGGTCCTGGCCCTGCGGATCGCCTTCGGCGTAGAGCACGTCGAAGGCATCCTTCAGATACTGGAAGAACTGCTCGCCCGTGTTGAAGCCCTGGGGCGTGGCGAAGCGCATGTCGTTGGTGTCGAGTGTGTACGGCACCACCAGATGGGGCTTCTTCTGGCCACCGGTGATTTCCACATCGGTCCAGAAGGGCAGGTCGTCGCCGTAGTAGTCGGCGTCATAGAGCAGCCCGCCGTGCTCGACAACCAGCCGGCGCGTGTTGGGGCTGTCGCGGCCGGTGTACCAGCCCAGCGGCATCTCGCCGGTCAGCTCCTTGATGATCTCCATGCCGATGCGCATGTGCTCGCGCTCGATGGCTTCGTCGATGCCCTGGTAGTGAATCCAGCGGTAGCCGTGGCAGGCGATCTCGTGGCCGAGTTCGACGAACGCGCGGGTCAGTTCCGGATGGCGCTGCAGCGCCATCGACACGCCGAAGACCGTCAGCGGCAGCTTGCGTTGTTCGAACTCGCGCAGCAGGCGCCAGACGCCGGCGCGCGAGCCGTATTCGTAGATGCCCTCCATGCTCATGTGTCGAGCCGGATAGGCGGCGGCACCAACGATCTCGGACAGGAACTGCTCGGATGCCGCGTCGCCGTGCAGCACGCAGTTCTCGCCGCCTTCCTCGTAATTGAGCACGAACTGCAGCGCGATGCGCGCGCCGCCCGGCCAGCGGGCGTGCGGCGGCTGCGCGCCGTAGCCAATGAGATCGCGTGGATAGTTATCGTGTGTCATTTCTATATTTCTGCTTCAGGAGAAACTGCCGCGCCCCGCGGGAGCCATGCTTCGAAGCGACCAGACTTACGCAAGGCGTATGCCAGAAACGCTCCCGTAGGGCTTGACAATCTGATGCCGACCGATGTCGATTGTCGGTGTCAGATTGTCGCTATTGATTGTTGTATTTGAATTGTCCGGAATCACTCCGTGCCGTGCGAGTTCGCGGCGGCATTGCGCATGGCTTCCTCGGCCGACTGGATGCCGTTGAAGAACAGGTTCAGCGCTACGGCGACGATGGTGCCCAGCACGATGCCACTGTGGGTGAACGGGTCGGTCCACTTGGGCAGGTACTGGAACAGCGTCGGCGACAGCGTCGGGATCATGCCGAAGCCGATCGAGATCGCAACGATGAAGAGGTTGTGGCGGTTGCGATTGAAATCGCACGAACCGAGGATGCGGATGCCGGTGGCGGCCACCATGCCGAACATCACGATGCCGGCGCCACCCAGCACGAACTGCGGCACCGAGGCCACCACGTGGGCCATCTTCGGGAACAGGCCGAACGCGATCAGGATCACGCCACCGGCTGCGGCGACGTAGCGCGAGCGCACGCCGGTCACCGTGACCAGGCCAACGTTCTGCGAGAACGACGTGTACGGGAACGTGTTGAAGATACCGCCGATCACGGTGCCCAGGCCGTCTGCGCGCAGGCCGGCGGTCAGGTCGTCACGGCTGAGCTTGCGGCCGGTGATGTCGGACAGGGCCAGGAACATGCCAGTCGACTCCACCAGCGTGATCAGCATCACGATGCACATCGAGAGGATGGCGGTGAGTTCGAACTTCGGGATGCCGAAATGCAGCGGGGTGATCACGGCGACGTAGCTGGCTTCGTTGAGGCCTTCGAACGAGACCTTGCCCAATCCCATCGCCACCAGCGTGCCGATGATGATGCCGAGCAGCACCGCGCAGTTGGCCACCAGGCCACGACCGTACTTGGTCAGCAGCAGGATGACGACGAGCACCAGGCCCGCGATGGCCAGGTTGCTGAGGTCTCCATAAGCGAGGTTGGGCACTTCCTTTACCACGCCGTCGATCACGGCGCGCGTGGTCGGCTGTCCGCCACCGGCCCAGTTGATACCCACCCGCATCAGCGACACCCCGATCAGCGTGATCACCGTGCCGGTGACCACAGGCGGGAACAGTCCCAGCATCCGGCCCATCATCGGCGCGATCAATATGCCGAAGATACCGGACGCGATCACCGCGCCATAGATGCCGAGCAGGCCGACATTCGGATCGTTGCCGATGGCGATCATCGGCGCCACCGACGCGAACGTGACACCCATCATCACCGGCATGCGGATGCCGAATTTCCAGAAGCCGAAGGCCTGAATCAGCGTGGCCAGGCCGGCGGCGAACAGGTCGGCGTTGATCAGGAACGCGAGTTGATCCTTGGGAAGCTTGAGCGCACCGCCGACGATCAGCGGAACCGCAACCGTGCCGGCATACATCACCAGCACGTGCTGCAGGCCCAGGGCAAGCAATCGCCCGGAGGGCAACCGCTCGTTTGTGAGATCCGTGGGGACCGTGGTGCTTGCGGAATTCATGGGTGTGTCTCCTCTCCTTTGGATTTGGATGGGAACGCGCGCCGGGTTTTTGTCCTGGCCATTCGCCGGTGTCTCTTTTTGGTGGACTTCCGTCGATGACTCTTGTCCGGTCTCGTGCCTGGCCTCTAGTTGGGCGTCTTTCGGCAGATGAGACCGCTGGTTCTAGATCGGCAACAGGGGGTGGCTGTTGCCCGGCGGCGGGAACATTGCGCTAGGTGGAGCGGCCCAGCACACTGCGAAGATCGAAGTTGCCGGGTTCATCCGGCTGAACGCGTTCCGCGCAGGCGCCAAGGTGGTGCGCCATGCGCGCCTGGGCCAGGGCGGCATCGCCCTGTTCCAGTGCATCGAGGATTTCGTCGTGCTCGTCGAACGAGCAGGCGTTGTGGCCCGGCGACTCCACGCTGGCAATCATCAGCGTGGTGCGCGACACCAGCCGGCGCATCATCGTCACGAGCAACTGGTTGCCGGACAGTTCGGCCAGCGCGGTGTGGAACTCGGCCGAGAGGCGGATCCAGCGCGGGCGCTCATGCGTCAGGAAGGCCTGGCGCTCGTCGTTGACCATCTTGCGCAGCGGGGCGATCACGGTGCGCACGTTGGGCAGGGAGGCGAGCTTCTCGAGCACGGCGCGCTCCAGCATCTGGCGCAGTTCGAACATGTCGTGCGCCTCGTCGGTGGACGGGCTGGCGATAAACGCGCCGCGATTCGGCTCCAGGTCGACCATGCCGTCGGCGGCCAGGCGCGACAGCACCTTGCGTACCGTATGACGGGCCGTGGCATAGATCTCGCAAAGCGAATGCTCGGTCAGCTTGGTCCTGGGAGGCAGCCGGTGCTCCATGATCGCGTCATAGATCTCGTGATACATGCGCTCCTCGACGGAGCCCTTGCGGGCCGGTTTGTTGTCGGTGAGCGCCGGCAGGGCGTCGGTCGCGGCAATAAGCTTGAGATTCTTGGACATCCTGGTCACTCGCAATGCAAGGTGGCGATGGTCGGCGATCGTAGCGAGTGGTTATCAAACCGACATCACGCGCCTTGATACCGATCATGCGGCCGTGCAGATCTAAAAATTGTTGACAATTATTTGGATATGCAAGCACCATTGTCAACAAAACCGCCTCAGGTTTTCGACAACTACGGGTATATACCGAGTTGTCATCAGGATGGCGCGGGCGCATTGTCGCCTCGCACCAATCCAGCGCCGGGATGCGTTGAAACACGTACCGAGCGGGCACCATTCCTCAAAATGGTGCTAGTGAAGGCAGCGGCGCCCCTCACAACCCACACCCCAAAGGAAGAACAGGATGGGACGCTTGACCACTCACGTTCTCGACACGGCAGCCGGGACGCCTGGCGCCGCAATGTCGATCACCCTTCATAAAATTGTCGACAATCGTCGCGAGACCCTGAAGAAGGTCACGACGAATCACGATGGCCGTTGCGACCAGCCGCTGCTGGAAGGCGCCGACCTCGTAGCGGGCGTCTACGAACTCGAGTTCGGCGCCGGCGACTATTTCCGTGCCCAGGGCGTCAAACTGCCCGAACCGGCATTCCTGGACGTGGTGACGCTGCGCTTCGGCATTGCCGATACCGCCGCGCACTACCACGTGCCGCTGCTGGTGTCGCCGTGGTCGTACTCGACCTACCGCGGCAGCTGATCAAGGCGGACGGGAATAAAGGAGACAAGTCATGGAAGGCTATATTCTCGACTGGGCCAATTTGCTCTTGCGTTGGCTCCACGTGATCACGGCGATTGCCTGGATCGGTTCGTCGTTCTACTTCGTCTGGCTGGACAACAGCCTGACGCGCCCCACGGCCAGCGACCTCAAGGACAAGGGTGTCGACGGTGAACTCTGGGCCGTGCACGGCGGCGGCTTCTACAACCCGCAGAAGTACCTGACCGCGCCGAAGAGCCTGCCGGAGAACCTGCACTGGTTCTACTGGGAGTCGTATTCGACGTGGATGAGCGGCTTTGCGCTGCTGGTGGTGCTGTATCTGTTCAACGCGAGCACGTTCCTGATCGACAAGAATGTGTACGACATGTCGCCCGGCGCCGCCGTTGGCTTTGCCGTGTCATACCTCGTGCTTGGCTGGGTGGTCTACGACTCGATCTGCCGCATCTTCGGCAAGAGCGACCGTACCGTAGGCATTCTGGTGGCGGTCTATGTGGCAGTCGCGGCGTTTGTGGCGTGCCATATCTTCTCGGGCCGCGCGGCATTCCTGCTGACCGGTGCGATGATCGCGACGATCATGAGTGCCAACGTGCTGTTCTGGATCATCCCGGGCCAGCGCAAGGTGGTGGCGTCGCTGAAGGCCGGCCAGCCGGTGGATCCAATCCACGGCAAGCGCGGCAAGCAGCGTAGCGTGCACAACACGTACTTCACGTTGCCGGTGCTGTTCGCAATGCTGTCGAACCACTACAGCATGACGTACGCGGCCAAGAACAACTGGCTCGTGCTGATCATGGTGATGCTGGCCGGCGTGCTGATTCGCCAGTTCTTCATCCTGAAGCACAAGGGCAAGATCAACTTCGCATGGCCGACCGCCGGCGTGGCCTGCCTGGGCGTGGTGGCATTCATGATCGCGCCGCAGCCGCGTCCGCAAGTTGCCAGCAATGCTGCCGGTGACGCCGCCAATGCCGTGAGCTTCGTGAAGGTCCAGGAAATCATCAACACGCGTTGCGTGCAGTGCCACGCCGAGCAGCCGAAGATGATGCCGACCGCTGCCAAGGGGATCAAGCTGGACTCCGTCGATGGCATCAAGGCACACGCTCAGCTGATCTATCAACAGGCCGTGCAGCAGAAGGCGATGCCGTTGGGCAACGTCACGCAGATCACGGACGATGAACGCGCGCTCCTTGGCCAATGGTTCGAAGGCGGCGCGAAAACCACCAACTGATTTTTGACCGAGCATCGGTGATCGACGGTCCGGAGGCTGCGCAGTTTGCAGCTGGCTGTTCCGGACCGGCGAGGGTTTGAGCGGGGCTTAGGCCCCGTTTTTTTATTTCCGGATCGGAATTGCTTCTCCCCGCGCCCGCTGAGCGGGAGAGGGGAGCCACGATTCTCAGCCGCCGACGTTGAACAGCGCCAGCAGACCCAGCACCAGGAAGATCGCAGCGGCGATCTTGTGCACCAGGGCGATCGGCATCTTGTTGGCGAAACGGTCGCCAAGCAGGACGGCGGGGGCGTTGGCGAGCATCATGCCGAACGTCGTGCCGGCCACCACCGCAATCACTTCGCCATGGAAGCGCGCGGCCAGCGCCACGGTGGCGATCTGCGTCTTGTCGCCCATCTCGGCGAAGAAGAACGCGATGATCGTGGTGCCCAGGATGCCGAGCGCGCCCTTGACGGGTTTGGCTTCCTCAGCGTCGTCGAGCTTGTCTGGAATCAGCATCCAGCCGGCCATCGCAATAAACCCGAGGCCGAGAATCCAGCGCAGCAGGTCTACACCGACCACGCCTGTGATCCAGCCGCCGAGCGCGCCGGCAAAGCCATGGTTGACCAGTGTCGCGATCAGGATTCCCAGAATGATGGGAATTGGCTTGCGGTAGCGAGCAGCCAGGACGAGCGACAGCAACTGCGTCTTGTCGCCCATTTCAGCGAGCGCGACGATGCCTGTGGAGACGAGGAACGATTCCATTTTTTGTCGTTTGAATAACCGGGCCGCAAATGCATCGCGAGATGCCAATGACGCACACCTTTCCCGGCCCGGCCAGAAAGGTGAGGTCATCGGTCTCGCCAGGCACTGGACACAAGGTCCTGGGCTGCGCACGCCATAACCGCCTGCCATGTCGGCATTTGGTCAAGTCTGTTGACGTACGCCCCTGTCTTCCGGGTGCCGCATTGCGCGGCGCGGTGAGATCAGGGCGGCTACTCCCCAATGGAAGGTCGCATTTTAGCGAGACTGGCGACCGAAGTCCACCCGTCTCGCAGTTTCTGTCAATTCAAGGGAATGTCGCTAACGCCGCCATTCCCGATGTGCTCAGACCGGAGTCGGAGCGTTTTCGCTGGTCTGGCGACCGCGGAAATCCGTCCAGCACAGCGCCTTGAAGTCGTAGAGCTTGCAGCGGCGGGCTGTATGGAAATACCAGCGCCACGAGAACTTCTCGATGATGATGCGACCCGGCAGTGCGTGCTCGAGCAGCGCCTGGGCGCGCTTGAGCTGGTACAGCGGGATGCTCATGTCCACGTGGTGGGCCGTGTGCTCCATGATGTGATGCAGGGCCGCGCCGATACCGAAGTTGAAGCGCAGATGCACGGTCGTCGACACGAACGGCTGGGCCTTCGCCCACATGGCCTTGGTGTCGTACCACGCCACGCTGGTATGCGTATGGTGGACGTACAGCACGAAGCCAACGGTGGCGTTCCAGATCAGGAAGGGCAGCACGAAGCCGGTGCCGACCAGCAGCAGCGGGGATTGCCCGGTGGCCACGGCCAGCCAGACCAGCGCGCCGATCCAGAGCGCGCCGAAAGCTGCCACGAGCGCGCAGTCCCACATGAAGATCGGGCGACGGGTCGCCATCTGGCGCTTGCTGGGGAAGAACAGCTTGAACCACCAGATCTCGATCAGGTAGTAAAGGCCGGCGCCAAGGCCGTTGCGGTAGATGCGCTCCAGAATCCGGCGGCTGCGCGGCAGCGCGCGGAATTCCTCGAGCGAGTAGGGCGCCCAGACGAAGTCGAAGCCCTTCAGGTTCGTGTAACCGTGATGGACGACGTTATGGCCGACTTCCCAGAGGCTATAAGGCGTGAGCGACGGCAGGAACGTGAGCCGGCCCAGCCACTTGTTCAGGCCACGATGGTCGGTCAGGCTCTGGTGGCAGGCGTCGTGGCCGATGATGAACAGGCGCGCGATGATCAGTCCGGCCAGCACGCCGAGCCCAACCTTGGCCCACCAGGGTGATGCCAGGACCACGCCGGCCAGTACGGCAGCGAACAGCGCGTAATCGAACGCGAACAGAAGCAGCGCGCGCGCGGTGCTGCGGCCGCCGAGGGGAATCAGCCAGCTGCGGATCGTCTTGCGGTTCGGAAACGGGGCCTCGAAGGCGATTGGCTCCGGCAGGGGGATGTTCTTGGCCGGGCGTTTGGGGCGGTTCGTGCTGTGGTTCGGCGCTTGCGAGATCGCGTCGGCGTCGGCCGGCGAGAGGGTGTCGGATGGGGCAGTCATCAAAGGTCTGGCGAGTCGGTATGCATGTGCGTCTGCCCGGATGGGCGGACTTTATATGCGTGACAGGCTAGAAGGCTTTGATGACCGTTGTGTTGATTATGGTCAATGCTCCGCGAGGGCGGATTCGCATTGAGACCAAAAAAGCACATCGGCGGACCATGTTTGAGTGGAATCGGCCGATCCACACAAATATGCCCCGCCTACGCCCGATCAGGCGGCGACCGGGCTGGTGGCCTCGCCCATGATGTAGACGTTCTCGATGACCCGGTCGTCGCCAAGCATCGCGAACGCGAACAACTGCTCTTCGAGCGTTTCCGAGCGGCTGCTGCGGCGCGAAATCAGCGGCGTGGCGTCCGGGTCCAGCACGACGAAGTCGGCCTCGCAGCCCACCTCGAAGCTGCCGATCCGGTCCTGCCAGCCCAGCGCCTCCGCGGCGGCGCGCGTGGCCAGGTAGAACATGCGCAGCGCTGTCAGGTGGTAGCCGCCCATCCGCGCCACCTTGTGCGCGGCGTTCATGGTGCGGAACATCGAAAACGACGTGCCGCCGCCAACGTCCGTCGCCAGCGTGACGTTCAGGCGATTCGCATCCGATTGGTGGAAGTCGTAGAAGCCGCTGCCCAGGAACAGGTTCGACGTAGGGCAGTGCGCCACGGCCGCGCCGCTGTCTGCCAGACGGCGGCGGTCATCCTGGTCGAGGTAGATCGCGTGGCCGTAGAACGCTCCCGGGCGCAGGAGGTTGTAGCGGTCGTAGACGTCCAGGTAGCTGCGCGCATCGGGGAACAGCTCGGCCACCCATTTCACCTCGTCGCGGTTTTCCGCCACGTGGGTCTGGATGAAGACGTCGCTGTGGGCTTTCGCCAACTCGCCGCAGGCTTCCAGCTGTGCCTCGGTGGAAGTCGGCGCGAAGCGCGGCGTGATCGCGTAGGCCAGGCGATCGACGTTGTGCCATTTCGAGATCAGGTCGGCCGATTCACGCGCGCCGCTCTCGGCCGTGTCGCGCAGGAAGTCCGGGCAGTTGCGATCCATCAGCACCTTGCCGGTGATCATGCGCATGTGGCGTTGCTGGCTGGCGGCGAACAGTGCGTCGGCCGATGCCGCGTGCACGGTGCTCCAGACCATGGCGGTGGTCGTGCCATTGCGCAGCAGTTCGTCGGTGAAGAAATCGGCGACGGCCCGCGCATAGGCGGGGTCGCTGAAGCGGCGCTCCTCGGGGAACGTGTACGTGTCCAGCCAGTGCAGCAGGCCCGGCGACGGCGACGCGATGATGTCGGTCTGCGGGTAGTGGATGTGCGTGTCGATGAACCCGGGCACGATCAGCTTGCCGCGATGGTCGACGACTTCGGCGCCTTGCGGGATATCGCGTGACAGGTCCGCGTAATTGCCGACTGCGGCGATGCGGCCGGCCTTCACGATCATGACGCCGTCTTCCCAATACTGATAGGCGTCGTCATGAAACTGCGGGTCACGCAGGAAGTGCAGGATACGGCCGCGGATTGCGCGGGTCACGGCGTTGTCGGCGCCAGATGCAGGGGAAGTCGTCGTCATCTTCATGTCTTCGGGGCGGCCGGTGCCTCGCCCGTTCGGTATGGCAACGGGCGAAGCATCCGGCGTTCTTGGAATGCGCCCGGTCAGGTCGTGGTTGTCACGTTGGCCGTTGCGGGCGGGGATGCGGGCGTGGCCGACCAGAAGTGGTCGACTTCAGCCAGGAATTCGGCCTTCTGCACGTCCGGCAGGAAGGCCGCTTCAAAACTGTTGCGGGCGAGCTTGTGGGCATCGGCCGCATCAAGCGGGAGTGCGTCGAACGATGCCTCCCAGTTCGCGTTCATATAGCCGCCGAAATAGGCGGGGTCGTCCGAATGGAGCGTCACGGCCACACCGGCGTCGAGCAGGCGCTTCATCGGGTGATCGCGCAGGTCGGGATGGACCATCAGCTTCTGGTTCGACAGCGGGCAAACGGTCAGCGCCACGCGTTCACGTGCAAGGCGCTGCACCAGCGCCTCGTCCTCGATCGCGCGCACGCCGTGGTCGATCCGCTCGACCTTGAGGATGTCCAGCGCATCGGTCACGTACTGCGGCGGGCCTTCCTCGCCAGCGTGCGCCACCAGATGCAGGCCGAGTTCCTTCGCGCGGGCAAACACACGCGCGAACTTCTCGGGTGGGTTGCCGCGTTCCGAAGAATCCAGCCCCACGCCGACAAAGCGGTCGCGGTAGGGCAGAGCGGCCTCCAGCGTGGCCAGCGCATCCTCCTCGGACAGGTGGCGCAGGAAGCAGAGGATCATGCTGCTCGAAAAATCGTACTCGGTGCGTGCCTGAGCCAGTGCGTCGGCGATGCCGTCGATCACCGTGCCCATCGGCACGCCACGCGCGGTATGGGTCTGCGGGTCGAAGAAGATCTCGGCATGGCGGACGTTGTCGGCGGCGGCGCGCTTGACGTAGTCCATCGTCATGTCGAAGAAATCTTCTTCGGTCAGCAACACGCTGGCGCCGGCGTAGTAGATGTCCAGAAACGATTGCAGGTCCGTGAAGGCGTACGCGGCGCGTAGCGCTTCCACGTCCGGATAGGCCAGCTTGACGTTGTTGCGCTGGGCCAGCCTGAAGATGCGCTCGGGTTCGAGCGTGCCTTCGATATGCACGTGCAGTTCGGCCTTGGGGGTACGGCGGATCTTGTCCGCCAGCGCGGCATCAATGGTCATGGGGCCTCTTGTCTTATGGCGGCAGCCGGATCACGGCTGCCCGGTTACGGATGCACCGCCTCCCGCCGGCTGGCGGCCAGCGCAGCTGCGCGCTGGTCGCGGACCTGGAGCAGTTGGGCGACGATGGCTACCGCAATCATAGCCGGTGCCTTGTCCGTGATGCCGGAGACTCCCATGGGACATGTCATTTCCGGAAAGCGCGCGGCGTCGATGCCGTGCTCGGCCATCCGGTGTTCGAACTTCGCGCGCTTGGTCTTCGAGCCGATCAGGCCGAAGTAAGCGAAATCGGTGCGGCGGAAGATCCGCTCGCAGAGGGTCTGGTCGAGCGCATGGCTGTGCGTCATGACCAGGAAATAGCTGCCTGCCGGGGCCTGGTCGACCACGGCTTCTGCCGTATCGGTCGCTTCGGCCTCGATGTTCTCGGGCAGGCCGGCGGGGAAGAGCGTGTCGCGTTCGTCGACCCAGTGCACGCGGCAGGGCAACGTGGCCAGCACCTTGACCAGCGCGTGGCCGACATGCCCCGCGCCAAACAGCACGACGTGCATGTCGTCCGGCACGAGCGTGTCGATCCAGCTGTCATCGGCGGCAAGTTGCACCGACGGCAACAGGTCGCGGCTGGCTTCCGTGCGAACCGCTCCGGTCACCGGTACATGCCGCGCGAGTGCCTTGCCGGTCGCGAAGGCCGATTCCACCGCGTCGAGCCAGGCCAGATCGTCATGGGTCAGCACTTCAAACGCCAGGCGCACGACGCCGCCGCAGCATTGACCCAGTGCGGGCCCAAGCGGAATACGCTCGATGCGGCGCTGCTCCCCGTTTTCGCCCTTTGCGATCATCTCTCGGGCGATGTCCATGCCGCGCCACTCCAGGTGGCCGCCGCCGATCGTGCCAACCAGGTCGTCGGCCGTCACCAGCATGCGGATGCCCGCCTCGCGCGGCGCGGAACCCTTGACTTCGACGATGGTGACCATCGCCACGGGCACGCCGGCGCGCACCCAGCGGGTGGCGTCGGCGAAGCGGAACGGTTTGAGGGGGGCGTCCTGCATGATCGGTCCTGGTATTGCGTCAGGCGGAAACAACGGTGGCCTGCACGGCCTCCACGGCGTCGAGGATCGCTTCGCTGGTGGCGGGCGCGCGCAGCGGCGGGTTGACCTTGTAGTCGCCCACCGCAGCAATCGCATCGCGGATCGCGAAGAACACCGAGAACGGCAGCAGCAGCGGTGGCTCGCCAACGGCCTTCGAGCGATGGATGCTGTCCTCGACGTTTCGGTTCTGGAACAGCCGCACGTTGAACTCTTCAGGGCAGTCGTTGATCGTCGGGATCTTGTAGGTCGAGGGCGCGTGCGTCATCAGCTTGCCGTTCTGGTTCCACCACAGTTCTTCTGTGGTCAGCCAGCCCATGCCCTGGATGAACGCGCCTTCCACCTGGCCGATATCGATGGCCGGGTTCAGCGACTTGCCGGCGTCGTGCAATGCATCGGCACGCAGCAGCTTCCATTCGCCGGTGAGCGTATCGACCAGCACTTCCGAGCACGCTGCGCCGTAGGCGTAGTAATAGAACGGGCGACCCTGCAGCGCCTTCTGGTCCCAGTGCAGCTTGGGCGTGGTGTAGAAGCCGTCGGACCACAGCTGCACGCGGGCCACATAGGCTTCGCGGGCCAGATCACCGAACGACTGGCGCAGCTCGCCAGCCACCACGAGGTCGTCGCCGAAGCGCACGTCTTCGACGGGCACGCCGGCCTTGCGGGCGGCGAACGCGGCCAGCCGCTCGCGGATCTGGCGGGCGGCGTCCTGCGCGGCCTTGCCGTTCAGGTCGGCGCCGGTCGATGCGGCGGTTGCGGACGTGTTGGCTACCTTGCTGGTGTCCGTAGCGGTCACGCGCACACGTTCCATGCGGATGCCGAGTTCGTGCGCCACGACCATCGCCACCTTGGTGTTCAGGCCCTGGCCCATTTCCGTGCCACCGTGGTTCACGAGCACCGAGCCGTCGTTGTAGACGTGCACGAGCGCGCCGGCCTGGTTGTAGTGGGCCACGTTGAACGAGATGCCGAACTTGACCGGCGTGATGGCGATCCCTTTCTTGAGGATCGGGCTGGTCTCATTGAACGCGCGCGTGGCGGCGCGGCGGGCCTTGTATTCGCTCGATGCCACGAGTTCGTCGATCAGCTCGTGGATGACGTTGTCTTCGACGGTCTGACCATACGGCGTGACGTTGTTGTCCGTCTTGCCGTAGAAGTTGGCGCGGCGCACGTCGAGCGAATCCTTGCCCACGTTGCGCGCGATGTTGTCGAGGATGTACTCCACGGCGAACGCGCCTTGCGGGCCGCCGAAGCCGCGGAACGCGGTGTTGCTCTGCGTGTTGGTCTTGCCGCAGTAGCCGTCGATCTGCACGTTCGGCAGCCAGTAGGCATTGTCGAAGTGACAGATCGCGCGCGTCATGACCGGACCCGACAGGTCGGCCGAGAAGCCCGCGCGAGACACCATCTCCACGCGCACGCCTTCGATGCGGCCGGCGTCATCGTGGCCGACATCGAAGTCGAACACGAAGTCGTGGCGCTTGCCGGTGATCATCATGTCGTCGTCGCGATCTGGACGCAGCTTGACCGGGCACAGCAGCTTCCACGCGGCCAGCGACGCGCAGCACGCGAACATGGCCGACTGCGATTCCTTGCCGCCGAAGCCACCGCCCATGCGGCGGCACTCCACCAGCACCTGATGCGCGTGCCAGCCGAGCATGTGGGCCACGTGATGCTGCATTTCGGTCGGGTGTTGCGTCGAACACCAGACGTGCATGCCGTCGTTTTCGCGCGGCACGGCGTAGGCAATCTGGCCTTCCAGATAGAACTGCTCCTGACCGCCCAGGTGGATCTTGCCAGCGTCGCGGTGGATGGCCGCGTCGATGTGGCGGGCAGGTTCGCCGCGCTTCAGATGCATCGGCGGCAGCACATAGCTGCCTGCGGCGTGCGCGGCCTCGGGCGACAGCACGGGGGGCAGGTCTTCGTACTCGATGTCGGCCAGACGGGCGGCGCGGCGTGCCGCGTCATGCGACGTCGCTACCACGATGAAGATCGGCTGACCGATGAACTGAACGACGTCCTTCACCAGGATCGGGTCGTCATGGATGATCGGGCCGCATTCGTTGGCGCCAGGAATGTCGTCGACGGTCAGCACCGACACCACGCCGGGCGCCTTGCGCACGCGTTCGAGACCGATCGACTTCAGGCGCGCATGGGCGCGCGCGCTCATGCCGAGCGCGGCGTGCAGCGTGCCAGCCAGCTCGGGAATGTCGTCGGTATAGGTGGCGGTGCCTGCCACGTGCAGGTGGGCCGATTCATGCGGGCGCGAGATGCCCACTTGCGGCGCCGATTCGGCGGCGACGCTGGCGTCGAGCAGGAAAGGTTCGGTTTGCTTGTTCATGCAGGCTTTCCTCAGGCGCTCACGGTTTCACCGGCGCCGATGGCGCGGACGTTGACCATGGCGGCGGGCAACGCGCCGTCGCGCGTTTCCAGCCAGAAGCGATAGAGCAGGTTGGCAGCGCCCCGGCTGCGATAGTCGGCAGTGGCGCGCATATCGGTCAGTGGCGTGTAGTCCTGGCCCAGCGCCGCCATGCCGGCGCGTGCGGTGGCCTCGTTCCAGGGCTTGCCGGTCAGCGCATCCTCTGCCAGCACAGCCCGTTTCGGGGTGGCGGCCATGCCGCCGAAGGCGATGCATGCTGCCGTGACGATGCCGTTCTCGACCGTGATACCGAACGCGGCGCACACGGCGGAGATATCCTCGTCAAAGCGCTTGGACAGCTTGTACGTGCGGAAATGCTGCGGCCCTTGCACCGGCACGCGCAGTCCGGCGACGAATTCGCCTTCGACCATGGCCGTCTTCTGGTAGGCCAGGTACAGGTCCTCAAGCGGCATCACGCGGCGGACGTCGCCGCGTTGCAACACGACTTCCGTGCCCAGGGCAATCAGCGCCGGCATCGAGTCACCGATCGGCGAGCCGTTGGCAATGTTGCCGCCCAGCGTGCCGGCATTGCGGATCGGCAGGGAAGCAAAGCGCTTCCACAGTTCCTCGAGCTCCGGATGGGCGGTGTTCAGCGCGGCATAGGCTTTTTCCAGCGTCACGGCGGCACCGATTTCGATGAAGCCGTCGCGCTCGGCGATCTGGTTCAGATCTTCCACCTGACCGACGTAGAGCAGGTTGCCCAGTTCGCGGAACTGCTTGGTTACCCACAGGCCGACGTCCGTGCTGCCGGCCAGGATGCGGATGTTCGGCTCGGCGGCCTTGATCGCGCCGAATTCGGCGGCCGTGCGCGGGGCGTAGAAATGCTGGCCGCGCGCGTTGTAGTGGAACGTCTCGCCGCGCTTCAGGCTGCGCAGCGTGTCGGCGATCTGGCGGGGGTCGATGCGGTCGGCCTGCGGCGCGGGCAGGGCCATCATGCGCTGGCCGGCGTCGACGATCGGGCGATAGCCGGTGCAGCGGCAAAGGTTGCCAGTCAGGGCGTCGCAGATGGTCTGGCGCGGGGGCGGCTCGCCACCCGGGGTGTGCTGCTGGTACAGCGCCCACAGCGACATCACGAAGCCTGGGGTGCAGAAGCCGCATTGCGAGCCGTGGCACTCAACCATGGCTTCCTGCACGGGGTGCAGCGCGCCATCTGCCTGACGCAGGTCCTCGACCGTGATCAGGGCCTTGCCGTCGAGCGTGGGCAGGAACTGGATGCAGGCGTTGACGGCCTTGAATTCGACATCGCCGCTGTCCTGCAACTCGCCGATCACGACAGTGCAGGCGCCGCAGTCGCCTTCGGCGCAGCCTTCCTTGGTGCCGGTACAGCGGACATCTTCGCGCAGGTACTGCAGCAGGGTGCGCGTCACGGGGGCGTCGGATACTTCCTGGACCTGGCCGCGGTGGTAGAAGCGGATGGTTTGCGTCTCCATGATCTTCTCTCTTTCGGGGATGGCGGAAACATAGCACTGGCCCTTTGACGCAATATTCGGCCCATGTGATATGCCCCATCAACGCGCGCATCCGGCGGCGGCCCGGCCGGAGCCGCGCCAGTCCACGGGCCGTCTGGCGGCGATCTACGGGTCTTCCCGTAGATCGTCCGGACGGTGTGCCGGATTTGACCGTTTCGGGGGTGGCTGTCTTACACTATGCGCCGTTCCCATCCCCCACGCCACCCACGCCAAGCCATATGGCGGGCTGGCACCTGCCATGCACGGACGCGACCATCTCGATACATATTTACTGCGGGTGCTTCACACACTGCTGACCGAGCAGAGCGTGACGCGCACCGCCGTGCGCCTCGGCCAGTCGCAGCCCGCCATCAGCAACACGCTCAAGCGGCTGCGCGAAATCACCGGGGACGCCATTCTGGTGCGCGGCAAGAGCGGCATGGTGCCCACCGAGCGCGGCCGCGAACTACTACTGCTGGCCGAGCAGAGTCTGGCCGCGATGGATCGCATCGCCCGTCCCCCGCAGCAGTTCGATCCGGCCACCACCACGCGGACGTTCCACCTCGGGGCGCCCGACTATCTTGACGCGTTCTTCCTGCCGAATATCGTCGAGCGCGTGCGGCGGCTGGCGCCGGGCGCGAAGCTGTTCGTCCACCCGATGACGCAGTCGACCGACTTTCTGGATGCGCTGGAGCAGGGCCACCTCGATCTCGTGGTCGGTAACTGGCTGTCGCCGCCCGAGCATCTGCATATCTCGCCGCTGTTCGATGACGAGGTTGTCTGCATGCTGGGCGCGCAGCACCCGCTGGCGCGTCACGGGCTGACGCTGCGCCACTACCTGGAAATGCCGCATCTGGCGCCGGCGCCGTACGCGTCGATGCAGCGCAGCATGATCGACCAGGCGCTGGCGGAGCAGGGCTACAAGCGGAATATCCAGGTCACGCTGCCGTATTTCGGGCTGGTGCCCTACGTGCTGATGAAGACGGACATGGTGTTCACCACGGGCCGGCAGTTCGCCGCGCATTACGCGCAGTACCTGCCGATCCGCATGGTGCCGTCGCCGGTGCAGTTCCCACGCATGCGCTTCTACCAGCTCTGGCACGAGCGTTGCCATGCGGCGCCGGACGTGATGTGGATGCGGCGGATGATTGCCGAGGTCGCGACGGATCTGCCACAGCTTCCACGGCTGGAGGCCACCGGGGCGGGCTGAGTCCGGCGCCCCCGTGGTTATGCCGGGACTTCAGCGCCGTCCCGGCTCCGGTTGCGTCGCCTGGTTACTTTGCCTTGTAGTCGGGGAAGAAGAGTTGTTCGCCCTCGACCTTGTAGCTGGCAATCGCGTCCTGGCCTTCCTTCGACGTGACCCATTCGACGAACTTCATCGCGTCGGCGTAGTTGATGCCGGGGTGCTTGGCCGGATTCACGGCGATCACGCCGTACGGATTGAACATCTGTGGGTCGCCCTGTAGCACGATGGCCAGGCCCGTCTTCGCGCGATACGCGCCGTAGGTAGCTCGGTCGGATAGCGTGTAGCCCGGGAGCTGGGCGGCCATCGTCAGCACTTCGCCCATGCCGAGCCCGGCGCTGACGTACCACGGCTGGCCCTTGGGCTCGATGCCAGCCTTCTTCCAGTAGTCCTTCTCCATCACGTCGGTGCCGGAATTGTCACCGCGCGAGATGAACTTGCTGCCGCTGCCGGCCAGCTTCTTGAATCCGGCGATGACGTCCTTCCCGCCCTTCAGGTTGGCCGGATCGTTCGCGGGGCCGACGACGATGAAGTCGTTGTACATCACGTCCCGACGGTTCACGCCGTAGCCGGCCGCGACGAATTCGTCTTCCATCTTGCGTGCGTGCACCAGCAGCACATCCACGTCGCCCATCTCGCCCATCTTCATGGCCTTGCCCGAGCCGACGGCGATCACCTTCACGTTGATGCCGGTTTTCTGCTCGAACTTCGGCAGCAGGTACTTGAGCAGCCCGGAATTCTCGGTGCTCGTGGTTGTGGCCATTTTCAGATCGGCAGCATTCACTGCGCCATATGCTGTCGAGAGCACAATGAATGCCAGCGCGGCCGTCGTGGCGGGTGAGGTGAGAAACCGGCGAATTGGGCGGGGAAGACGGCGATCAGACATGTGCAATTCCTTCTCTTATGTTTTCGGAAACACAATTGCCATAGCGACGATGCTTCATGGAGAATGCGCGAATCGTCGTGGAAACCGAGGCACACGATTGTCAATGAGCCTGTAGGCCTCGTAAATATGCAAGGCGAAACATATGACCTTCCGCTTTGACCTGTTCCCGGTCATTGCCGCCGATGACAACCCCCGCGCCAACGGCAAGGTGTTCCAGCTACTCAAGGCCGTGCGCGAAACGGGGTCGCTCCATCGGGCGGCACAGGAAATCGGACTTTCCTATCGTCATGCCTGGGGCGTGATGCGCACCTGGGAAGAGATGCTCGGCCGCTCGATGCTCGACATGGAGCGCGGGCGTGGCGCATCGCTGACGCGCTTCGGCGAACGGCTGCTACGGGCCGAACTGCGACTGCGCGAGACGATCGATCCCGCCGTGCAGAAGGCCATGGCCGATTTCCTGACCGATCTCGATGAGGCCGCACGGCCTCAGACCGTGCTGCATTTCTCCGGCAGCCACGACCCGGCCGTGGAAACGCTGGCCGCCGCGCTCAGGGAAACGCCGGCGCCGCTGCAACTCGATACCGTGTTCTGCGGCAGCGTGGAAGGGCTGGTCTGCCTGCAGGAGCGGCAGTCGGAACTGGCTGGCTTTTATGTCTCGCCGATCCAGACCGCTGGTTCGGTGGCGCATGTGACACTGCGCAAGTGGCTGCGGCCGGCCACGGTGCGGCTGGTGCGGCTGGCGTGGCGCGAGCAGGGCTTGATCGTGGCGCCGGACATGGCGCGCGAGATCCGCGACCTGCGCGATCTGGCTCGCACCGGCGCGCGCTTCATCAACCGCCAGCGGAGTTCGGGCACGCGGATGCTGTTCGATCAGTTGCTGGCCACGCAGGGGTTGTATCCAGATCAGATCACCGGCTACGACGATCCCGAGTTCAGCAATGAGAAGGTGGCCGAAGCGGTGCACTCAGGCCGCGCGCAGGTCGCCTTTGGCCTGCGCATGAACGCTGAAGCGCACGGCCTGGCATTCGTCCCGCTAACCCGCGAGGCCTACTATCTGGCGCTGCGCAAGAACGACCAGACCGCGCCGTGGGTGACCGCGCTGCTGTCGCTGATTGCCGACCCGGCCTTCGCGCGACGCATCGAGCAACTTCCGGGATACACGGCGGCGGAACCGGCAGGCATCCTGACGCCGCAGCAGGCGTTGCCCTGGTACGGCGCGGACGGCAAGGAAGGGGCTTGATCCGGGCCTGAGAGGCGCCTGGGCGCAGGCGTATTACACTCTTCGCAAGTCCGCAGCGACAAATAGCGATAAACCGCGACAAACGCGAGGAGTGCAATGCTGGAAACCGCCGCGCTGGCCGCAGGCATGTCCTGGGCCAGCGGCATTCGTCTCTATCTGGCCGTGCTGACGGCTGGTGTGCTGGCCCGCCTTGGCTGGCTCGACCTGCCGTCAGGCCTGCACGTGCTCGAGTCCTGGTGGGTGATCGGCATTGCCGGCGCGATGGCCGCGGCCGAGTTCGTCGCGGACAAGGTGCCGGGCTTCGATACGGTCTGGGATGGCATTCAGACCTTCATCCGCATTCCCGCCGGGGCGATCCTGGCTGCCGCCGCATTCGGTCAGCTCGATCCCCAATGGATGGTGGCGGCCGGCCTGATCGGCGGCACGCTTGCCGGCACCGCCCACGCGACGAAGGCGGGCACGCGGGCATTGATCAATGTGTCGCCCGAACCATTTTCGAACTGGGTGGCCTCATTCACCGAAGACATCACCACGGCCGGCGGGCTGCTGCTGGCGTTCTTCCTGCCCGTGGTATTCCTGATCCTGCTGGTCCTGTTCCTGATCACTGCCGCATGGCTGCTGCCGAAGCTGTGGCGTGGCGTGCGGCGTCTGCACGCCGGGCTGCGCGGCAACGCGGACAACCAGCGCCCCTAGTGTCCCTATTGTCCCTAGCGCGCCGATACACCGATAGATAACCTGAACCGATCGCCGATGTCTGCCGAAACGACCGTCCTAGCTTCTCAGCCGCGTTTTTCCGCCTGGCGGCAAGCCTTGCGCATGGCCCGCCGGGACTGGCTGGCCGGGGAACTGACACTGCTGTTGTTCGCGCTCGTGCTGGCCGTGGCGGCGCTGACCAGCGTGGGCTTTCTGGCGGACCGGATGCGTCTGGGCCTGGAGCGCGACGCGCGGCAGATGATCGCGGCCGATGTGCTGTTGATCTCCGACCAGCCATTCGACGCGGCTTTCGCCGAGCGCGCGCAGCATGATGGACTCCGGGTGGCGCAGACTGTCACGTTCCCGAGCATGGCCACGGCGCGCGTGAAAGGCGCGCCCGAACATGCCGAGGCACCGAGCCAGCTGGCGGCGCTGAAGGCGGTGACCGGCGACTATCCGCTGCGCGGCCGGCTCAAGGTGGCCAGTGCGCCGGGCGGCGCCGAGACGGTGGCGGAGGGCATTCCCGCCCCGGGCAAGGTGTGGGTCGACGAAGCGCTGCTGATCGCGCTCGGCCTGCATGTTGGCGACAGCCTGCAACTCGGCAGCAAGACGTTCTATATCGACCGGATCCTCACGCAGGAACTCGATCGTGGCGCGGGATTTATGAACTTCGCGCCGCGTGTGTTGTTGCCGCTGTCCGACCTTGATGCGACGAAGCTGATCGGCTGGGGCAGCCGTGTGACATACCGCTTGCTCGTTGCGGGATCCGATGCGGCAGGCGAGGGGTATCGGAAGTGGGCAACCGACGAAATCCAGCGCCGGCATCTGCGCAATACGCGCGTGGAGTCTCTGGAATCGGGGCAGCCGCAGATGCGTGCCACGCTCGATCGCGCCGAGCGTTTCCTGTCGCTGGTGGCGGTGCTGTCGGCGATGATCGCGGCGGTTGCCATCGCGATGTCCGCCCGCCGCTACATGCAGCGCCACACCGATGCCTGCGCGGTCTACAAGTGCCTGGGCCTGTCACGCCGGCAGATCCTGACCGCTTTCGCGATCGAATTCGCGCTGCTCGGCCTCGGCGGCGCGGTGGTGGGCGTGGTGCTGGGCTACCTGGCGCACTATGGATTGCTGATGTCACTCGGCGGGTTGCTGCAGGTGTCGTTGCCGCATCCGTCGGCGGTGCCCGCGCTGATCGGCGTGGCCGCGGGGCTGGTATTGCTGGTGGGCTTTGCATTGCCGCCGCTGCTGGCGCTGACGCGTGTGGCGCCGTTGCGTGTGCTGCGACGCGATATCGGCGTACCGCCCGTGTCCGTCTGGGTGGCCTATGCGCTCGGGCTCGGTGCTTTCGTGGCGCTGCTGCTCGTGGCGGCGCGCGACCTGAAGCTCGGGATGACCACGGCTGGTGGGTTTGTTGGCGCAGGTATCGCGTTTGCGGTGCTGGCGCTGGGCCTGCTGCACCTGCTATCGCGCGTGATGCGTGGCCGCGCGCGCGGCAATGTCGGCTGGCGCTTCGCGCTGGCCGTGCTCGAACGCCGCCGTGGCGTGACCGTGCTGCAGACCGTTGCGCTTGCCGTCGGGCTGATGGCGCTGTTGCTGCTGGGTATGACGCGCAACGACCTGATCGATTCCTGGCGCAACGCCACGCCGGCCAATGCGCCGAATCGCTTCATCATCAATATCCAGCCGGATCAACGCGATCCGCTGCAAGCGATGCTGGCAAAGGATGGCGTGGAAGATCTGCTCTATCCGATGGTGCGCGGCCGCCTGACGCAGATCGGCAGCCGGCCGATCCAGGCCGAGAGCTACCCGGAGGGACGCGCGCGCAATCTGGTGGAGCGCGAGTTCAACCTGTCGTACATGGACCGGCTTCCCGAAGGCAATCAAGTCACCTCGGGCCGCTGGGACGAAGGTGGCGCGTCGGTGGAAGAGGGCATCGCCAAGACGCTACATATCCAGCTTGGCGACACGTTGCGGTTCGATGTGGCCGGGCAGACCGTCGAGGCACCCGTTACGTCGCTGCGTAAGCTCGACTGGGGCTCGATGCGCGTGAATTTCTTCGTGATTCTGCCGACGGCCAAGATGCAGGGCTTGCCCGAGACCTACATCACCGCGTTCCATCTGCCGCCCGCCAAGGCCGCGCTTGGCAATCAGCTTGCCGCTGCATTCCCGAACATCACAGTCGTGAACACCGACTTGATCCTGCGGCAGATCCAGCAGGTCCTGGACCAGGTGATTGCCGCCGTGGAGTTCCTGTTCGTCTTCACGCTGCTGGCTGGCGTGACCGTGCTCTATGCGGCGCTATCCGGTGCGCGTGACGAGCGCAAGCGCGATGCCGGGCTGCTCAAGGCGCTAGGCGCGTCGGCGGCGCTGGTACGCCAGACCCAGTACGCGGAATTCCTCGTGGTCGGCGGACTGGCGGGGCTGCTGGCCAGCGTCGGCGCGATCGGGGTGGGTTGGGGCCTGTCGCAGTACGTGTTCGACTTCCCGTACCGATTCAACGTCTGGATCGTACCGGTCGGCGTGGTTTCTGGCATGATCTGCGCTTTTGCGGGCGGCTGGCTCGGTTTGCGCGAGGTATTGCGGCAACCGGCGCTGGCGACGCTGCGCGACGTCTGATTTCCCTGTATCGCCATGAGCACCGAATCCACCAACCCGCCCGACGGGCAGTCCAACCAGCCCGAGGAGCAGCGGGAACAGATTACCGCGTACGAACTGATCGGCGGCGAGGCGCGCGTGCGCGAACTGGTCGATCGTTTCTACGACCTGATGGACCTGGAGACGGAGTTCGCCGGCCTGCGCGCGCTGCATCCGCACTCGCTGGAGGGTTCGCGCGACAAGCTGTTCTGGTTCCTGTGCGGTTGGCTGGGCGGGCCGAATTACTTTATCGAGCGCTTCGGCCATCCCCGCCTGCGTGCGCGCCACCTGCCGTTCGAGATCGGCACCAGCGAACGTGACCAGTGGATGCGTTGCATGGCACTGGCGATGCAGGACGTGGGGCTGTCGGAAGATCTGCAGATGCGGCTGATGCAGGCGTTGTTCCAGACTGCGGACTGGATGCGCAATGTCCAGCGATAACCGGATGCCGGCGGCCGCGCAGACCGTGCTCGATTTCTGGTTTGGCTTGCCGGGTGCGCCGGAATGGAACATTTCGCGGCGCGAATGGTTCACCAAGTGCGTGAACTTCGATACCACGGTCCGCGGGCGCTTCCTGTCGTGCTGGCAGGCCGCGCATGACGGCGCCGAGGACGACTGGTCCGTGACGCCGGAGGGCGCTTGCGCCCGGATCGTGCTACTCGACCAGTTCCCACGCAATATGTTTCGCGGCGATCCACGCAGCTTCGCCACCGATGGCAAGGCACTCGCGGCGGCACGCCGGATGCTGGACCTTGGTTGGGATCGCCAGTTGCGCACGCGGTGGCACCGCATGTTCTGCTACTTGCCGTTCGAGCATGCGGAATCGCTGGATGCGCAGAACATCGCGGTGCGGGAGATGATGGCCCTGCGCGACGACAGCGGCGGGGAAGTCGATGTGGTGGAGTGGGCCGAGAAGCATCGCGACGTCATCGCGCGCTTCAGCCGCTTCCCGCACCGCAACGCCGTGCTGGGCCGGGTGAATTCGGATGCGGAAGCCGCGTATCTGAAACAGCCAGGCTCGTCATTCTGAGCATCGACGCGCAGGTGCGGTTCTCGCCGCACGCCCGGGGGAAGCCTCGGACGCTATGCTTATAATCGCAACTCTGCCGATACAAAGTCGTTCCAACGCCCATGGAAGCCAAACCGCAAGCCGGTCCCCGTCGTACCCGGGATCGCATTCTCGACGTCTCGCTGCGCCTGTTCAATGAACTCGGCGAGCCCAACGTCACCACGACGACGATTGCGGAAGCCATGGAAATCAGTCCTGGCAATCTCTATTACCACTTCCGCAACAAGGACGACATCATCAATTCCATCTTCGTGCGCTTCGAGCAGGAGATGGAGCGTCGCCTGAAAATGCCGGAAGACCACAAGGCCACATTGGGGGAGAGCTGGGGCTATCTGCAGTACATGTCCGAGTTTCTGTGGAACTACCGTTTCCTGTATCGCGACATCAACGACCTGCTGGCGCGCAACCGGATGCTGGAGACCAACTTCAAGCGCATCGTCGATCAGAAGAAGCGCTTCGCGCTCGAGATCTGCCGCCAGTTCCAGGAGGATGGCGACATGGACGCCACGCCGGAACAGGTGGACGCGATCTGCACCAACATCGTCGTGATCGCCACGTACTGGCTGTCGTTCCAGTTCGTGCAGCACCCGCGCCAGTACAACGACCCCGAACAGATTCGCGGCTATCTGCATGGGTCGAGCTATCACATCTTCTCGATTCTCGCGCCGTACCTGCGTGGCAAGGCGCGTGAGGCATTCGACCAGCTCGCGCGCGAGTACGCGGCGCAGAAGGCCGCGGCGGATGCCGCAAAGCTTGAAAAGGACAGAAAGTGAAGTCGGTTTGCGTTTATTGCGGGTCGAGCCCAGGTTTTCGGCCCGAGTACGCCGAAGCAGCGCGAGCGCTTGGGCAGGCCATGGCGGAGCGGGGTCTGGCTCTGGTCTATGGCGGGGGCAATGTAGGCCTGATGGGCATCGTGGCCGATAGCGTCATGGCGCATGGCGGTGCCGCCATCGGCATCATTCCGGAAGCGCTGATGCAGAAGGAGGTTGGTCACCGAGGCCTGACCGAGCTTCACATCGTGCGCAACATGCACGAGCGCAAACAGATGATGGCGGATCGCGCCGATGCGTTCATCGCCATGCCCGGCGGCGTTGGCACGTTCGAAGAGCTGTTTGAAACGTTCACGTGGGCGCAGCTCGGCTACCACGACAAGCCTGTTGGCCTGCTCAACGTAGCGGGGTTCTACGACGGTATGCTCGGGTTCCTGAAACACGCCGTAAGCGAGGGCTTCCTGAAGCAGGTCCATGCGGACATGTTGCACGTGTCCACCGAACCGGTGGATATGCTCGCCCGCCTGGCGGCGGCGCCGCGCGTGCATGTCGACAAGTGGCAGGAAGGCCGCGAGAAGGCCTGACCCTCCGCTCCCGGGATGCTGGCCGACTGGCCGGTTGGCCGATCTGGCTGATCAGTTGAACAGCATCCCCACCCACCGCACCACGTGCGGTCCCGCGATGGCGGCCCACGTGCCGCCACACAGGATCAACGCCAGCATCACCGCCGCGCTGCCGAAGTCCTTGGCGCGCTTGGACAGGCTGTGCCGTTCCAGCGAGATCCGGTCGATCGCGGCTTCCACGCTCGAGTTGAGCAGTTCCACGATCAGCACCAGCAGCAGCGTGCCCAGCAGCATCACGCGTTCGACGACCGTTGCCGGAATGACGAACGCGCACGGCGTGAGGATCACTACCAGCGTCAGTTCCTGACGGAACGCGCTTTCTTCCAGAATCGCGTAGCGCAACCCCGACGCCGAGTTGATTGCCGCGTGCCAGGCGCGCGTCAGCCCCCGATTTCCCTTGTGTGGATTGCTGGCGATTGAATATTCGGACTCGACTTCAGCCGCCATGTGAGCGGCCGTCGGCCGGTGCAGCGACGGATCGGGCGGTAGCGTTTGATGAGGCTTGGCCATGATCTGGGGCGACTGGGGGCGCTGAGTTGTCGGTTCCGCCCGTGCCTGTTGGCAGCGGACGCAAATGGGTGAGGAACTGCTCGGATGCGGCGCGCCACGAGAACTTCTCCGCGTGGGCGCGTGCCGTTGCGCGGTCGATGCGCAGGGCTTCCAGGCAGGCCTCTCTCAGGTCTTCGTGCATCACGCCGGCCGGGCTGTTGCCGAGCACGTCGATCGGCCCGGTGACAGGGTAGGCCGCCACCGGCAGCCCGCTTGCCAATGCTTCGAGCAGGACCAGTCCGAACGTATCGGTGCGGCTCGGAAACACGAAGACATCTGCTGAAGCATACACCTTTGCCAACTCGGGCTGCTTGAGCACGCCGAGGTAGTTCGCCGACGGATAGCGCGCCTTAAGGCCGGCCAGCGCGGGGCCATCGCCCACCACCCACTTCGAACCTGGCAGGTCGAGTTGCAGGAATGCCTCGACGTTCTTTTCCACCGCCACGCGGCCCACGTAGAGGAAGATCGGGTGCGCGGTGTTCAGGACGTTCGCCCGTTGCGCGGTGAAGACATCGAGATCGACGCCGCGCGTCCACAGCACGCCGTTCGTGATGCCGTAATCGTGCAGATCCTTGAGCACCACGGGCGTTGGCGCCATCACCGCACGCGCGGAGCCATGGAACCAGCGCAGAAAACGGTAGGTCCACGCCAGCGGAATGCCGAAGCGCGCCTGCACGTACTCCGGGAAGCGCGTGTGGTAGGCCGTGGTGAAAGGCAGGTCGTGCCGCATCGCGTAACGGCGCGCGGCCAGACCAAGCGGCCCTTCGGTGGCGATATGGAGCGCGTCGGGACGGAACGCGTCGATGCGACGGCGCACCTTGCCCGAGGGCAGCAACGACAGCCGGATCTCGGGATAGGTCGGGCAGGGGATCGTCTGGAATTCGAGCGGCGTGATCAGGTCCACGGTGTGACCCATGGCTTCGAGCTCGCGGCGGGTGGATTTCAGCGTGCGCACCACGCCGTTGACCTGAGGTTCCCAGGCGTCGGTGACAATCAGGACTCTCATCGAATCTCCTTGCTCAGGTGCGTTGTTGTTGTGACGAGCGGGCATCGCGCGCCATTCATGCAATGGCGCGACTGCCGGGGGCGGGTGGTAAGGCAAGGATCAGGCAGCCAATTCGGCCGTGCGACGGCGGCGGCGGCCTGCGGGAATCGGCGGATCGAGCAGCGTGGTCCAGTAGACGATTTTCAGTTCGCCTTCCATGGTCTCCACGAGGGCGGACAGGCTTTCCACCCAATCACCGTCGTTGCAGTAGAGCTGGCCATCGACATCGCGGATCTCGGCCTTGTGGATGTGGCCGCAGACCACGCCGTCGCAGCCGCGCCGGCGGGCTTCGTCGACCATCGCGTGCTCGAACGAATTGATGTAGCTCACCGCGTTCTTGACCTGATGCTTCAGGTATTGCGAGATCGACCAGTAGTCGAATCCGAGCCGCGCGCGCACGCGGTTGAAGTGGCGGTTCAGCGCGAGGATCATCGTGTACGCCGAATCGCCCAGGTAGGCCAGCCACTTCGCGTGTTGCACCACGCCGTCGAACAGGTCGCCATGCACAACCCACAGGCGCTTGCCGGTGGCGGTCACGTGGACCGCGTCCTCGCGCACCGTGATGTCACCGAATGCCATGCCGTCGAACTGGCGCGCCACTTCGTCATGATTGCCCGGCACGTAGATGACGTCGGTGCCCTTGCGTGCCTTGCGCAGCAGCTTCTGCACGACGTCGTTGTGGCTCCGCGGCCAGTACCAGCCCCGACGAAGCTGCCAGCCGTCGATGATGTCGCCGACGAGATAAAGCACGTCAGATTCGTTGTGCTTGAGGAAGTCGAGCAGGTATGTGGCCTGGCAACCCGGCGTGCCCAAATGGATGTCGGACAGCCAGATCGCACGGTAGCGGTGCGTGGGATGCTCCACGGGCGGCGTGGGCGTGGAGCTGGGTTCGTTGGGGACGCGCAGGGTGTCGCGAGAGGTGTCGCTGTTGTCGCCGGCGTTGCCAGTATTGCCAGTGTTGCGGGAAAGGGCGGCAGTCAGGTCGGCCGGTGTCGGCATGAATGCCGCGAGCGCGGCTGACAGCGGTAGCGTGGCGTCAGGCTTGCCGCGCAGTCGCAGCGCGACATTCGTCAGACGTCCGCGGGCAAATCGGATTGCTTGAATCATGGCGGCCCCGGTATCGGCGATGGCTGCATTGAGCCAGTGCGTCATGACGGAGCCGTGACGGAAACATGAATGTCACATGAACCTTGCCGAGGCGTCTCCGTGGGGCAACGGGAGGGCCGAGTCCGATGTCGAAGCGGGTTGTTTTCGCAGTGTCGCGAGGCCATCCAGCGTGGCCTGCACCGCCCGTGGATCGCGCAGCAGCGAGACGTGCCCGATCCCGCTCAATGGGATATGGCGCGCGCCCTCGAGCCAGGCCGTGTGGGCCGGGCCCGCGATCGAGTCGTGCCAGCTGAAGACCGAGATCATGCGACTGCGCATCGCGGGGCTCTCCGCCTCAGCCAGGGTCGTCAGCCATGGGCTGGCCCACCGCATCTGACGGGCGTTCGTTCCCGCGCCGAAGGTGGCCAGCGGGCAGCCGCGATGCGGGCTGCCAAGCGTCACGATGCCGGCGCAAGGTACGGTTTCTCCTGCTGTATCGGCCATTACCTGTGCCGCGCGGGCTGCCAGCCCGCCCATGCTGTGGCAGACCAGCAGCGGCGGGTAGCCGGTGCGCGCGTGGAGGTCGCGCATTCGTACGAGCAGGGCGGCGGCGTAGTCGTCGATATCGCCGAGCACCGGCGTCAGGTCGATGCCCTCGCAACGGTAGCCGGCACCGGCAAGCGCGGGAGCCAGGTCGAGCCAGACCGCGTGATTGCAGCCATAGCCGTGGACCAGCAACACAGTGGGGGTATCAGGCAGCGGATCGGTTGGCTGCGCGAATGTCAGCCGCGACCGGAATGGCTGCAGCCAGTCGAACATCCGCAGGACCGCGCGGCACTCGGCCAGATAGCACGACACCGCGTGGCGCCAGCTCAGCGGCCTTGGGGCAGGAATGTCGTCAGGCCGTTGCGGCCGGGCCGAAGCGGGAACGGCGAGCCCGGCCTGGGTCACTAGAAAGGCGATCGCGACGCCGATGCCGAAGGCGACCAACGCGCCCGCGATGCTGGCCAGAATCGCCGCAGGCCATGACCAGTCCGCCCCGGCGGCAAGTGCCGCCGCGAGCCCGCCGACTGCCGCCGCCTGCACGACGACAGCGATGCGGCGCAGCGCGGCGGCCGTCAGGTTCATGGTTTCGATGCGGGCCGCAGGTCAACTAGCCGGGTGCCGGCCAGGCGGTCATGTAGAAACTGCCGGCGCGGGTCGAGCCAGGCCAGCGAGATCCAGATCAGCAGGCCAATCGCCAGTACGCCAATGAACGGGCCCTTGGTCAGCCCGAGCGCATGGCCGACCGTCGCGGCCGGAGGCAGCCACAGCCATGCCAGTGCGTAGCGAAACAGGGCTTGCGGCCACCGGGGAGGGGTACCGGCCATTGTTTCGAGCCGGATGCGCCAGGTCTGCATGGCCAGGGTCTGGCCGCTCCGTTGCCAGAACCAGGAGAAATAGAAGGCCAGGACTAGGAACATCCAGGCCTGATCGACATATGGGCGGTCGAGCCCGATCTGTTGCAGCAACGGCCGTGCAACGATGTACACCGCGCTGGCGGCCATCAGCACGCCGAACAGCAATACGCCTTCATAGAGCATGCAAAGCAGGCGGCGGCGCAGCGGCGGTGTGCGTGGCATCGGATTGGAAGCGGGCTGGGCAGAAACGGCAGGCGTGGCAACTGGCATGGCGCAAGGCGTGAGCGATAAGCAGCCATTATGCCAAACGCGTCGAGCGCGACGGCTCAGGCGCGGTCTGGCGGTCAGCGCAAGATGGCTGGCCGTTACTGGCGCGGGGTGTCGGTGGTGTCGAAGGTGGTGGCCGCTTCGCCGGTTACGGGAGGCGAAAGCGCGGGCGGGGCCGCCGGCGCGGGTGCCGTGGCGGCGGGCGCGGCAGGTGCGGAAGCTGCGGAAGCTGCGGCGACTGCCGCAGCCGATGCAGACGACAGCGCCGGGGTAGCCTGGGCCGCGGATGCCGGGCCGGCTACGGCTGCCGCGCCGCTGGCAGCCTTTTTCTCAGGTCGGAGTTGTCGGCTGGTATCGGCCGGTGGGCGCTTGCCCGATGGCAGCGCGCTCACAGTCCCGGGCCGGCGCGGCACCTTCTCGGCTGCGGCTAGCTTCTTTTTCTGTTCTTCCGGAAGCTGCTGGTACCGATCCCATGCCTCTGCCTTCTTCTCGGGCGGCAGCGTGCGCGTGATCTGGTAATTCTCGCGCGCCAGACGGCGTTGCTGCGGGGTCAGCTTGACCCATTCGGCCATCCGCTCCTGCAGGCGTTTCTGTTCCTCGGGCTTGAGCTTCGGATAGCGCTCGGCGATGCGTTCCCACTTGTGCCGATTCAGTTCCGGCAGTGTTTCCCAGATCGGCTGGAGTGGGGCGAGCGCCTGCTGGTGTGCGGGCGGCAGCTCGAGCCAGGTCGGATGCGCATTGGTGATCGGACGCGGCGCGGCCGGCTGGCTGGCGGCAGGGTTCTGCGCTTGAACCGCCGATGTGGCAAAGCCGCCGCAAAGCGCGGCGACAAGTGCAGCGACGGCGGGGCCGGCAGCCCATAGTCTGGCAACCCGGCGGTGGAAGGCGTCGGCGAGGTGTCTTGCGCGGGCCATGTCTTATTGCCCGCGCTTCAGGTACACGTGGAAGCCCTGGTCCGCGTATGCCGTCGGAGGCAGGTCGTCGAGCAGCATCGCGGTATCCACGTCGGCGAGTTCCTCGACGCGCTTCTGCTGCTGCCAGTGGTAGATGCCGATGAGTCCGGCGCCGAGCGCCACCAGCGTCCAGACGAGCGCGAGCTTGCGCAGCCATGCACCGGCACGGTGCAGTGGCGTGTCGTCTTCTTCCTCGAAGGCGTAGCCGTGGTGGCCGCCTGGCAGGGCAAGTTGCGGCACATGCGCCCGCACTTCGGCTTTCTTCGCGGCAAGCGCCATGCGCCGCGCGGCGGCGAGCCGTTCGGCAACGTCCGGCGGCAGTGCATCCGCCGAGGCATCAAGTGCCAGGCGAATCTCGTGGGCGAAGCGCCGCTCCTGGATATCTCGTTCGTTTCTGCTCATAGTCGGACCCCCCGCGCGCGCAAGGCTTGCGCCAGAGTATGCGTTGCACGGGAACAGTGCGTCTTGACGCTGCCCTCGGAGCAGCCCATCACGGCTGCTGTTTCGGCTACATCCATATCCTCCCAGTAACGCATCAGGAAAGCCTCGCGTTGACGCGTGGGCAGACGCTGGATTTCCTGCTCGATGATATGCATGACCTGCGCGCGTTCGACCTTGTCGGCGCTGCTTTCTGCCATCTCGGTGCCGGCTTGGGCCTCCAATGTGTCGAGCAGGTCGCTATCGTCGCCATCGCGCTCGTCGCGCAGGTTCGAAAAAAGCGTCACCCAGGTGTTGCGCACCTTCTGGCGACGGAACCAGTCGTGGATTGTGTTCTGGAGGATGCGCTGGAACAGCGGCGGGAGTTCTGCGGCAGATTTGTCGCCGTATTTCTCCGCCAGCTTGATCATGGCGTCCTGCACGATGTCCAGCGCGGCTTCGTCGTCCCGCACGGCGAACACGGCCTGCTTGAAGGCGCGTCGTTCCACGCTGGCGAGAAAGTCGGAGAGTTCCTGATCGGTGGCCATGCAGGCAAATACAGCAGTTGGGCGCGGGGGCCGGGCCGAATGTGCCGCCTAAGTCCTGCGGCACCTCTGAAATGTCTGCGATGCTAGCAAAAAACACATGGACTCTGCCACTGCTGTATGCAAGTGCAGACATCATCGCAATCAACCAGTCACCGGCCGTTGTGCCGCCGCTGCATGATTCCAGTGATTTGATGTGAATTGCCCATAGACCGCAGTGGTGCATTGCAGTATCATCGAAGGTTCACGACATCAGTGGTTGTCTCATCGGACCGCTTATGAGGCGGTCTTCTCATGCAGACGCGCACCGCTTGAACCCGAGCCAAAAGCCCGGCAGAGAGCATCCAAACAATTTTTTGCCGAAAATTGCAAAGGACTGAAATGAACATGCCCAGCGCGGAATTTTCCCACGCCGATAGCAATTCATCCTCCGCTCGCGAAATGATCGGAGCGGAAATCCTCGTCAACGCACTTGCCGAAGAAGGCGTCGAATACGTCTGGGGTTATCCCGGCGGCGCAGTGCTCTATATCTACGACGAGCTCCACAAGCAAACCAAATTCGAACATATCCTGGTGCGCCACGAGCAGGCCGCCGTCCATGCCGCTGACGGGTACGCCCGTGCGACCGGCAAGGTGGGCGTTGCGCTGGTGACCTCGGGTCCGGGCGTGACCAATGCCGTGACCGGCATCGCCACCGCCTATCTGGATTCGATTCCGATGGTGGTGATCACCGGCAACGTGCCGACCCACGCGATCGGTCAGGATGCGTTCCAGGAATGCGACACCGTTGGCATCACGCGCCCGATCGTCAAGCACAACTTCCTCGTGAAGGACGTGCGTGACCTTGCTGCCACGATCAAGAAGGCGTTCTTCATTGCCGCCACCGGCCGTCCCGGCCCCGTGGTGGTCGATATCCCGAAGGACGTGTCGCGCAACAGCTGCAAGTACGAGTATCCGAAGTCGATCGACATGCGCTCGTACAGCCCGGTGAACAAGGGCCATTCGGGTCAGATTCGCAAGGCCGTGGCGTTGCTGCAATCGGCCGAGCGCCCGTACATCTATTCGGGCGGCGGCGTGGTACTGGCCAACGCAAGCGAAGAGCTGCGCGAGCTGGCTGCGCTTACCGGCCATCCGGTCACCAATACGCTGATGGGCCTGGGCGCGTTCCCCGGCACGAGCAAGCAGTTCGTTGGCATGCTCGGCATGCACGGCACGTACGAGGCCAACATGGCCATGCAGAACTGCGACGTGCTGATCGCCATCGGCGCCCGATTCGATGACCGCGTGATCGGCAATCCGTCCCATTTCACCGCGCAGGCCCGCAAGATCATCCACATCGACATCGACCCGTCGTCGATCTCGAAGCGCGTCAAGGTGGACATTCCCATCGTTGGCAACGTCAAGGACGTGCTGCAGGAACTGATCTCCCAGATCAAGACGAGCGATATCAAGCCCAAGCGCGAGGCCCTGGCCAAGTGGTGGGAACAGATCGAGAAGTGGCGCTCGGTGGACTGCCTCAAGTACGACCGCAGTTCCGAGATCATCAAGCCGCAGTACGTGGTGGAAAAGATCTGGGAACTGACGCACGGCGACGCATTCATCTGCTCCGACGTGGGCCAGCACCAGATGTGGGCCGCGCAGTTCTACAAGTTCAACGAGCCGCGTCGCTGGATCAATTCCGGTGGCCTCGGCACGATGGGCGTGGGCCTGCCGTACGCAATGGGCATCAAGAAGGCATTCCCGGACAAGGAAGTCGTCACCATCACCGGTGAAGGGTCGATCCAGATGTGTATCCAGGAACTGTCGACCTGCCTGCAGTACGACACCCCGGTCAAGATCTGCTCGCTGAACAACGGATATCTGGGCATGGTGCGCCAGTGGCAGGAAATCGAGTACGACAATCGTTACTCGCATTCCTACATGCAGGCATTGCCCGACTTCGTCAAACTCGCCGAAGCCTATGGCCACGTGGGGATGCGCATCGAGAAGAGCTCCGATGTGGAACCCGCATTGCGCGAGGCTTTCCGACTCAAGGACCGTACCGTGTTCCTGGACTTCCAGACCGACCCCACTGAAAACGTGTGGCCGATGGTTCAGGCTGGCAAGGGTATCTCCGAAATGCTGCTTGGCGCGGAGGACCTGTAATGCGACACATCATCTCGGTCCTGCTGGAGAATGAACCCGGCGCGCTGTCGCGCGTGGTGGGCCTGTTTTCGGCACGTGGATACAACATCGAGACGCTGACGGTGGCACCCACCGAAGACGCGTCGCTGTCGCGGATGACCATCGTCACCACCGGTTCGGACGACGTGATCGAGCAGATCACCAAGCACCTGAACCGTCTGGTGGAAGTGGTCAAAGTGGTGGACCTGACCGAAGGCGCGCACATCGAGCGCGAGCTGATGCTCGTGAAGGTGCGTGCCGTAGGCAAGGAGCGCGAGGAAATGAAGCGCACCGCCGACATTTTCCGTGGCCGCATCATCGACGTGACCGAAAAGACGTACACCATCGAGCTGACCGGCAACGGCGGCAAGCTGGATGCGTTCCTCGATGCCATCGACCGCACCGCGATCCTGGAAACCGTCCGTACCGGCGGTTCGGGAATCGGCCGCGGCGAGCGCATCCTGAAGGTCTGACCGGCGCCCCCGGCAGCTACCGGCCAAAAGCCGACACGCAGTATCCCGAAGCAGCGCAGCGCGCTCAGTCCAGAATTGGCAAACGCGCGCTTCGCCGCCACCCAATAAGCAGATTTTGAGAAATTGAAGGAACCATCATGAAAGTGTTTTACGACAAGGACGCCGACCTCTCCCTCATCAAGGGCAAGAACGTCACCATCATCGGCTACGGCTCGCAAGGCCACGCCCACGCGCTGAACCTGAAGGATTCGGGCGTGAACGTGACCGTTGGTCTGCGCAAGAGCGGCGCGTCGTGGAACAAGGCCGTGAACGCCGGCCTGCAGGTCAAGGAAGTGGCCGAGGCAGTGAAGGGCGCCGACGTGGTCATGATCCTGCTGCCGGACGAGCAGATCGCCGACGTGTACAAGAACGAAGTGCATGCCAACATCAAGGATGGCGCCGCGCTGGCCTTCGCCCACGGCTTCAACGTGCACTACGGCGCCGTGATCCCGCGTGCCGACCTGGACGTGATCATGATCGCCCCGAAGGCCCCGGGCCACACCGTGCGTTCGACGTACGCGCAAGGTGGCGGCGTGCCGCACCTGATCGCCGTGCATCAGAACAAGTCCGGCGCTGCACGTGACATCGCTCTGTCGTACGCTACCGCCAACGGCGGCGGCCGCGCCGGCATCATCGAGACCAACTTCCGCGAAGAAACCGAAACCGACCTGTTCGGCGAGCAAGCCGTGCTGTGCGGCGGTACCGTCGAGCTGATCAAGGCTGGCTTCGAAACGCTGGTGGAAGCTGGCTACGCTCCGGAAATGGCCTACTTCGAGTGCCTGCACGAGCTGAAGCTGATCGTCGACCTGATCTACGAAGGCGGCATCGCCAACATGAACTACTCGATCTCGAACAACGCCGAGTATGGTGAGTACGTCACCGGCCCGCGCGTGGTGACCGAAGAGACCAAGAAGGCCATGAAGCAGTGCCTGAAGGACATCCAGACCGGCGAATACGCCAAGAGCTTCCTGCTCGAGAACAAGGCTGGCGCCCCGACGCTGATTTCGCGCCGTCGCCTGACCGCCGAGCACCAGATCGAGGAAGTGGGCGGCAAGCTGCGCGCGATGATGCCGTGGATCGCCAAGAACAAGCTGGTTGACCAGTCGAAGAACTAAGCAGTACCGGGCGAAGCAGGGCGCCGTGGCGCCCTGCGCACCCTGGAAGCCGCCGGGCTTTCCGCCAGATCCTGTGTTGCAGGAGACATTTTGGCGGGGGCCGGGCGGCTTTTTGCTATCCTTGTCGGGCTTTTCAGGCCCAGGCCTGATCTTTATCCCTATCTTTCAGTCGCGGCGCCTCCTGCCCGCGCAAACCACCGAACATCTTCTGCATGAATTATCCTCATCCGCTGATCGCCCGTGAAGGCTGGCCATTCCTGGCCGGCGCATTCATTGTCTCGCTGCTGGTGCATATCAGCGCGGGCTTCTGGGGCGCGCTGCCGCTGTGGATCGTCACGCTGTTCGTGCTTCAGTTCTTTCGCGATCCGCCTCGGCCGATTCCATCGGCGCCAAACGCAATCCTGGCGCCTGCCGATGGCCGCATTGTCGTGGTCGAGAAAACGCAGGACCCGTACGCGGGCCGCGAGGCACTGAAGATCAGCGTGTTCATGAATGTGTTCAACGTGCACTCGAACCGCTCGTCGCTCGATGGCAAGGTGGAGAAGCTCGAGTACTTTCCCGGCAAGTTCGTCAATGCCGATCTCGACAAGGCATCGGTGGAGAACGAGCGCAATGCCGTCGTGATCCGCCGTGCGTCGGATGGCCAGGTGGTGACGCTGGTGCAGGTGGCTGGCCTGGTAGCGCGCCGTATCCTGTGCTACATCAACGTGGGCGACATGCTATCGCGTGGTCAGCGCTACGGCTTTATCCGTTTCGGTTCGCGGGTGGATGTGTACCTGCCCGTGGATGCCCGTCCGCGCGTGACGATTGGCGAGAAAGTCTCGGCGTCGGCGACCGTGCTGGCTGATCTGGATGTGCGGGCGTAAGCGCGCCTGCTACAGGGGACACTGAATGGGTGCCTTCAATCGACGCAACAAGCGCGTCAACAACGGTAACGTGACGCACCTGCGTCCGTTTCGCCGCAACCAGTTGCGCAACGACAATGCGTATGACCCGGACGAGCACGATCTGGAGTACGTGCGTCCGCGCCGTCGTGGCATTTATCTGCTGCCCAACGCCTTTACCACCGCTGCCTTGTTCGCGGGCTTCTTCGCGATCGTGCAGGCGATGAACATGCGCTTCGACGTGGCAGCCATCGCAATCTTCGCGGCGATGGTGCTCGATGGCATGGATGGCCGCGTGGCCCGCATCACGAACACACAGAGCGCGTTTGGCGAGCAGTACGATTCGCTGTCGGACATGACGTCGTTCGGCGTGGCGCCGGCTCTGGTCATGTATGAGTGGATCCTGCATGACCTGGGCAAGTGGGGCTGGATTGCCGCGTTTGTCTACTGCACCTGCGCGGCGCTACGACTGGCGCGCTTCAATGCCAATATTGGGGTGGTCGACAAGCGCTTCTTCCAGGGGCTGCCAAGCCCGGCTGCTGCGGCGTTGGTGGCGGGCTTTGTCTGGCTGGCGATCGACAACAAGCTGCCGGTCAAGGAACTCTGGATGCCGTGGGTCGCATTCGGCATCACGCTCTATGCCGGCTTGTCGATGGTCTCCAACGCGCCGTTCTACAGTGGTAAGGCGCTGGATGTGCGCTATCGCGTGCCGTTCGGCATGATGGTGCTGGTACTCGTGCTGTTCGTGGTCGTTTCTTCCGATCCACCCGTGGCACTGTTTGGCCTGTTCGTCGCCTATGCGATTTCAGGTTACCTGCTGTGGGCATGGCGAACGCTGCACGGTCAGCGTGGCGGCGTCGACAAGTCGCGTGCGCCGGGCAACGGCTCAGGCGGCAACTGATCCAACATAGGAACAAAGGCGCTTTCGGGCGCCATTGCTTTTCTGTAGTCTGTGCGTTGTACGTTTCACCCACCCTCAGGAGGACATCATGGGCATGTTTGACTTCATCAAGGAAGCGGGAGAGAAGCTGTTCGGCAAGGGAGAGGCCAAGGCGGCCCAGGATGCGGCTGTGGCCGATCCGTCGACGGACAAGGTCGATGCGGCCAACCGCGCGGCTGGCGATGCCATCGAGGCTTATATCGCGCAGATGGGACTGACCGCGACGGGGCTGACAGTCACGGTTGACGGCTCGCAGGGCAAGGTCACCGTCTTTGGCGTGGCGGCTGACCAGGCAACGCGCGAGAAGATCATTCTGTGCTGCGGCAACGTGGAAGGCGTGGATTCGGTCGAGGACAAGATGTCTGTCAACGTCGAATCGGACGAGTCACAATGGCACACCGTCGTGAAGGGCGACACGCTCTGGGCGATCTCCCAGGCTGCCTACGGCAATGGCGCCGAATACAACAAGATCTTCGAGGCCAACAAGCCGATGTTGTCGAATCCGGACAAGATCTACCCTGGCCAGAAACTGCGGATTCCGCCGAAGTGAGTCGCTGGCAGGTATCGGGAATGATGCGGTTGCACACACGCGCCAAACCGGATATAGTCGCCGACATGATTTCGCGCCAGACCCTAATCGCCCGCACCATTCTAGGTGGCCTACTAGGCCGTCAGGTCGGGTTGCGCGCGCGCTAAGGGTCACCAATCGCCTTAACGCGGAATCACCAGGATTCTTTCGAACGCCCCGGCCTGCATCGTTGCACGCCGGGGCGTTTTGCATTCTGACGCGATTGTCCGGCAGCAAGATTGAGATCGGGACAGCACGGCACAACAGGGTACAGCCCAGGAGCTCCACAAAATGTCTGACAAACTCATCATTTTCGACACCACCTTGCGTGACGGCGAACAGTCGCCCGGCGCGTCCATGACCCGCGAAGAGAAGATTCGCATTGCGCGCCAGCTTGAACGCCTGAAGGTCGACGTGATCGAGGCAGGTTTTGCGGCAAGCTCCAATGGTGACTTCGAGGCCATCCGCTCGATCGCCCAAGTGGTCAAGGATTCGACGATCTGCTCGCTGGCCCGTGCCAACGACAAGGACATCGCTCGTGCCGCCGAGGCGCTCAAGCCGGCAAACTCGTTCCGTATCCACACGTTCATCGCCACCTCGGCGCTGCACATGGAAAAGAAGCTGCGCATGACACCGGACCAGGTTTATGAGCAGGCACGTCTGGCCGTGCGCTTCGCGCGCCAGTTCACGGACGACATCGAGTTCTCGCCGGAAGATGGCAGCCGCTCGGACATGGACTTCCTGTGCCGTGTGCTCGAAGGCGTGATCGCCGAAGGCGCCACCACGATCAACCTGCCCGACACCGTGGGTTATGCCGTGCCGGAAGGCTATGCCGAGCTGATCCGCTCGGTGCGCGAGCGCATTCCGAACTCGGACAAGGCCGTCTGGTCAGTGCATTGCCACAATGACCTCGGCATGGCCGTGGCGAACTCCCTGGCTGCCGTGAAGCTCGGCGGCGCTCGCCAGATCGAGTGCACGATCAACGGCCTTGGCGAACGCGCGGGTAACACCAGCCTGGAAGAAGTGGTGATGGCCGTGAAGACGCGCCGTGACTACTTCAACATGGATGTGGGCATCGACACGACCCAGATCGTGCCGGCCTCGAAGCTTGTGTCGCAGATTACCGGCTTCGTCGTGCAGCCGAACAAGGCCGTGGTGGGCGCCAACGCGTTTGCCCATGCGTCCGGCATTCACCAGGACGGCGTGCTCAAGGCGCGCGATACCTACGAGATCATGCGCGCCGAGGACGTGGGCTGGACGGCCAACAAGATCGTGCTTGGCAAGCTTTCGGGCCGCAATGCGTTCAAGCAGCGTCTGCAGGAGCTTGGCGTCCAACTCGAAAGCGAAGCGGAGATCAATGCGGCATTTGCTCGCTTCAAGGAGCTCGCCGACCAGAAGGCCGAGATCTTCGATGAAGACATCATGGCGATCGTCTCCGATGAAGAGCAAGAGCACGCCAATGAGCACTATCGCTTTATCTCGCTGTCGCAGCGTTCGGAAACGGGTGAGCGCCCCCATGCCCGCGTGGTGTTTAACATCGATGGCAGCGAGCAGACCGGCGAAGCTGAAGGCAATGGCCCGGTGGACGCCACGCTGCACGCGATCGAAGGCAAGGTCAATAGCGGTGCCGAACTGGTGCTGTACTCGGTGAACGCGATCACCGCTGGCACGCAGGCCCAGGGTGAAGTCACGGTACGTCTGTCGAAGGCGGGCCGTATCGTCAATGGCGTGGGTACCGACCCGGATATCGTCGCCGCATCGGCCAAGGCCTACCTGGCCGCGCTGAACAAGCTGCACGACAAGGCTGTGCAGAAGATCAACCCGCAGATCTGATCCCGAATCCTGCGATGCCGCTGGCGGGGCTCACAAGGCCCCGCCATCATGAAACGCCCGCCAGTCGCGTATCCCGCGATGGCGGGCGTTTTGTCGTCAGCGCTCAGGGCGGTCGCGCAAGGGGTCGGGTGTCACCAGTGTCTGGCGCAGCACACCCGTATCGTCGAACATGAAGTTGAACATCGAGTACCACTGGTCCTCGTGGAGGAAGCGGTAGCTCCAGGCCTCTTGCTTCAGGCGCGGGTAGTACTCGATCGGCTCGCGCGGCGCGCCGAAGTGTTCGAGCACGTCCTTCTTGGTCCAGACATTGACCTTTGCCTTGTACAGCTCGGTCGTCGTCAGCATCTGGCGGAAATTCGTCAGCTTGCCATCCCGATCGAAATCGGCCGCGTAGGAATACTCGCCGAGCGGCTGCTTCGAATAGAACCAGCGGGTTGTCCCGTCATCGAGCTTGTAGACGTCGGTGGGCTTGCCGAATGCGGCCTGCACGGCGCTCTGCGGCTGGCCGACGAGCTTGAGTCCGGAGTCGACCGGGGCAAGGACGGTGCAGGCGCCCAGCGCGAGGGTGGCCAGGACGGCCCACAGAATTGAAAGCAGATGGCGACTGCCACGCTGATAACGGGAGGGCATGACTTCAGGCTTGGCACATGGTGGATGCGAGTGGCGGCAGTTTAGCCGCACCAGTCGCGTCGTGTGAATGCCGCATTGCTTCTTTCAGATTCGTCTGCTTAGTCGCAATAAACTTCGCGGATCTAATGGCATCTGGCGATGATCGATGAAGATTGCCGGTCCGGGCGCATCTGCCTTAACATCGCTCGCTTTGCTGGGTAACTGGGGAGGGCGATGGCCTGGATTCGAGGGAACAGATTGCGCGTCTGGGTGGCTGCTGCGCTGTTTTGCGCGGCGGCAGCCGCGCAGGCGCAGGCTGGCGCGCCAATTCGCCTGGGCATGATCGACGGCCTGTCCGGCCCCTTTGCCAACGCAGGCGAGGCTGTGGTGCGCAACCTGCGTATCGCCATCGAGCGCGTCAACGCGAGCGGCGGTGTCAAGTTGCCCGATGGGTCGCATCCGTTCGAACTGGTGACATTCGATAGCAAGGGCAATGTCGATGAAAGCCTGATCCAGTTCCGCAGTCTGGTCGACAAGCGCATTCCGTTTGTGCTGCAAGGGAACAGTTCGGCCGTGGCCAGCGCGCTCGTGGGGGCAATCAACCGTCAGAACGCGCGCCAGCCCGATGCTCGCGTGCTGTTCCTGAACTATTCGGCCGTTGATCCTTCGCTGACCAACGAGAACTGCAGCTTCTGGCATTTTCGTTTCGACGCCAGCGCGGATATGCGAATGCAGGCGTTGACCGAGGCCATCCGAAGCGAGCGTTCGGTGCGCAAGGTCTACCTGATCGACCAGGACTACAGCTTCGGCCATCAGGTGGCGCGTTCGGCGCGTGAAATGCTGGCGACAAAGCGTCCGGATATCCAGATTGTCGGCGACGAGTTCCACCCGATCGGCAAGATCAAGGATTTCGCGCCGTATATCGCCAAGATCAAGGCGAGTGGCGCTGACGCGGTCATCACCGGTAACTGGGGCAACGATCTGACGCTGATGGTGAAGGCCGCGCGCGAGGGTGGCCTCAATGCGCGCTTCTACACGTTCTATGGCAATGGGCTCGGTGCGCCGGCAGCGATGGGTGACGCGGGTGTGGGCCGGGTGCTGGCCGTGGCCGAATGGCACCCGAACGTAGGCGGGGCGGCATCCGATGCGTTCTACCAGTCGTTCCGGGCACGCTATCCGGACCCCAAGGATGACTATGTGCATCTACGCATGCAGATGATGGTGGAGATGCTGGCGCGGGCGATCGAGCGCGCTGGTTCTACCGACGCCGTGGCCGTGGGCTATGCGCTTGAGGACATGCGTTTTACCAACGCGTTCCACGAGGCTACCGTGCGGGCGGACGACCACCAGGTCCTCCAGCCGCTTTATGTCTCGGTCATGGCGAAGCAGGGCGGCGATGTCCGTTTCGACAATGAAGGCTCCGGCTACGGATTCCGCACGATAAAGAAGCTTAAGACCGCCCAGACCACGCTGCCGACCACGTGCCGTATGGAGCGCCCGCCGCGCAATTGAGGCGGGCGCCGCCGTAGACTTCGCCGCGGGCGGGAATTCGGCTATAATGCGCGGCTGTCGTCCTCAAGCCACCCAGCTGGATGGCGACAGATGCCTCAAGTCATTCAGGCACGACGCAGGTGGCGCATCCCGCGCTGCAGCGTTCGCAAGTGAAAGGAAATCATCATGGCAACTGCCAATATCAACAAGTCCGAGATCATCGCGAAGTTCGCTCGCGGCACCAACGACACGGGTAGCCCCGAAGTTCAGGTCGCTCTGTTGACGACCCGTATCAACGAACTGACCCCGCACTTCAAGGCCAACATGAAGGATCACCACAGCCGCCGCGGTCTGCTGCGCATGGTGAGCCGTCGCCGTCGCCTGCTGGACTACCTCAAGGCCAGCGATGCCGATCGTTACCGCGCCCTGATCGAAGCCCTGGGCCTGCGTAAGTAAGGTCTGCGGATGGCAGCACGAATCCTGCGGAAGTTGCACGCGCACGATTTCACGTGAGGCCGCAATGCCTGCGTCAGCACTGCTGAGGCAGGCATTTTGCTTTTCTGGTCCAGCGATTGATATGCTGGGCCAGGGTTGGTAGTGATGTTCGCTTCACTCGAAAGTCGGGCGTTGATGCCCGGCGCCGTTGCGCCAAGTCGCGCGACGGAGTAAGTTACCTCGCTCTTTATCGCGCATTTTTGCGCATTGACACTGGAGTCGGCACCAAGGAAACGGGGTTTTGTGTCATTCCATCGCGGGTTGCATCGTCCACGTGCCTTCACGGACGGTGGCGCGATGGAATGGCATAGCACTTCCCTGGGACTGCGGACCGGATTACCTCCGGCAGTTCGCCTGCCGCTGCGAGCGCAGGCGTCGCCGATCGTGCATGTGTGCGGCCGGCAAGCATGAAATCAAGGAACGCTCATGACCATGTTCAACAAGATCGTCAAGGAATTCCAGTGGGGCCAGCACACGGTCCGCATGGAAACCGGCGAAATCGCACGCCAGGCATCTGGCGCCGTGATCGTCGACGTGGAAGACACCGTGGTGCTGGCCACCGTGGTGGCAGCCAAGAGCCCGAAGGCGGGTCAGGACTTCTTCCCGCTGACCGTCGACTACATCGAGAAGACCTACGCTGCTGGCAAGATCCCCGGTGGCTTCTTCAAGCGTGAAGGCCGTCCGTCGGAAAACGAGACGCTGACCTCGCGCCTGATCGACCGTCCGCTGCGTCCGCTGTTCCCGGAAGGTTTCTACAACGACGTGCAGGTGGTGATCCACGTGCTGTCGATCAACCCGGAAATCCCGGCTGACATCCCCGCGCTGATCGCTTCGTCGGCTGCACTGGCCGTTTCGGGCATCCCGTTCAACGGTCCGGTTGGCGCCGCTCGCGTCGGCTACAAGGACGGCCAGTACCTGCTGAACCCGACCCGCGCGCAAATCGCGACGTCGGATCTGGACCTGGTGGTTGCCGGTACCGAACGTGCCGTGCTGATGGTGGAATCGGAAGCCCACCAACTGTCGGAAGACGTGATGCTCGGCGCCGTGGTGTACGGTCACGAGCAAATGCAGATCGCGATCAACGCGATCCACGACCTGGTGCGCGAAGGCGGCAAGCCCGAGTGGGACTGGGCTCCGGCTCCGAAGAATGAAGCGCTGATCGCCAAGGTCAGCGAGATCGGCCTGCCGCTGTTGCAGCAAGCCTACCAACTGCGTCAGAAGTCGGCACGCAGCACCAAGCTCAAGGAAATCTACGCAACCGTGCAGGCCCAACTGGCCGAGGCCGGCGTGGAAGCCGACAAGGTGGAAGTGGGCAACGTCCTGTTCGACCTCGAGGCGAAGATCGTGCGTGGCCAGATCCTGGCTGGCGAGCCGCGTATCGACGGCCGCGACACGCGCACCGTGCGCCCGATCGAGATCCGTTCGTCGGTGCTGCCGCGCGCGCACGGCTCGGCGCTGTTCACCCGTGGTGAAACGCAGGCACTTGTGGTGGCCACGCTCGGCACCAAGAGCGATGAGCAGATCATCGACGCGCTGGCCGGCGAATACCGCGACCGCTTCATGCTCCACTACAACATGCCTCCGTTCGCCACCGGCGAAACAGGTCGCGTTGGTAGCCCGAAGCGCCGTGAAATCGGTCACGGCCGTCTGGCCAAGCGCGCGCTGATCCCGGTGCTGCCGAAGGACGACGAGTTCGCGTACACGATCCGTCTGGTGTCGGAAATCACCGAATCGAACGGTTCGTCGTCGATGGCTTCGGTCTGCGGCGGCTGCCTGGCGCTGATGGATGCTGGCGTTCCGGTGAAGGCGCACGTGGCCGGCGTGGCCATGGGCCTGATCCTGGAGGGCAACAAGTTTGCCGTGCTGACCGACATCCTCGGTGACGAGGATCACCTCGGCGACATGGACTTCAAGGTGGCCGGTACCGACGCGGGCATCACCGCGCTGCAGATGGACATCAAGGTCCAGGGCATCACCAAGGAAATCATGCAGGTGGCGCTGGCTCAGGCCCGCGAAGGCCGCATGCACATCCTCGGCGCGATGCAAGGCGCGATGGGTCACGCTCGCACCGAGCTGTCGGCGCACGCTCCGCGCATGATCACGATGAAGATCCATCCGGATAAGATCCGCGAAGTGATCGGCAAGGGCGGCTCGACGATCCAGGCACTGACCAAGGAAACCGGCACGACCATCGACATCCAGGAAGACGGCACGATCACGATCGCGTCGACGTCGACCGACGGCATGGCCGAAGCCAAGCGCCGCATCGAAGGCATCACCGCGGAAGCCGAAGTTGGCAAGATCTACGCCGGTACCGTGCTGAAGCTGCTGGACTTTGGCGCCATCGTCAACATCCTGCCGGGCAAGGACGGTCTGCTGCATATCTCCGAGATCGTCAACGAGCGCGTCAAGGACATCAAGGACTGGCTCAAGGAAGGCCAACAGGTTCGCGTCAAGCTGATCCAGGCCGATGAAAAGGGTCGTCTGCGTCTGTCCCTGAAGGCTGCGCTGGCCGAAGAGGGCGGCAGCATCAGCCCGATCGCGCAAGGCGATGCACCGGCCGCGGCACCTGCCGCCCCGGCATCGCCCGATCAGCAGCAGTAAGCTGACGGCGAACGCGGTCACCGCGTAGCACCCATGAAAGCGGCTGGCGATGTCCAGCCGCTTTTTTGTTTACACTGCCGGTCAGTTCGCCATCCGGTTCGCCTGCGACACGTGCGTCAGCAACGCCATCGCGCGCGATGCAATCCAAGACATTAATGAGGAGTCATCATGAAAGCCATCGAGATCCGTGAATACGGCGCTCCCGAAGTTCTGCAGGAAACGCAGCGTCCCGATCCGGAGCCGAAGGCCGGTGAAATCCTGATTCGTGTGGCGGCTGCTGGCATCAACCGTCCCGATGTGTTCCAGCGCACCGGCAACTATCCGGTGCCGCCCGGTGCGTCGGATCTCCCGGGGCTCGAGGTCGCGGGTGTGGTCGTTGGTGGAGACCTTTCGCATCCCGCCAATCGCTTCCGCCTGAAGGCTGGCGACCGCGTCTGTGCGCTGGTGCAGGGCGGTGGTTACGCCGAACTGTGCACGGCGCCGATCGAGCAATGCCTGCCCGTACCCGAGGGCCTCACCGATATCGAAGCGGCTGCGCTACCCGAGACATTCTTCACGGTGTGGAGCAACGTGTTCGATCGTGGGCAGCTTGGCAAGGGTCCGCGTGGTGCGGCTGAAACGCTGCTGATCCAGGGGGGATCGAGCGGCATCGGTACCACGGCAATCCAGATTGCCAAGGCACTTGGCTTCAAGGTCTTCGTGACGGCCGGCAGCGATGACAAGTGCAAGGCGTGTGAGGCGCTCGGCGCCGATCGCGCGATCAACTACAAGACCGAGGACTTCGTGGCCGAAGTGAAGGCGCTGACCGAAGGGAAGGGCGTCGACGTGATCCTCGACATGGTGGCGGGGTCGTATCTCGCGCGTGAACTGTCGTGCATCGCCGATGACGGCCGCATCGTGATCATCGCGCTGCTTGGTGGCGGCAAGGCGGAAATCCCCCTTGGCGATATCCTGCGTCGACGCATTACCGTCACCGGTTCCACGCTGCGCCCGCGTCCGGCTTCGTTCAAGGGCGCCATCGCGCAGGCGCTGCATCAGAACGTCTGGCCGTTGCTGGCATCGGGCAAGATCAAGCCGGTGATTCACAAGGTGTTTCCCGCAGCACAGGCCGCCGATGCGCATCGCCTCATGGAGTCGAGCGAGCATATCGGCAAGATCGTACTGACCTGGTAAGCCATGCTTCTTGCTGTGGTCCCGTGATCGCTTGCGGTCCGGGATTGCCTGCGCACGCTGGCGGCCCCCTTCTGACCACGCTACAATAGCCGGTTTGATTTAAAGAGGGGGCCCTTGTGAGACAAAAGCTGGTCATCGGCAATTGGAAGATGCATGGCAGCCTGGCCGCCAACGCGGCGCTGCTTGAGGGTATCAAGGCTGCACCTGCACGCGCGAAGCTGGCGGTCTGCGCGCCGTTCCCCTATCTTGCCCAGTGCCAGACGCTGTTGTCCGGTTCCCAGGTTGCCTGGGGTGCTCAGGATGTGTCGGCCGAGGCCCGTGGTGCCTTCACCGGCGAAGTGGCTGCCTCGATGCTGGGTGAGTTTGGTTGCGGCTATGCGCTCGTCGGCCATTCCGAGCGCCGTACCTACCATGGTGAAACTGACGCGGTAGTGGCTGCCAAGGCACTGCGCGCGTTGGAATTCGACATTGTTCCAGTGGTCTGTGTTGGCGAGACGCTGGCTGAGCGCGAAGCCGCTCAGACCGAAGCCGTGGTTGGCCGTCAGTTGCAGGCTGTTCTCGATGCTTTGTCTATCGAGCAGCTTGGTCGCATTGTCCTGGCCTATGAGCCTGTCTGGGCGATCGGCACGGGCAAGACGGCCACGAGCGCGCAGGCCCAGGAAGTTCACGCAGCGCTGCGTGCGCGGGTCGCGGCGAAGGATGTCGGTGTCGCGGCACGCATGGCCATTCTGTATGGTGGCAGCGTCAAGCCCGACAATGCGGCTGAATTGTTTTCCATGTCCGATATTGACGGGGGGCTTATTGGTGGCGCCTCCCTGAAAGCGGATGATTTCCTCGCGATCGGCAACGCCTGAATGCCGTACGCGACTGTCTGATCAGGCAAGTTCGAAACGACTTTAACCAAATGGCAATCTTCAAGACTTTGTTGGTAATCGTGCAGGTCCTGTCCGCGCTTGGCGTGATTGGTCTTGTTCTGCTGCAGCACGGCAAGGGTGCCGATGTCGGTGCGGCGTTCGGATCGGGCGCCTCTGGCAGTCTGTTCGGCGCTACCGGATCGGCGAACTTCCTGTCACGTACCACGGCCGTTCTGGCGGCACTGTTCTTCTGCTGCACCCTGGGTCTGACGCTGCTGGGCAACTACAAGCCCTCGGCATCCCTGGGCGTGATGGGCGCGGCGCAGCAGTCGGCGCCGGCCGCTGCGGCACCTGCTTCCGCACCTGCCGCAGCTGCAGCATCGGCCTCCGCCCCGGCGGGTCCGGCCGTGCCGAAGTAATTGCAATAATTGAACAGTGTGTCCACGGATTCCTGATTTTATTTGCAGTTGTGCATTGAACAAATCGGGAATCCTAGTTAGAATGCAGGGCTTGAAACGATTCCCCAGCGACGGGGCGAAAGCCGAAGGACAGACTCCTCGGCAGACGTTCCAGAGGGTATAAAAACCCAGCGCAAGGCAATATTGTTTCTCCCCCAGCCGACGTGGTGAAATTGGTAGACACGCTATCTTGAGGGGGTAGTGGCGAAAGCTGTGCGAGTTCGAGTCTCGCCGTCGGCACCAAACAACTTGATCGGAGTTCGTGTTACGCATCTCAAGATGCGTCGGCATGTCCTCCGGCAGTCCGCAAGGCGGCGCCGTAGCTATGACGGGATGGCGCTTGGGGTGGGCAACAGGACGCCGCTATAGCTGGTGCTGTTGACAACATTCCAGATAAGGCTGGCCGCATCTTGACTCTCGAAGCCTACTTCCCCGTCCTCATCTTCATCGTCTTTGGCGTCGTGCTCGGTGTGGCACTGATGGCCATCGGTCGAATTCTCGGTCCCTACAAGCCTGACGCAGCGAAGCTGTCGCCGTACGAGTGCGGCTTCGAAGCGTTCGAGGATGCGCGCATGAAGTTCGACGTGCGCTACTACCTCATCGCCATCCTGTTTATCCTGTTCGATCTCGAAACTGCCTTCCTGTTTCCGTGGGGCGTCGCCCTCAAGGACATCGGTTGGCCGGGATTCATCGCCATGGGCGTGTTTCTGCTGGAATTCATCGTGGGCTTCGTCTACATCTGGAAAAAGGGCGCGCTCGATTGGGAGTGATGTGAAATGGCAATCGAAGGCGTTCTCAACGAAGGCTTTGTCACGACGACCGCTGACAAGCTGATCAACTGGACCCGTACGGGTTCCCTGTGGCCCATGACGTTCGGTCTGGCCTGCTGTGCAGTGGAAATGATGCACGCCGGCGCCGCGCGTTACGACATGGACCGTTTCGGCGTGATTTTCCGCCCGTCGCCGCGTCAGTCCGACGTGATGATCGTGGCAGGCACGCTGTGCAACAAGATGGCCCCCGCTCTGCGCAAGGTGTACGACCAGATGGCCGAACCGCGCTGGGTGATCTCGATGGGATCGTGCGCCAACGGCGGCGGCTACTATCACTACTCGTATTCGGTGGTGCGTGGCTGCGACCGCATCGTGCCGGTCGACATCTATGTTCCGGGCTGCCCGCCGACGGCGGAAGCGCTGATCTACGGCGTGATCCAGCTCCAGAACAAGATCAAGCGTACCAACACCATCGCGCGCAAGGGCTGATATGGCGAACCTGGATACCCTCAAGGCTGCGCTCGAAAAGGTCCTCGGCAAGCGCGTGCAGAACCTGATCGAGGCCACCGGCGAACTGACGCTGATCGTCAAGGCCGCCGACTATCTCGAAGTCGCGCGTCTGCTGCGTGACGATCCCTCGTTGCGTTTTGAACAGCTACTCGACCTGTGCGGCGTGGACTATTCCGACTACGCCGAAGGCGCCTGGGATGGCTTGCGTTTTGCCGCTGTCTCCCAACTGCTGTCGGTAACGCACAACTGGCGTCTGCGTCTGCGCGTATTCGCGCCGGACGATGATTTCCCGGTGCTGCCGTCGGTCATCAACGTCTGGAACTCGGTGAACTGGTTCGAGCGCGAAGCGTTCGATTTCTACGGCATCGTGTTCGAAGGCCATCCGGATCTGCGCCGTATCCTGACCGACTACGGTTTCGTCGGCCACCCGTTCCGCAAGGATTTCCCAGTCTCGGGCTACGTCGAAATGCGCTACGACCCGGAACAGAAGCGGGTCATCTACCAGCCGGTGACGATCGAGCCGCGCGAAGTCACGCCGCGCGTGATTCGCGAGGAAAACTACGGCGGCACGCAGCACTGAGATCGCGTCATGGCAGATATCAAGAACTACACCCTCAACTTCGGCCCCCAACACCCTGCAGCGCACGGCGTGCTGCGTCTGGTGCTTGAACTGGACGGCGAAGTCATCCAGCGCGCCGACCCCCATATCGGCCTGCTGCACCGTGCCACCGAAAAGCTGGCCGAGCAGAAGACCTGGATTCAAAACGTCCCCTACATGGATCGTCTCGACTACGTGTCGATGATGGTCAACGAACACGCGTACGTGATGGCGATCGAGCGCCTGCTGGGCCTCGAGGTACCGATTCGCGCCCAGTACATCCGCGTAATGTTCGACGAAATCACCCGTCTGCTGAACCACCTGATGTGGATCGGCTCGCACGCGCTGGACGTGGGTGCGATGGCGGTGTTCCTCTACGCGTTCCGTGAGCGTGAGGACATGTTCGACATGTACGAGGCGGTGTCGGGCGCGCGTATGCACGCGGCCTACTACCGTCCGGGCGGCGTCTACCGCGATCTGCCTGACACGATGCCGCAATATCGCGCGTCGAAAGTCCACAACGAGAAGGCCATCAAGGTCATGAACGAAGCCCGTTCGGGCTCGCTGCTGGACTTTATCGAGGACTTCACGAACCGTTTCCCGACCTATGTCGATGAGTACGAGACGCTGCTGACCGATAACCGTATCTGGAAGCAACGTCTGGTCGATATTGGTGTGGTCACACCGGAGCGTGCGCTGCAGATGGGTTTCACCGGTCCGATGCTGCGTGGCTCGGGCATCGAGTGGGATCTGCGCAAGAAGCAGCCGTACGAGGTCTACGACAAGATGGACTTCGACATCCCCGTGGGTACGGCGGGCGACTGCTATTCGCGTTACCTGGTGCGTGTGGAAGAAATGCGCCAGTCGAACCGCATTATCAAGCAGTGCATTGACTGGCTGCGTCGCAACCCGGGTCCGGTGATCACCGAGAATCACAAGGTGGCGCCGCCGTCGCGTGTGGACATGAAGTCGAACATGGAAGAGCTGATTCACCACTTCAAGCTCTTCACCGAAGGTATCCACGTGCCGGCAGGCGAAGCCTACGCCGCGGTGGAGCACCCGAAGGGCGAGTTCGGCATCTATGCGATTTCGGATGGCGCGAACAAGCCGTACCGTCTGAAGATCCGTGCCCCGGGCTTTGCCCACCTGGCCGCGCTCGACGAAATGGCCAAGGGACACATGATTGCGGATGCGGTCACGATCATCGGTACACAGGACATCGTGTTCGGCGAGATCGACCGCTAAGGGATACCGGAAGACGAGTATCCCGTCACAGGCCGTTGCCCGGACGACGTTCCGGGTGTGTTCGGCCGGCCCCGGCTGTAACGGTGGCGGCAGGCAATGCCTGCAACGGATCGGCAAGGACGCGAAGGGGCGTCCGGGCCGGCAGAACATGGCAGCGACGGCTGCAAACTAGCGGAGCCCCGCGCGGCTTCGCCGTATTACTGCAATGACCATGCTATCAGCAGAAGCTCTCAAGGAAATCGATCGCGCGATCGCGAAGTATCCGGCCGACCAGAAGCAGTCGGCCGTGATGGCGGCACTCGCCGTGGCACAGGGCGAGGTGGGCTGGGTTTCCCCCGAAGTCATGCAGTTCGTCGCCAGCTACCTCGAAATGCCGCCCGTGTGGGTGGAAGAGGTGGCCACGTTCTACAACATGTATGACACCAAGCCGGTGGGCAAGCACAAGCTCGCCGTCTGTACCAACCTGCCGTGCGCGCTGTCGGGCGGCGAGCGGGCTGGCGAATACCTGAAGCGCAAGCTCGGGATCGACTATAACGAGACCACCGCCGACGGCTGTTTCACCCTGAAAGAGGGCGAGTGCATGGGCGCGTGCGGCGACGCACCGGTGATGATCGTCAACAACACCCGCATGTGCAGCTTCATGAGCGAGCAGAAGATCGACGCACTGGTCGAAGAGCTCAAGTCCGAAGCCGCCGCCAAGGGGGACAAGTAACATGACCTCTCTGCATGACCGTCATATCAAGCCGCTGATCCTGGCTGGCCTGGACGGCAAGAACTGGCACCTCGAAGACTACGTGAAGCGTGGCGGCTACAAGCAGCTCCGACGCATTCTCGAGGAAAAGGTAACGCCCGAGCAGGTGATCGCCGACGTCAAGGCGTCGGGTCTGCGCGGCCGTGGCGGTGCGGGCTTCCCCACCGGCCTGAAGTGGAGCTTCATGCCGCGTGCGTTCCCGGGTCAGAAGTACCTCGTCTGCAATACCGATGAAGGCGAGCCGGGCACGTTCAAGGATCGCGACATTATTCGCTACAACCCGCACGCGCTGATCGAAGGCATGGCCATCGGCGCGTACGCGATGGGCATCACCGTGGGTTACAACTACATCCACGGCGAAATCTGGAATGAATACAAAATCTTCGAGGAAGCCCTCGAAGAAGCGCGCCGCGCCGGCTTCCTCGGCGACAACATCCTGGGTTCGGGCTTCAACTTCCAGTTGCACGCCCACCATGGTTACGGCGCATACATCTGCGGCGAGGAAACCGCGCTGCTGGAGTCGCTGGAAGGCAAGAAAGGCCAACCGCGCTTCAAGCCGCCTTTCCCGGCCAGCTTCGGTCTGTACGGCAAGCCGACCACCATCAACAATACGGAAACGTTCGCCGCGGTGCCGTTCCTGCTGGAAGTCGGCCCCGAGAACTACCTGAAGATGGGCAAGCCGAACAACGGCGGCAGCAAGATCTTCTCGGTGTCGGGCGATGTCGAGCGTCCGGGCAACTACGAGATCCCGCTGGGTACGCCGTTCGCAACGCTGCTGGAACTCGCAGGCGGCATGCGCGGTGGCAAGAAGATCAAGGCGGTCATTCCGGGCGGTTCCTCCGCCCCGGTGGTGCCGGGCGACCTGATGATGGCATCGGACATGGATTACGACTCGATCGCCAAGGCCGGCTCGATGCTGGGCTCGGGCGCCGTGATCGTGATGGACGAAACACGCTGCATGGTGCGTTCGCTCCTGCGCCTGTCGTATTTCTACTTTGAAGAATCGTGCGGCCAGTGCACGCCGTGCCGTGAAGGCACAGGCTGGCTCTATCGCATGGTGAATCGCATTGAACACGGAGAAGGCCGCCAGGAAGATCTGGACCTGCTCAACAACGTCGCGGAAAACATCATGGGTCGCACTATCTGCGCACTCGGCGATGCAGCGGCGATGCCGGTACGCGGCATGCTCAAGCACTACTGGAAGGAGTTCGAGTATCACGTCGAACACAAGCAGTGCATGGTCCCGGCCTATTCCTGAAGCGTGGCAGAACATGGTTGAACTCGAGATCGACGGCAAGAAGGTAGAGGTTGCGGAAGGCAGCCTCGTGATGGAAGCGGCCCAGAAGCTGGGCACGTACATCCCGCACTTCTGCTACCACCGCAAACTGTCCATCGCGGCGAATTGCCGCATGTGCCTGGTTGAAGTGGAAAAAGCGCCCAAGGCGCTGCCCGCCTGCGCCACCCCGGTGACGCCAGGCATGAAGGTTTTCACCAATTCTGAGAAGGCTGTGAAGGCTCAGAAATCGGTGATGGAATTCCTGCTGATCAACCACCCGCTCGACTGCCCGATCTGCGATCAGGGCGGCGAATGCCAGCTCCAGGATCTGGCGGTGGGCTACGGTGGTTCGGAGTCGCGCTACAAGGAAGAGAAGCGTGTGGTGTTCCACAAGAATGTGGGCCCGCTGATCTCCATGGAAGAGATGACCCGCTGCATCCACTGCACTCGCTGCGTGCGCTTCGGCCAGGAAGTGGCCGGCGTGATGGAGCTGGGCATGCTGAACCGCGGCGAGCACTCGGAAATCACGACGTTCGTCGGCCAGACCGTGGATTCGGAACTGTCCGGCAACATGATCGACCTGTGCCCGGTCGGCGCGCTGACCAGCAAGCCGTTCCGCTACTCGGCCCGTACGTGGGAACTGGCACGCCGCAAGTCGGTGTCGCCGCACGACGGCCTGGGCGCCAACCTCGTGGTCCAGACCAAGAACCAGCGCGTGATGCGCGTGGTGCCGCTGGAGAACGAGGACATCAACGAATGCTGGATCTCCGATAAGGACCGCTTCGCCTACGAAGGCCTGAACAGCGCCGACCGTCTGACCCGCCCGATGCTCAAGCAGGGTGGCGAATGGATGGAAACGGACTGGCAGACCGCGCTCGAATACGTAGCCAATGGTCTGGCAAGCATCAAGCGCGATCACGGCGTCGACCAGATTGCTGCGCTGGCCAGCCCGCACAGCACGCTGGAGGAGCTGTTCCTGCTGGGCAAGCTCGTCCGTGGCCTGGGCAGCGACAATGTCGACTTCCGCCTGCGTCAATCCGATTTCTCGGCCGCACTAAAGGGCGCGCCGTGGCTCGGCATGCCGGTGGCCGACGTCAGCACGCTGCAACGCGCGCTGGTGATCGGTTCGTCGCTGCGCAAGGATCATCCGCTGCTGGCGTCGCGTCTGCGTCAAGCCGTGAAAAAGGGTACACGTGTGGCCGTGATTGGCGCGGGCGGTGAAGACCTGCTGATGCCGATCGCCGCGCGTATCAATGCTGCCCCGTCGGGCTGGACCGCCGCACTGGCCGGCGTGGCCCGTGCCGTGGCCGCCGCCAAGGGCGTGACCGCTCCGGCCGGTACCGAAGGATTCGACGGTGGCGATGCCGCGAAGGCCGTGGCCGATATGCTGCTGTCGGGCGAGCGCCGTGCGGTGTTCCTCGGCAACGAAGCCGTCCGTCACCCGCAGTTCTCGTCGCTGCACGCTCTGGCGCAGTGGATCGCCTCGGAAACGGGCGCGACGCTGGGCTTCCTGACCGAGGCCGCCAACACGGTCGGTGGTTATGTTGCTGGCGCCCTGCCGCAGCAAGGCGGTGCCAACGCACAGGCCATGCTCGATGCGCCGCGCCGCGCGTACATCGTGTTGAACGCCGAGCCCGAGTTCGACGCCGCCGATGGCCGCAAGGCACTGGCCGCGCTGAACCAGGCCGGCACGGTTGTGGTGCTGTCGCCGTTCCGTTCGGAAGCCGCGCTGCAATACGCAGACGTGATCCTGCCGGTCGCGCCGTTCACCGAAACCGCAGGTACGTTCGTCAATGCCGAAGGCAAGGCGCAGAGCTTCAACGGCGTGGTACGCGCGCTGGGTGAGTCGCGTCCGGGCTGGAAGGTGCTGCGCGTGCTGGGCAACCTGCTGGAAGTGCCGGGCTTCGACTTCGACACGGCTGAAGCCGTGCGCGATGCCGCGCTGGCTCGCCCGGTCGCCGAGCAACTGAACAACTCGACCGATGCTCCGATCCGCGTGACGGCTGCTGCCGCCAACGGTGTCGAGCGTATCGCCGATGTGCCGATTTACCACGCCGACCCGATCGTGCGCCGTGCCGACTCGCTGCAGCTTACCGCCGCCGCGCGCCGTGCGATGCAGGTGTCGCTGTCGTCGGATCTGTTCGCCAAGCTGGGCGTGCAGGCTGGCGATCCGGTGCGTGTGATGCAGGATGGTGCCAGCGTGGTGCTGCCGGCCGCTCTCGAAGCGACGCTGCCGGCAAACACCGTGCGCGTGCCGGCCGCCACAGAGGCTGCCGTGACGCTGGGTGCGCTGTTCGGCAATGTCACCGTTGAGAAAGCCATCGACCTGCCGGCCGGCAACAACGCGGCCGCGACGGCCACCGCATAAGAAGAGCGAGAAAGCAACATGATCGACTGGATTACCTCGCAAGGTCACGACATCTTCGGCATGTACTGGACGCCGCTGTGGATCCTCATCCGCGCGGTGCTCATCGTGGTGCCGGTGCTGCTGTGCGTGGCCTACCTGATTCTGTGGGAGCGCAAGCTGATCGGCTGGATGCACGTGCGTATCGGCCCGAACCGCGTGGGTCCGCTGGGCCTGCTGCAGCCGATCGCCGACGTGCTGAAGCTGCTGCTCAAGGAAGTCATGTTCCCATCGCAGATCAACCGGGGCATGTACCTGGTGGCTCCGCTGATGGTGCTGATGCCCGCGGTGGCTGTCTGGGCGGTGATTCCGTTCCAGGCCGAAGTGGTGATGGCCGATATCAACGCCGGTCTGCTGTATGTGATGGCCATCAGCTCGGTGGGCGTCTATGGCGTGATTCTGGCTGGCTGGGCCTCGAACTCGAAGTATGCGTTCATCGGTGCGATGCGTGCCGCGGCGCAGATGGTGTCGTACGAAATCGCCATGGGCTTCGCTCTGGTGACCGTGCTGATGGTGTCGGGCAGCCTGAACCTGTCGCACATCGTGAACGCCCAGAACACCGGCTACTTCGCCAACATGGGCCTGAACCTGCTGTCGTGGAACTGGCTGCCGCTGCTGCCGATGTTCGGCGTGTACTTCATCTCGGGCGTGGCTGAAACCAACCGCCACCCGTTCGACGTGGTGGAAGGCGAATCGGAAATCGTGGCCGGCCACATGATCGAATACTCGGGCATGACGTTCGCGCTGTTCTTCCTGGCCGAGTACATCAACATGATCATCATCTCGACGATGACCTCGCTGATGTTCCTCGGTGGCTGGGCACCGCCGTTCTCGAGCGCGCTGACCAATGCGATCCCGGGCTTCTTCTGGCTGGTGATCAAGGTATTCCTGCTGCTGTCGGTTTTCATCTGGATTCGCGCTTCGTTCCCGCGTTACCGCTATGACCAGATCATGCGTCTGGGCTGGAAGATCTTCATTCCGCTGACCGTGGCTTGGCTGATCATTGTGGCGATCTGGATCAAGTCGCCGTGGAACATCTGGCACTAAGAGGCCAGGCGATGGTGCGTGACTGCCAGGGGCAGGGCGCGCCGCGCGGAAATACTTAGGAAGCAATCGTCATGCTGCTCGCCATCAAGGACTTCTTCAACAGCCTGCTCCTGAAGGAACTCTTCAAGGGTATGGCTTTGACCGGCCGCTATCTCTTCGCGCGCAAGATCACTGTCCAGTTCCCGGAAGAGAAGACGCCGATGTCGCCGCGTTTCCGCGGCCTGCACGCACTGCGCCGCTATCCCAATGGGGAAGAGCGTTGCATCGCCTGCAAGCTGTGCGAAGCGGTGTGCCCGGCATTGGCCATCTCGATCGAATCGGACGTGCGTAACGACGGCACCCGCCGCACCACGCGCTACGACATCGACCTGACCAAGTGCATTTTCTGCGGCTTCTGCGAAGAAGCTTGCCCGGTTGACGCGATCGTCGAGACGCACATTCTCGAGTATCACGGCGAAAAGCGCGGTGACCTGTACTTCACCAAGGACATGCTGCTGGCCGTGGGCGACCGCTACGAGCCGCAGATCGCCGCGGCCAAGGCTGCGGACGCGAAGTACCGTTAAGCGTATCGACGCAGGGCGGGAGCAGGGCGCTTGAGGCGCCGGCTCCCGAAAGCGAAATTGAATCGGTCCCGCAAGGGGCCAACAGAAGGATGCCGCGAGCACGCGTGGCCACCCCGAAAAGGGGCCTGTGTGCAAGCGGCCCAAAGAGGATCCGATAGGGACCATGGAACTCACGACCACCATCTTCTATGTCTTTGCGTTGGTGCTGGTGCTGTCCGCACTGAAAGTCATCACGGCAAAGAACCCGGTGCATTCCGCACTGTTCCTCGTCCTGGCGTTCTTCACCGCCGCAGCGATCTGGATGATCCTGAAGGCCGAATTCCTCGCCATCCTGCTCCTGCTCGTGTACGTCGGCGCCGTGATGGTGCTGTTCCTGTTCGTCGTGATGATGATCGACATCGACATCGAGCATTTGCGGCGCGACTTCTGGACCTACGTGCCGATGGCCTCGATCATTGGCGCGCTGATCATCGCCGAAATGGCGATTGTGCTTGTGCGCAACTTCATCGGCACGACCAACGCCGTGCTGCCCGCAGGCGCGCAGGATCCGAACTATTCGAATACCGCCGCGCTGGGCAAGCTGATCTACACGGACTACATCTACGCGTTCGAAGTGGCCGGCATCATCCTGCTGGTGGCCATCATCGCCGCCGTTGCGCTGACGCTGCGTCGCCGCAAGGACGTGAAGGCCCAGGACATTGGCGCCCAGCTCCGTGTGCGCCGAGACGAGCGCGTGCGTCTGGTGAAACTGCCGGCCGAGGGCCGGGCCGAAGCGGATGCCGCGGCAGCCGCCAACAAGAACTAAAGCCCGGAGAAACCGCTGTGCTCTCTCTCGCCCACTTCCTCGTCCTCGGTGCGATCCTGTTTGCGATCAGCATCGTTGGCATCTTCCTGAACCGCAAGAACGTGATCGTGCTGCTGATGGCGCTCGAACTGCTGCTGCTTGCGGTGAACATGAACTTCGTCGCCTTCTCGCACTACATGGGCGACCTGGCTGGTCAGGTTTTCGTTTTCTTCATCCTCACGGTGGCCGCCGCCGAGTCGGCAATTGGTCTGGCAATCCTGGTTGTGCTGTTCCGTAACCTGGACACGATCAACGTGGACGACATGGATACCCTCAAGGGCTGATTCATGACCGCATCCACATTGAACCAAGACTGCTCCCCGATCGCACACCAATAAGCGTCCTATGGCAACCACGCTCAACCCCAACCTGCTGCTGGCGATTCCGCTGGCGCCGCTCGCCGGCGCCGCGATAGCTGGTCTGTTCGGTACCAAGTTCTTCGGCACGTTTTCCTCGGAGTCGCGCGGCGGCCGGATCGTGGCGCATTCGGCAACGATTCTCGGCGTTGCCATCGCTTTCGTCCTGTCGGTGATGGTGTTGCTCGACGTGCTCAACGGCGCGGGCTACAACGCCACCGTGTACGAGTGGATGACGATCGGCAGCCTGAAGATGGAGGTCGGCTTCCTGGTCGACTCCCTGACCGCGATGATGATGGTGGTCGTGACCTTCGTCTCGCTGATGGTGCACATCTACACCGTCGGTTACATGGAAGGGGACCCCGGCTACAACCGATTCTTCGCCTACATCTCGCTCTTCACCTTCTCGATGCTGATGCTGGTGATGAGCAACAACTTCCTGCAGCTGTTCTTCGGCTGGGAAGCGGTGGGCCTGGTGTCGTACCTGCTGATCGGCTTCTGGTACACCCGCCCGACGGCGATCTTCGCGAACCTGAAGGCGTTCCTGGTCAACCGTGTGGGTGACTTTGGCTTCATTCTCGGTATCGGCCTGCTGCTGGCATACAGCGGCAGCATGAACTACACGGATGTCTTCGCTACCCGCGAGCAGCTGGCAACCGTGATCTTCCCCGGCACCGACTGGATGATGATCACCGTGGCCTGCATCTGCCTGTTCATCGGCGCGATGGGCAAGTCGGCGCAGTTCCCGCTGCACGTCTGGCTGCCTGACTCGATGGAAGGCCCGACCCCGATCTCGGCACTGATTCACGCGGCAACCATGGTGACCGCCGGTATCTTCATGGTGGCGCGCATGTCGCCGCTGTTCGAACTGTCGGACACCGCGCTGTCGTTTGTGCTGGTCATCGGCGCGATCACCGCGCTGTTCATGGGCTTCCTGGGCATCATCCAGAACGACATCAAGCGCGTGGTGGCGTACTCCACGCTGTCGCAGCTCGGTTACATGACCGTCGCGCTGGGCGCTTCGGCCTACTCGGTGGCCGTGTTCCACCTGATGACCCACGCGTTCTTCAAGGCACTGCTGTTCCTTGCCGCGGGCTCCGTGATCATCGGCATGCACCATGACCAGGACATCCGCAACATGGGCGGCCTGCGCAAGTACATGCCGATCACGTGGATCACGTCGTTGGTCGGTTCGCTGGCCCTGATCGGCACGCCGTTCTTCGCGGGCTTCTACTCGAAGGACTCGATCATCGAGGCCGTGGCCGAATCGCATATCGCTGGCTCGGGCTTCGCGTACTTCGCGGTGCTGGCCGGTGTGTTCGTGACTGCCTTCTATTCGTTCCGCATGTACTTCCTGGTGTTCCACGGTGAAGAGCGCTTCGGCAAGGCCGACGACCACCATGGCAATCACCATGACGAGGAAGTCTCGCACGATCATCACCACGGCCTGGCCCCGGGCCAGAAGCCGCACGAGTCCCCGTGGGTCGTGACGCTGCCGCTGGTGCTGCTGGCTATCCCGTCGGTGATCGTTGGCGCCATCGCCATCGAGCCGATGCTGTTCGGCGAGTTCTTCAAGCATGGCGTGGCCTTCAAGGACGTGATCTTCGTCGGCGAGAACCATCATGCGATGGAAGAGCTGAAGGAAGCGTTCCATGGCTGGGTGCCGATGGCGATTCACTCGCTGACGACGCCGGTGCTGTGGCTGGCCATCGCAGGTGTGGTGCTGTCGTGGTTCTTCTACATGAAGCGCCCGGACATCCCCGCAGCGATCAAGCAACGTTTCTCCGGTCTCTACAAGCTGCTGGACAACAAGTACTACATGGACGCGATCAACGAGGCGGTTTTCGCTCGCGGCGCGCGCCTGCTGGGTACTGGCCTGTGGAAGGGTGGTGACCAGAGCTTCATCGACGGCCTGTTCGTCAATGGTTCGGCCCGCGTGGTGGCGTCGTTCGCTGCGGCCAGCCGCTACCTGCAGTCCGGTTATATCTACCATTACGCTTTCGCAATGATCATCGGCATGTTGGTGCTCCTGACGCTGACGATCACTGGCGTGATAGGCACCAAGTGATAGGCACCAAAGCAAGGAAAACATAGAAATGGTTCTGTCTTTCGCAATCTGGCTGCCTATCTTCTTCGGGCTGGTGGTATTGATGTTCGGCTCCGACCGAAGCAAATGCTTCGTGCGCTGGATGGCGCTGTTCGGTGCTATCGTCAGCTTTGCCGTCACGCTGCCGCTGATCTTCCACTTCGACACCGCTTCCGCTGCGATGCAGTTCGTCGAGCAGGCGAACTGGATCGAACGCTTCAACATCCAGTACCACCTGGGTGTGGATGGCATCTCGATGTGGTTCGTGGTGCTGACCGCATTCATCACCGTGATCGTCGTGATCTCGGCCTGGGAAGTGATCACCGAACGCGTGGCCGAATACATGGCCTCGTTCCTGATCCTGTCGGGCCTGATGGTCGGTGTCTTCTCGTCGCTGGACGGCTTGCTGTTCTACGTGTTCTTCGAAGCCACGCTGATCCCGATGTACATCATCATCGGCGTCTGGGGTGGCCCGAACCGCGTGTATGCGGCGTTCAAGTTCTTCCTCTACACGCTGCTCGGCTCGCTGCTGACGCTGGTCGCGCTGCTGTACCTGTACAACAAGACGGGCTCGTTCGACATCCTGACCTGGCACCAGGCCAAGCTGACGATGAACGAGCAGATCGCGATCTTCCTCGCGTTCTTCATGGCCTTCGCGGTGAAGGTGCCGATGTGGCCGGTGCACACCTGGCTGCCGGACGCCCACGTGGAAGCGCCGACCGGCGGTTCCGTGGTGCTGGCGGCGATCATGCTGAAGCTGGGTGCCTACGGTTTCCTGCGGTTCTCGCTGCCGATCGCCCCGGACGCCAGCCACTACCTGGCCCCGTTCATCATCACGATCTCGCTGATCGCCGTGATCTACATCGGCCTCGTGGCACTGGTCCAGGCCGACATGAAGAAGCTGGTGGCGTACTCGTCGATCGCGCACATGGGTTTCGTGACGCTCGGTTTCTTCATCTTCAATGAGATCGGCATCGAGGGCGGCATCATCCAGATGATCTCGCACGGTTTCGTGTCGGGCGCGATGTTCCTGTGTATCGGTGTGCTCTATGACCGCGTGCACTCGCGCCAGATCGCCGATTACGGCGGTGTGGTGAACGTGATGCCGAAGTTCGCGGCGCTGTCGGTGTTCTTCGCGATGGCCAACTGCGGTCTGCCGGCTACCTCGGGCTTCGTGGGCGAATTCATGGTGATCCTGGGTGCCGTCAAGTTCAACTTCTGGATCGGTCTGCTGGCCGCCACGGCCCTGATCTTCGGCGCGGCTTACTCGCTGTGGATGGTCAAGCGCGTGATCTTCGGCGATATCGTGCACGAGCACGTCCGCGAACTGGTGGACCTGAACAAGCGTGAATTCTTCATGCTCGGTCTGCTGGCGATCATGACGCTGTATATGGGTCTGTACCCGAAACCCTTCACCGACGTGATGCACGCCTCGGTGGTGAACCTGCTGTCCCACGTGGCACAGTCCAAGCTGTAAGCGGGGGAGAGAAATCAACATGCAATCGTCCTCTAGCCTGGCCCCCGTGGCGCCAATCATTTTTCTGGCGATCGCCATTGCGGCGATCAACTGGATCGACCTAGCCCGCGGCAAGAACCGCACCAGCGTGGCGTACCCGCTGTCGCTGCTGACTACACTGGTGCTGACCGTGTGGTTCGGCATCGACGCGGCAGGCGGCGAAACGCACTACGCGTTCGCCAACCTGGTCGTGATCGACCCGATGGCGAACGTGCTGGCCGCGTTCTGCTCGTTGGGTATGCTTCTGACGCTGATTTACACGCGTAGCTACCTGGCCGAACGGGACATGTTCGCAGGCGAGTTCTACATGCTCGCGCTGTTCACGCTCGGCGGTCAGATCGTGATGATCACCGGCAACAACTTCCTGACGCTGTACCTGGGTCTGGAACTGCTGTCGCTGTCGTCGTATGCGCTGGTTGCCCTGCGCCGCGAGTCGCGCGTGACGTCCGAATCGGCGATCAAGTACTTCGTGCTGGGCGCACTGGCATCGGGCTTCCTGCTCTACGGCATGTCGATGATGTACGGTGCCACCGGTTCGCTGAACCTGGGTGAAGTGTTCCGCGTGGTCGAGTCGGGCCGCGTCAACACGACGATGCTGGCCTTCGGTGTGGTGTTCATCGTGGCCGGTGTGGCGTTCAAGCTGGGTGCCGCACCGTTCCATATGTGGATCCCGGACATCTACCAGGGTTCGCCGACCGCTGTGACGCTGCTGATCGCTGCTGGTCCGAAGGTTGCCGCATTCGCGCTGATCATCCGCCTGCTGGTGGAGGGCCTGCTGCCGCTGGCGACCGACTGGCAGGTCATGCTGGTGATCCTGTCGATTGCTTCGCTGGTCATCGGTAACCTGACGGCTATCGTTCAGACAAATCTGAAGCGGATGCTGGCGTACTCGACGATCTCCCACATGGGCTTCGTGCTGCTGGGCATGCTTTCGGGCGTGGTGGCCAACAAGGCCGACGGCGCAGTGAATGCCTACAGCTCGTCGATGTTCTACTCGATCACGTACATGCTGACCACGCTGGGCACGTTCGGCCTGATCCTGGTTCGCACGCGCAAGGGCTTCGAGGCAGAAACGCTCGACGACCTGAAGGGCATGTCGCGCCGTCATCCGTGGTTCGCGTTCCTGATGCTGGTGATGATGTTCTCGATGGCCGGCATTCCGCCGACCGTCGGCTTCTATGCCAAGCTGTCGGTGCTGCAGGCGGTCGTGTCGGCAGGCATGAGCTGGCTGGCCGTGGTGGCAGTGGTGTTCTCGCTGATCGGCGCGTTCTACTACCTGCGCATTGTGAAGCTGATGTACTTCGATGCACCGGTTGGCGAAGAGCCGCTGGAAGCGTCGACTGGCCTGCGTTCGGTGCTGAGTCTGAACGGTCTGGCAGTGATCCTGCTGGGTCTGTTCCCGGCTGGCCTGATGGACCTGTGCTTCCAGGCCATCCGTGCTACGCTGGCGTCCTGATTTTTCAGGCAAGGTGACGCAATGAGTTCCTCGGCAGGTGGTTGGTTTGTCATCCTTTTGGCACTGGTGTGTGCCAATCTGCCGTTCGTCAACCAGCGCCTGTTCGCGGCGGTGGGCCTGAAGTGGGCCCGCAAGCCGCTGTGGCTGCGCCTGGTGGAACTCTTCATGTGGTACGTGGTGGCCGGCCTTGCCGGTTTCGCGGTGGAGGCGAGCCTCGGCAACGCCTTCCCGCAAGGCTGGCAGTTCTACGCCATCACCGCCTGCATGATGCTGGTGTTTGCCTTCCCCGGCTTCACCTGGCAATACCTGGTCAAACATCGCACGGCCTGATTGCGGCCAGACCCTCGCGCCCGGGGCCCGTGCCACACCCGGAGCGTTCATGATCGACAAGACCCCCGCCGTATCGTCCGAAGAGCGTGACGATCACCTCAGGGAAACTGCCGTCGCTTCCGCGACCATCCATCGCGGCAAATTCCTCACCCTCAAGCAAGACATCGTGCGCCTGCCCAATGGCAAGCAAGCCGGGCGCGAGTACGTGCTGCATCCGGGCGCAGTCATGATGATCCCGCTGTTCGATGACGGCTCGGTGCTGATGGAGCGCCAGTTCCGCTACCCGATCGGTGAAGTGATGCTCGAATTTCCGGCCGGCAAGCTCGATCCGGAAGAGGGCGCGCAGCGCTGTGGCGAACGTGAGTTGCTCGAGGAAACCGGCTACACCGCGCGTCGCTGGGACTACCTGACGCGGATCCACCCTGTGATCTCCTACTCGACCGAGTTCATCGACCTGTTCCTGGCGCGTGATCTGACCGCCGGCGAGGCGAAACTCGACGATGGCGAGTTCCTGGAAACCTTTATCACGCCGGTGGGCCAGGTGATCGATTGGGTACGTCAGGGGCGTATTACCGACGTCAAGACGATTATCGGCGCGCTCTGGCTGGAGAAGATCGTCTCTGGCGCCTGGCAGCCGGGCGAGCAAAGCGAGCCTCCGTTTCCTGACAATCGCAGCATCGGCTGAAACGGCGCATAACTGCTAAGCTACTGCGCCGCCTTGCAGGCTTGTGGCTGGCCCAGTGCCAGTCTCCGCATGGGGTTTTCCCTTGCTCCGGCGTAATTGTGTTTAGGACGCATCCTGCCAGGCAAAAACGGTCAGCGAAAAAATTAGCACGACCGTTCACAAAATTTCGATTCACGGCTAATATTGCCCGACGGGCTGGAAAGATCATGAAGGTGCTCGACCTGCGCTGTGCGCAAGACCATCGTTTCGAGGGTTGGTTTGCCTCGGAGGAAGATGCGCAATCGCAGATTTCGCGTGACCTCGTCCAATGCCCGGTCTGTGGTGACCATGCCGTCTCCCGCCTGCCCAGCGCGCCGCGCCTGAATCTTTCGGGTGCCACCGCCAAGCCGGCGCAGACGCAGGTCCGGAACGCCGAGGAAGGCAAGGCCGACGCGCAGCAGATGATGCAGGCGCTGCAGGCCCACTATCTGAAGGCAGTCCGGCAGGTACTGGCGCAGACCGAGGACGTGGGAGAACGTTTCGCCGAGGAAGCGCGGCGCATGCACTACGAGGAAGCGCCGGAGCGCGGTATCCGCGGTTCGGCAACGCCGGAAGACGTGCAGGCGCTGGCCGACGAAGGCATCGAGACCTTTCCGCTCATCGTGCCGGATGCGCTGAAGCAGACGGCCCACTGAACAAGCATCCTGTGCCCGGTTTACCTCGCGCAGTGATGCGCGAGGTAAAACAAACGGCCGGCGCCCGCCGGCACCACCAATGGAGACGGGCATGGATCTCAATTACTCGGCGGCCGACATCGCCTTCCGTCAGGAAGTGCGTAGCTGGCTCGAAGCCAACCTGCCGGCGGAAATCCGCGAAAAGGTACTCAACCACCGCCGCCCCAACCGCGACGATCTGGTGCGCTGGCACAAGATCCTGGCCGGCAAGGGCTGGTCCGCGCCGCACTGGCCGGTCGACTTCGGTGGCACGGGCTGGAACGCCACGCAACGCCACATCTGGGACGAGGAGAATGCCCGCGTCGGCGCGCCTGGCGTGCTGCCGTTCGGCGTGGCGATGGTCGCGCCCGTGATCATGAAGTACGGCAACGCAGAGCAGAAGTCGTACTACCTGCCGCGTATCCTCGACTGCACCGACTGGTGGTGCCAGGGTTATTCGGAGCCGGGTTCGGGTTCGGATCTGGCTTCGCTGAAGACCCGTGCCGAGTTGACGTCGGATGGCAAGCACTACATCGTCAACGGCCAGAAGACCTGGACCACGCTCGGCCAGCACGCCGACATGATCTTCTGCCTGGTGCGCACCGACCCCGAGGCCAAGAAGCAAGAGGGCATTTCGTTCCTGCTGATCGATATGAAGACGCCGGGCATCACCGTGCGCCCGATCATCATGCTCGACGAAGAGCATGAAGTGAACGAAGTCTTCTTCGACAACGTCAAGGTGCCGGTCGAAAACCGCGTCGGCGAGGAAAACCGTGGCTGGACCTATGCCAAGTACCTGCTCGGCCATGAGCGTACCGGAATTGCGCGCGTGGGTAACTCCAAGCGCGAACTGGGCTTCCTGAAGCGCGTTGCCCGCCAGCAGCAGAAGAACGGCAAGCCGCTGCTCGAGGATCCGGTATTTGGCGCCAAGGTCGCCGCGCTGGAAATCGAACTGATGGCGCTGGAGATCACCGTGCTGCGCGTGGTGTCGAGCGAAGCCGCTGGCAAGGGCCCCGGCCCCGAGGCATCGATGCTCAAGATCAAGGGCACCGAGATCCAGCAGATGCTGACCGAACTGATGGTCGAAGCGGTCGGCCCGTACGCCCAGCCGTTCGATCCGGCGTACCTGGAGTGCGAACACGAGCACGCCGTGACCGGCTACGACGACGCCGCCCCGCTGGCCGCGTACTACTTCAACTATCGCAAGACCTCCATCTACGGCGGTTCGAACGAAATCCAAAAGAACATCATCAGCCAGATGATTCTGGGGCTGTGAGGAGACACGCAACATGAACTTCAATCTCAGCGACGAACAGAAGCAACTGGCCGACGCGATTCGCCGTTTTGTCGAGAAGAGCTACGACTTCGAATCGCGCAAGAAGAACATCAAGGGCGCGAATGGTTACGGCGAGCAGGCCTGGGGCGGATTGGTCGAACTCGGCCTGACCGCACTGCCGGTGCCCGAAGCGCAAGGCGGCTTCTCCGGTACGGCTGTCGACATGATGGTGGTGCAGCAGGAACTGGGCCGCGGCCTGGTGGTGGAGCCGTACTTCGCGACGGTGGTGGCCGCGCAGGCGCTCAAGCTGGCCGGTGGCCAGGAAGCGCTGCTCGAGCAGGTGGCTGGTGGCGAACTGAAGCTGGCCACGGCGTTCAATGAGCAGCAGGCACGCCATGAACTGAACAACGTGACCGTGACGGCCAAGGGCGGCAAGCTCAACGGTCGCAAGGTCGTGGTGACCCACGGCGCCCAGGCTGACAAGCTCGTGGTGTCGGCACGCACCAGCGGCGCCCAGTCGGACCGTGACGGCATCTCGCTGTTCCTGGTCGATACCAAGGGTGCCGGCGTCAGCGTCAAGGACTATCGCACGATCGACAACCTCCATGCGGCCGACGTGACGTTCCAGGATGCACCGGCCACGCTGATCGGCACGGAAGGCAAGGGCTGGGATGTGCTCGAGGCCACCGCCGACTACGCCGCCGTGCTGCTGTGCGCCGAAGCCGTCGGTGTCATGGATACGCTCAACGCCGCCACGCTCGAGTACGCGAAGACCCGCCAGCAGTTCGGCGTGGCCATCGCGCGCTTCCAGGCGCTGCAGCACCGTATGGTCGAGATGATGATCCATGCGGAGCAGTCGCGTTCGATCACGCTGCTGGCCGCGGCGCGCTTCGACGAGGCCAGCCCCGAGGAGCGCCGCCGCTACGTGTCCGCCGCCAAGGCGCGCGTCGGCGTGGCAGCCCGCTCGGTGGGGCAGGAAGCCGTGCAGATCCACGGTGGCATGGGTGTGACCGACGAACTGCCGGCCGCGCACATGTTCAAGCGCCTCACGCTGATCAATACGACCTTCGGCGATGTGGACCACCATCTGGGCCGCTTCGCCAGCCAGCCTGGCTTCCAGGAAGCTGCCTGAGTATTGCGTAAGTGTTCAAACCGCGCCGGTGACCCCGAGCGCGGTTTTTTCATTGGAGGACTTGATGTCCAAGATGTATTTCGAGGATTACGTCGTCGGCAGCGAACACCCGCTCGGGAGCTATACGGTCACTGAAGAGGAGATCATCAGCTTCGCGCGCCAGTACGACCCGCAACCGTTTCACGTCGACAAGGCCGCGGCGGAGCAGAGCATCTACGGTGGGCTGATTTCCAGCGGCTGGATGACCTGCGGCATCATCATGCGTCTGCTGGTGCTGTCGATGGGGGATCGCTCCACCAGCATGGGGTCGCCCGGCGTGGATGAAGTCCGCTGGATCAAGCCGGTCTATGCCGGTGACACCCTGACTGCCGTGCTGAGGGTTCTGGACGTGCGTCCGTCGAGTTCCAAGCCTGACCGCGGCGTGGTGATGACCCAGTGGGTGGCCAGCAACCAGAAGGGCGAGGTTGTGTGCACGGTCAAGGGCATGGGGATGTACAAGCGCCGCCCGGCCTGACGCACGCCGTTTGTTCACTTCCCTCTGCCGCACGCGGGAGAGGGGGCCTACCCAATCAGAAAAGAACGACAAGGAGACAAGCACCATGCGTACCATCGCATCGTTGGAAGAACTGGAGTCGCTGCAGGGCGAGGAAGTGGCTGTCAGCGACTGGATCGAAATCACGCAGCAGCAGGTGAGCCTGTTTGCCGAGGCCACGGGCGATCACCAGTGGATCCATATCGACGTCGAGCGTGCCAAGCGTGAGTCGCCGTTCGGCGCGCCGATCGCGCACGGCTTCCTGACCCTTTCGCTGCTGCCCCAGCTGATGCAGAACGCAATCCACATGGAAGGCGTCAAGATGGGCGTCAACTATGGTCTGAATCGCGTTCGTTTCACATCGCCGGTGCCGGTGGGCAGCCGTCTGCGAGGACGCGTGAAGCTGCTCAAGGTTGAGCGGCTGGAGCCGCTGCCGAATGGCCTGGTCGGTGCCCAGTCCACCTGGGAGGTGACGATCGAGCGGGAAGGCGCCGATCGACCGGTCTGCGTAGCGGAATCGATCAGCCGACGCTACTCCTGACGTATCCAATTCGTCAGTACTGTCGCTCGACAATAAGGGCCGCGAGATCGCGGCCCTTATCATTTGTCCAGCGAAATCGTGGAAAAACAAGCAACCACGATATAACTGTTACCCCGTTGCGACAGGTCAAGGAATTGTCCGATTAAAAGAACAGTGTTTCTGTTGTGTCTGGGTTTACCCGTAATGTTGCGTTGCGGTACAGTCCCGGCCACGATGTTTTATGTAATGCGATATCCGCTCGGAGACCGTTCTCACTGCGCTGGTGAGGCGGTTGAAGCAAGTGGATATGGCGTGAACATCGTGACACAACGCTCGTTCCGGTGGCATTTCCGAACCGGGGCAGACGCAGTTCAGGCAGTCGGTCACCTCAGCGCACGCACCCGCCCCCTCAGGCGCGCGCACGCAGTCGTCAGTTGCTGTCCAAGCCGCGTTCATGGCGTTGCCCGGCCGCATGGTCCGCAGGCGTTTGCATCGCCCATTTCGCAGCGCCAGCTTTGGACACGTCCTCCGGTTTTCCCCAGCCCAGCCAGCCAGTTGCCCCGTGCAGCAGGTAGGCGGTGCCACGCTTGTGCACAGGCGTGGCGCAACCAGACCGTCGTGACATGAAGAAACCAAAAATGCCGCCCCTGATGCGGTACCTGCCTTGCCTTGGCCTGCTCCTGTTGGCCGGCTGCGACTTCGCGCTGATGAACCCGAAAGGGCAAGTCGGCGTCGACATCAAGGGCATCATCCTGATCGCCACCTGGCTGATGCTGCTGGTCGTCGTACCGGTCATCATCCTGACGCTCGTGTTCGCGTGGAAGTATCGCGCCAGCAACACGTCTGCTGAATACGATCCGAACTGGTCGCACTCCACCCGCATCGAAGTGGTGGTTTGGCTGATCCCCTGCCTGATCATCATCGCGCTGGGCATCATCACCTGGAAGTCGTCGCACGATCTCGACCCGTACAAGCCGCTCGAGTCGAACGTCAAGCCGGTGACCGTGGAAGCCGTGGCGATGAACTGGAAATGGCTGTTCATCTATCCGGAACTGAAGATCGCGACGGTGAACCAGCTCGCGCTGCCGGTGAACACGCCGGTGAACTTCAAGATCACGTCGGATTCGATCATGAATTCGTTCTTCATCCCGCAACTGGGTAGCCAGGTTTACGCCATGGCTGGGATGGAGACCAAGCTGCACCTCATCGCCAATGAAGCCGGCACGTTTGACGGCATGTCCGCCAACTACAGCGGCGGCGGCTTCTCGGGCATGAAGTTCAAGGCCATCGCCATGTCGAATTTCGAGTTCGACAAGTGGGTGGAAAAGGTGCGCGCGTCCGAAAAGCAGCTCGCGTCCGAGGACTACAAGGTCCTGGCCAAGCCGAGCGAAGCGGAACCGGTGACGTACTTCGGCAAGGTCGAAGACGGTCTGTACACCGGCATCCTGCATCAGTACATGGGCGGCGACGGCCATGCAATGGCCCGCGAAGGTTTTGATGGCGGTCCGGTCTGCACGTCGCGTAACACGCTCGGTGAAGAGCGGGTGTCCATGGCCACGCCGGCCAAGCCGGCGCTGGGCGCGCAAATCTAGGAGCAATGATGTTTGGCAAATTGAGTTTGTCGGCGATTCCGTTTCATGAGCCGATCATCATGATCACGCTGAGCTGCGTGGCCCTTGGCGGGCTGGCGCTGCTCGGTGCGATCACGTACTTCAAGAAGTGGGACTACCTGTGGACCGAGTGGATTACCTCGGTCGATCACAAGCGCATCGGCGTGATGTACTCGCTGGTGGCGCTGATCATGCTGCTGCGCGGCTTTGCCGACGCCGTCATGATGCGTACCCAGCTGGCGGTTGCCACCAACGGCTCCACCGGCTTCCTGCCGCCCGAGCACTATGACCAGGTGTTCACGGCCCACGGCGTGATCATGATCTTCTTCGTGGCCATGCCGCTGATGACGGGTCTGATGAACCTCGTGGTGCCCCTGCAGATCGGCGCGCGCGACGTGGCATTCCCGTTCCTGAACACGCTGAGCTTCTGGCTGTTCGTGGCCGGCGCGATGCTCGTGAACGTCTCGCTGGGCGTTGGCGAATTCGCGCGTACCGGCTGGCTGGCCTATCCGCCGCTGTCGGGTCTGGACTACAGCCCGGGCGTGGGGGTGGACTACTACCTCTGGTCGCTGCAGATATCAGGGCTAGGGACATTGCTGACCGGCGTGAACTTCCTGGTGACCATCCTGAAGATGCGCGCCCCGGGCATGACGCTGATGCGCATGCCGGTGTTCACCTGGACGGTCCTGTGCACCAACGTGCTGATCGTGGCTGCCTTCCCGGTGCTGACGGTGTCGCTGGCACTGCTGGGCCTGGACCGCTACTTCGACATGCACTTCTTCACGAACAACGGCGGCGGTAACGCCATGATGTACGTGAACCTGATCTGGATCTGGGGCCACCCCGAGGTCTACATCCTGATCCTGCCGGCGTTCGGTATCTTCTCGGAAATCATCTCGACGTTCTCGGGCAAGAAGCTGTTCGGCTACAAGGGGATGGTGTATGCCACCAGCGCGATCATGGTGCTGTCGTTCATCGTGTGGCTGCACCACTTCTTCACGATGGGCTCCGGCGCCAACGTGAACGCGTTCTTCGGCATCACGACGATGATCATCTCGATCCCGACGGGCGTGAAGATCTTCAACTGGCTGTTCACGATGTACCGTGGCCGCGTGCAATTCACGTCGCCGGTGCTGTGGACGCTGGGCTTCATGATTACGTTCGTGATCGGTGGCATGACTGGCGTGCTGATGGCCGTGCCGGCCGCTGACTTCGTGCTGCACAACAGCCTGTTCCTGATTGCTCACTTCCACAACGTGATCATCGGCGGCGTGCTGTTCGGCTACCTGGCCGGCGTGACCTACTGGTGGCCGAAGGCCTTCGGCTTCAAGCTGAACGAGCGTCTGGGCAAGTGCGCCTTCTGGTGCTGGCTGGTGGGCTTCTACTTCGCCTTCATGCCGCTGTACGTGCTGGGCCTGATGGGCATGACCCGTCGTCTGAACCACACCGACAACCCGGCCTGGACGCCGTGGCTGCATCTGGCCGTGGTGGGCGTGGTGTTCGTGGCGCTGGGTATCTTCTTCCAGGTGCTGCAGATCGTCGTGTCGATCCGCGACCGCAAGAAGCTGGCAGACGTGACGGGCGACCCGTGGGGTGGCCGCACGCTGGAATGGGCAACTTCGTCGCCCCCGGCGTTCTACAACTTCGCGCACACCCCGGTGGTGCGTGACCTGGACGCGTTCGCCGACATGAAGGCCCGTGGCGAGACGATCCGCACGGATGGCTTCGAGCAGATTCACATGCCGAAGAACACCGCGGCTGGTTTCTACATGGGTGCATTCAGCCTGGCGCTGGGCTTCGCGCTGACGTGGCACATCTGGTGGCTTGCCGCCGTGGGCCTGATCGGCATGGTCGTAGCGTTCATCCGCCGCGCCAACGATGACCACATCGATTACTACGTGCCGGCCTCCGAGGTCGAGCAGATCGAAACGCGCTACCAGCAGCGCATTGCTGCCCAGGGCTGATAACTATGTCGACAGAAGTTCTTGACCGCTTCGGGGCGAAAGCCCCTGCGCATGCGCACTCGCACGACGAGGCGCACGACCACGCGCATCACGACACCAGCGAGAACACCGTCTTCGGTTTCTGGCTGTACCTGATGAGCGACTGCATCTTGTTCGCGTGCCTGTTCGCCGCCTTCGCCGTCCTGCGCGGCGAAGTGGCGGGTGGCCCGTCGGGCAAGGAGATCTTCGAGCTCAACTACGTGCTCGTGGAAACCGCCATCCTGCTGTTCTCGTCGATCACCTATGGCTTTGCCATGGTGTCGATGCAGAACCATCAGAAGGGCCGCGTGATGTTCTGGCTGGGCGTGACGTTCCTGCTGGGCGCCGCGTTCATGGGCATGGAAATCAACGAGTTCGCGCACCTGATTCACGAGGGTGCCGGCCCGAGCCGCAGCGCGTTCCTGTCGTCGTTCTTCACGCTCGTGGGTACCCACGGTCTGCACGTTGCCAGCGGCATGCTGTGGATGCTCGTGCTGATGTGGCAACTGTCGAAGAAGGGCCTGACCCCGGTCGTGGCCAAGCGCCTGAACTGCCTCAGCCTGTTCTGGCACTTCCTGGACGTGGTCTGGATCGGTGTGTTCACCGTGGTCTACCTGATGGGAGCAATGTAAATGGCACAGCAACACGCTTCGACCGCCGCTCACGGCGCGTCGCATGGCCACAGCAGCGTCAAGTCGTATGTGATCGGTTTCGTGCTGGCGGTGATCCTGACCGTGATTCCGTTCAAGATCGTCATGGACGGCACGATGGAACGCGGCACCATGCTGTGGATCATCCTGGGCATGGCGGCCGTTCAGATCGTCGTGCACCTGAAGTACTTCCTGCATCTGGATGGTTCGAACGGTCAGCGCTGGAACGTGATGGCGCTGCTGTTCACGGTACTGATCCTGTTCATCGTGCTGGCCGGTTCGCTCTGGATCATGCACAACATGAACGCCAACATGATGCCGTGGATGAAGTAACGGTTCATACGGTCGTTTGAAAACGGGGCCTTCGGGCCCCGTTTTTTATTGGCCACGGTGCGCAACGCACCGGCATCGGCCACGGCTGCACCGGTTCACGCCGGACCGCACCCGAACGGCGCTGCACATTCGCGGTGCGCCTGCGGATTTCCCTCTGGCCCCGCCAGCGGCACCAGCGTGGTGCGGCACGGCCTTCCTCCCGTCGATTTGTCACGTAATGGTGACCCGGTCATGCGTGTTTCCCTTGGCACGCTAGTTGCAGATGTGCTCTCCGGGGTGCGTAGTCCCTAATCACATACGACAAACTGGGAGCTGCAATGAAACGACGTGACATGCTGAAGCTGTCGGCGGTGGCCGCCGCGGCGATGATCGGTACCAGCCCGCTGATGGCGCAGACCAAGGAGCCGATCAAGGTCGGCATCCTGCATTCGCTATCGGGCACGATGGCCATCTCCGAAACGTCGCTCAAGGACGTGGCGCTGATGACGATCGACGAGATCAACAAGAGCGGCGGCGTGCTGGGCCGCAAGCTCGAGCCCGTGGTGGTGGACCCCGCTTCCAACTGGCCGCTCTTCGCGGAGAAGGCGCGTCAGCTCATCACCAAGGACAAGGTGGCGGTCACGTTCGGATGCTGGACGTCGGTATCGCGCAAGTCGGTGCTCCCGGTCTATGAGGAAACCAACGCGCTGCTGTTCTACCCGGTGCAGTACGAAGGTGAGGAGATGTCGAAGAACGTGTTCTACACGGGCGCGGCACCCAACCAGCAGGCGATCCCGGCGGTGGAATACCTGATGAGCAAGGAGGGCGGCGGCGCGAAGCGCTTCTTCCTGCTGGGTACCGACTACGTCTATCCGCGCACTACCAACAAGATCCTGCGTGCGTTCCTGAAGAGCAAGGGCGTGGAGGACAAGGACATCGAAGAGGTCTACACCCCGTTCGGCCATAGCGACTACCAGACCATCGTCGCCAACATCAAGAAGTTCTCGCAGGGTGGCAAGACCGCCGTGATCTCCACGATCAATGGCGACTCGAACGTGCCGTTCTACAAGGAACTCGGCAACGCCGGCCTGAAGGCCAAGGACGTGCCGGTGGTGGCCTTCTCGGTCGGCGAGGAAGAGCTGCGCGGCATCGACACCAAGCCGCTGGTGGGCCATCTGGCTGCATGGAACTACTTCATGTCGGTCAAGAACCCCGAGAACGAGGCGTTCAAGAAGCAGTGGGCCGCGTGGGTCAAGGCCAACAACCTGCCGGGCGGCGACAAGCGCGTGACCAACGACCCGATGGAAGCTACCTACGTGGGCATCCATATGTGGGCGCAGGCCGTGAAGAAGGCAGGCAGCACCGATCCGGACAAGGTGCGTGCCGCGATGTACGGCCAGACCTTCAAGGCGCCCGATGGCTTCACGCTGACGATGGGTGACAACCACCATCTCTACAAGCCCGTGATGATTGGCGAGGTCAAGGGCGACGGCCAGTTCTCGGTGGTGTGGAAGACGCCGAAGCCGGTCCGCGCGCAGCCGTGGAGCCCGTTCATCGCCGGCAATGAAGGCAAGGCGGACAAGGTGGCGGGGAACTGACGGTCTGTTGCTCCCACTCCCGTGCTCGGGAGTGGGAGCAAACCACAGGTGAACGCCAACAACCCCAAGATGCGATCCATCGCGCGAACCAGGCTCCTGAATGCACCGACCCAATATCCGTACATGGCTGCGTGTCATGCTCGCCGCGCTGCTGCTGGCCGCGGCACCGTTGTGGGCCGCCACGCCGCTGACGCAGGCCGACCTCAAGCCATTGGCCGAGGATGACTACGATGCCAAGACCGCGGCGCTGAACAAGCTCACTCAGGCACCGGCGGAGCAGGCCGGTCCGATCCTGAAGGCCTTGCAGGATGACGCGCTGCAGTACGCGCCCACCGTCGGCATGGTGCGGCAGGATGGCGACAAGACCGTCGACGCGGTCAGCGGCAAGCCGGTCACCGTGAAGGCGGACGAGCTCGAATCGCTGACGCTGAATAACAGCCTGCGCGCCATCGTCGATAGTGCCGCGAGCAGCCTGGAGCTGCAGTCACCGGACATCGCGGTGCGCACGCAGGCCATCAGTACGCTGCTCGATCAACCGGAGAACGCTTCGCGTGCGGCGGTGGAGGCCGCGCGCAAGGCCGAGGCCGATGCCGGACTGCGGGCGAGGCTCGACGTGATCTGGGCCAACACGGTTCTCGCGCAAGGCGCCGAGGCGGGCCGGGACGCGCGTATCGAGGCGATTCGCATCCTCGGCCACGACAGCAATCCGCAATCGCGCCAGAAGCTGATGCCGCTGGTTGAGCGCGACGCGGCCGGCAAGTACAAGGAGGCCGACGAAGGCGTGCGTGTGGCCGCGCAAGTGGCCATTGACCAGTTGCGTACCGAACAGCGCCGCGCCGAACTGCTCGGCAACCTGTTCGCGGGTCTGAGCCTTGGCAGCGTGCTGCTGCTGGCGGCGCTGGGTCTGGCGATCACGTACGGGCTGATCGGCGTCATCAACATGGCGCACGGCGAGTTTCTGATGATCGGCGCCTATGCCACCTACGTGGTGCAGACGCTGTTTCGTGCCTACGCGCCCAATGCGTTTGACTGGTACCTCGTGGCGGCCGTGCCGGTGTCGTTCCTGGCTGCCGGAGCCGTTGGTTTCGCGCTCGAGCGAATCGTGCTGCGCCATCTCTATGGCCGCCCGCTGGAGACGCTGCTGGCCACGTTCGGTGTCAGCCTGCTGATGATGCAGGCCGTGCGTACGATCTTCGGCGCACAGAACGTGGAAGTGGCCAATCCTGCGTGGATGAGCGGCGGCATCGAGGCACTCGCCGGGCTCGTGATTCCGTACAACCGCATCATCATCATCCTGTTCGCGCTGGGCGTGGTGACGGTGGCATGGGCCGTGCTGAATCGCACGCGCCTGGGTCTGTTCGTGCGCGCCACGACGCAGAACCGCACGATGGCGGCCTGCGTGGGCGTGCGGACGTGGAAGGTGGACAGCTACGCGTTCGCATTTGGCGCCGGCATCGCCGGGCTCGGCGGTTGCGCGCTCTCGCAGATCGGTAACGTGGGCCCGGACCTGGGGCAGGCCTACATCATCGACTCGTTCATGGTGGTGGTGCTGGGTGGCGTCGGGCAGCTGGCGGGCACGATCGTGGGCGCGTTCGGCCTCGGCATCATCAACAAATTCATCGAGCCGTTCTATGGCGCGGTGCTGGCCAAGATCTTCGTCCTCGTGCTGATCGTGCTGTTCATCCAGAAGCGGCCACAAGGACTTTTCGCGCTCAAGGGGCGCAGCGCGGAGGCCTGACATGAGCAGCTTTTCCTCGAAACCCGGCAAGTCATTCACGCTATCCGTGCCGGAACGCCAGCCGCTGTTCTCCACGCGCATGTGGATGGCGATGGCGGTACTGACCCTGGTCGTGGCGATCGGCGTGCCAGTCTGCGCGCTGATCGTGCCGGAAGGCCACGCGCTGCATCTGTCGGCCTATGCGCTGACATTGATCGGCAAGATCATGTGCTTCGCGCTGGCCGCCATTGCGCTCGATCTGGTGTGGGGCTATTGCGGCATCCTGAGCCTCGGTCATGGTCTGTTCTTCGCGCTGGGCGGGTATGCAATGGGCATGTACCTGATGCGGTCGATCGGTCGTGAAGGTGTCTACAAGAGCGATTTGCCCGACTTCATGGTGTTTCTGGACTGGAAGGAGCTGCCGTGGTTCTGGCATGGCACCGAGCACTTTCCCTACGCATTGCTGCTGGTGGTACTGGTGCCGGGCGTGCTGGCGTGGCTGTTTGGCTTCTTCGCGTTCCGGTCCCGCATCAAGGGCGTGTACCTGTCGATCATCACGCAGGCCATGACGTACGCCGCGATGCTGCTGTTCTTCCGCAATGAAACGGGCTTCGGCGGCAATAACGGCTTCACCGACTTCAAGCGCATCGCCGGCTTTGCCGTGGCCGCGCCGCAGACGCGTGCCGCGCTATTCGTGCTGACGTTCCTTGCGCTGCTGGCCGGATTCGTGGCCTGCCGCTACATCGTCACGTCCAAGCTCGGCCGGGTGGTGACCGCCGTGCGCGACGCGGAGATGCGCGTGATGTTCTCGGGCTACAACCCGCTTGGGTACAAGCTGTTCGTGTGGACGTTCTCGGCTGTGCTTTGCGGCATTGCCGGGGCGCTGTACGTGCCGCAGGTCGGCATCATCAACCCGAGCGAGATGTCGCCCGCGAACTCGATCGAAATGGCGGTGTGGGTCGCCGTCGGCGGGCGCGGCACGCTGATCGGGCCGGTAGTGGGGGCATTCCTGGTCAACGGCGCGAAGACGATGTTCACGGCCTATTTCGCGGAGTACTGGCTATTCCTGCTCGGCGCGATGTTCGTGCTGGTGACGCTGTACCTGCCCGATGGCGTGGTGGGCCTCTGGCGACGCCTGCGTGATCGTCGCACTTCGAAGGTAGAAACCGGAACCGCCGATGAAGCGGAAGCGGTGGTGGCGCCTCGGCAAGCACAGCAAGGGAGCAAGGCATGAACTCGGTACTGGGTGAAGGCAAGGCGGAAAGCGGGGACGCCACCGGGCTGGGCCGGATCGTCGAACCCGGCGTCATCGACACCACGCACGGGCCGATCCTCTACATCGAGGACCTGACCGTGCAGTTCGACGGCTTTCGCGCGCTGAACAAGCTGTCGTTGTCGATCGATCACGGTGAACTGCGCTGCGTGATCGGCCCGAACGGCGCTGGCAAGACCACGATGATGGATGTCATCACCGGCAAGACCGGGCCGCGCAATGCCAACGTAACCGGGCGCGTGTTTCTGGGGCAGACCATCGACCTGATGCGGCTGACCGAACCGCGCATCGCGCAGACCGGCATTGGCCGCAAGTTCCAGAAGCCGACCGTGTTCGAGCAGCACGCGGTCTGGGAGAACCTGGAACTGGCGATGCAGGCCGACAAGCGCTGGTGGGCATCGCTGCGCGCCCGGCTGACGCTGGAGGGGCATCGTCGCATCGAGGAAACGCTGGCGCTGACCGGGCTCGAGGACGAAGCCTATCGGCCTGCGGGCTTGCTGTCGCACGGCCAGAAGCAGCGGCTCGAGATCGGCATGTTGCTGATGCAGCAGCCTCAGCTCCTGCTGCTCGACGAACCGGTGGCCGGCATGACCGACGAGGAAACCATGCAACTGGCCGCGCTGCTCAACAGTCTGCGCGGTAGCTGCTCGATGATGGTGGTCGAGCACGACATGGAATTCGTCGCCGCGCTGGCCGGTGACGCTGGCACGGTGACCGTGCTGGCGGAAGGCAGCCTGTTGGCCGAAGGCACGCTCGACGCCGTGAAGCGCGACGAACGCGTGATCGAATCCTACCTGGGAAGATAACGATGCTGCAGGTCAACGCAATCAATCAGTTCTACGGCGGCAGCCATATCCTGCGCGACGTTTCGTTCGAGGTGCCGCATGGCAAGCTGACGACGCTGCTGGGCCGCAATGGGGTGGGCAAGAGCACGCTGCTCAAGTGCCTGATGGGCGTGGTGCCCACGCGCAGTGGCAGCATCAGCTGGGACGGCAAGGCGCTGGAAAAGAAGGCGCCTTACGAACGTGTTTCGGCGGGGCTGGCCTACGTGCCGCAGGGCCGCGAGATCTTTCCCCGGCTGACCGTCGAGGAGAACCTGCTGATCGGCGCCGCCAGCCGGGCGAGGCCATCTGGCGTGCCCGACCGCATCTATCAGTTGTTTCCTGTGCTGCGCACGATGCGCCAGCGCCGTGGCGGCGATCTGTCGGGTGGTCAGCAGCAGCAACTGGCCATCGGCCGGGCGCTGATGAGCGAGCCGCAGTTGCTGATTCTCGACGAGCCGACCGAGGGCATCCAGCCGTCGATCATCCAGGATATTGGCCGTGCCTTGCGGTTGCTGGTGGACGAGTTCGGCATGACCGTGCTGCTGGTGGAGCAGTACTACGAGTTCGCGCGGCACCTGGCCGACCACTACGTGGTGATGAGTCGTGGCGAGGTCGTGGCCAAGGGCGATGGGGCAACGATGGAGCAGGACGGCGTGCGCGCGCTGATCGCGGTTTGAGCGTGCATTCGAACGACCCTGATGGCCGTCCGGGCACCTTTCTGTGACGGCTGCCACGCGCTATGATCTGGCGCACCGGCCCCCGCCTGAACCGTCTTGCCATCTTCGATGCGCCATCCGGATTTTCCATCGCAACTCGCCATGACATCAGCCTGGCACGCCAGCCTGCGCCTGCGCTTTGCCGCGCGCGCCGGCCGGACCGCCATGGTCGAGCGGCGCCACGAGGGGCCGCTGCGGGTGCAGAAGCCGCTTTATCCCGAAGGGGAGATTTGCCACGGGGTGGTGCTGCATCCGCCCGCCGGCGTGGCGGGCGGTGATCGTCTCGACATCGACATTGCCGTGGCATCGGGCGCCCATGCCGTGCTGGCCACGCCGGGTGCTACCAAATGGTACAAGTCGCTCGGTCGCGATGCAGCGCAGCATGTGCGGATCGAGGTGGCAGCCGGCGGGAAGCTCGACTGGCTGCCGCAGGAGAACATCGTGTTCGACGATGCCCGTGCCCGGATCACGACGGACGTGGTGGTGGCACCCGGAGGCAGCGCGATCGGCTGGGACGCCGTGGTGCTGGGCCGCCAGGCGTCGGGCGAGCGATGGGCCAGCGGCGCGCTATGGCTCGACACTCGCGTGGGTGACCCGGACCGCGCGCTGTGGATCGAACAGTCGCATTTCGATGGTGCATCACCGCTGCGTGGTGCCGTGGCAGGCATGGATGGACTGCATATCCTCGGCACACTTTGGGCGATCGGGCCGGGCGCCACGCAGGAGCTGGCGGAAGCGCTGGCCGAGCGTCTGCCATATCGTGCCGATCTACGCGCCGGCGTGACCTGCCTGGCCGGATATGGCACGGCCACGGCACAGTCGATGCTGCTGCTGCGCGTGCTTGGCAGCGATATGGAAGCGGTGCGCCACCTGATGATCGATGCGTGGACCGTGCTGCGCCAGCCGATGCATGGCGTGCCGGCAAGGCCGCTGCGCCTGTGGTCGACCTGAGAACCCAATACCTCGAACAACAAGGAATCCGATCATGGAACTGACGCCGCGCGAGAAAGACAAGCTGCTGATCTTCACCGCCGCGCTACTGGCCGAACGCCGTCGCGCGCGCGGTCTCAAGTTGAACTACCCGGAAGCGGTGGCGCTGATCACTGCCGCCATCATGGAAGGTGCGCGCGATGGCCGCACCGTGGCCGAGCTGATGCACGAAGGAACCACCGTGCTCGCACGCGAGGACGTGATGGATGGCGTGGCCGAAATGATCCCCGAGATCCAGGTGGAAGCCACGTTCCCGGACGGCACCAAACTGGTCACCGTGCACCACCCGATCGTCTGAATCCGCGTCACCGTCGCAGCCATTCACAAGAAGAGGAAAACCCTATGCACCGCATGCTCCGTTCCCGCCTGACTGCAGGCGTAGCGATGTCGCTGGCCTCCGTCTCTGCCTTCGCGCATCCCGGCCACGACGCCGCCACCGTTGGCGCCAGCCTCTGGGCCGGCCTGGCCCACCCGTTCACGGGCGCCGACCACCTGCTGGCGATGGCCGCCGTGGGCTTGTGGAGCGCGCTGGCAAGTTCGCCGCGCAGCGCCTTCGGCCAGACATCCAGGATGGATGTGCTGCGCCTGCCGCTCGCGTTCGTGGCGATGATGCTGGTGGGGGCCGCGCTCGGGCTGGCTGGCGTGACGCTGCCGGCCGTCGAGCCCATGATCGCCGTCTCGCTGCTCGTGATCGGCCTGCTGGTGGCCACGCGCGCGCGTCTGTCGGCATGGGCAGGCATGGCGATCGTCGGCGGCTTCGCGCTGTTTCACGGTTACGCGCACGGTGCCGAGTTGCCGGCCACCGCAGCGGCGCTACCCTCGGTGCTGGCGTATGTGGGCGGTTTTGCCGTGGCCACGATGACACTGCACGTGCTCGGCATCGGCGCGGGGGCGTTCCTTCGTCGTCACGCCGGCTGGCTGGCGCGCGTGGCGGGCGCTGGGGTGGCGCTGTACGGCGTCGGCCTGCTGGTCGCCTGATCTTCCCCCCCAGGAGCTTTCGCGATGATTCCCGGTGAACTGATGCCGCTCGACGGCGAGATCGAACTGAATGCGGGGCGTCCCACGGTCACCGTGACCGTGGCCAACACTGGCGACCGGCCGGTGCAGGTCGGCTCGCACTTCCATTTCTACGAAACCAACGCCGCGTTGTCGTTCGACCGTGAGGCCGCGCGCGGCTATCGCCTCGACATCGCCGCCGGCACGGCCGTGCGCTTCGAGCCGGGGCAGTCGCGCACGGTGCAACTCGTGGCGCTGGACGGTGACCGCATCGTCTACGGTTTCAACGGCAGAATCATGGGAGCACTCTGATGAGCGTGAAGATCTCCAGGCAGGCCTATGCCGAGATGTTCGGCCCGACCACGGGCGACAGGCTGCGTCTTGCCGACACGGGCCTCGTGATCGAAGTCGAGCGCGATTTCACGATCTACGGCGAGGAAGTGAAGTTTGGCGGCGGCAAGGTGATTCGCGATGGCATGGGGCAGAGTCAGCGCATGTCGAAGGACTGCGTCGACACGGTGGTCACCAACGCACTGATCATCGACCACTGGGGCATCGTGAAGGCCGATATCGGGCTGAAGCACGGGCGCATCGCGGCAATCGGCAAGGCGGGTAATCCGGATATCCAGCCGGGGGTGACGATCATCGTCGGGCCGGGTACCGAGGTCATCGCGGGCGAGGGGATGATCGTCACTGCTGGCGGCATCGACACGCACATCCACTTCATCTGCCCGCAGCAGATCGAAGAAGCGTTGATGAGCGGCGTGACGACGATGATCGGCGGCGGCACCGGGCCGGCGACGGGCACCTATGCGACGACCGTGACGCCGGGCCCGTGGTACATGGAGCGGATGCTGCAGGCGGCCGATGCGTATCCGATGAACATCGGCTTTCTCGGCAAGGGCAACGCCAGCCTGGCGGCGCCGCTGACCGAGCAGGTGGAGGCGGGCGCCATCGGCTTGAAGCTGCACGAGGACTGGGGCACCACGCCGCAGGCGATCGACACCTGCCTGTCCGTGGCCGATGCCACCGATACCCAAGTGGCGATCCACACCGATACGCTCAACGAAGGCGGTTTTGTCGAGGCGACGATTGCCGCGTTCAAGGGCCGCACGATCCATACGTATCACACCGAGGGCGCAGGTGGCGGCCATGCGCCGGACATCATCAAGGTTTGCGGCGAGGCTAATGTGCTGCCGTCGTCGACCAATCCGACGCGCCCGTACACCGTGAACACGCTGGACGAGCACCTGGACATGCTGATGGTCTGCCATCACCTGGATCCGGCCATTGCGGAGGACATTGCGTTCGCCGAGTCGCGCATCCGTCGCGAGACCATCGCGGCCGAGGACATCCTGCATGACCTGGGCGCGTTCTCGATGATATCGAGCGATTCGCAGGCCATGGGCCGCGTGGGCGAGGTGATCATTCGCACGTGGCAGACCGCGCACAAGATGGCCGCGCAGCGCGGCAAGCTGCCCGGCGATCCACACGATGCGCGCGGCGGGCACGACAACTTCCGCGTCAAGCGCTATATCGCCAAGTACACGATCAATCCGGCGCTCACGCACGGTATCGCGCACGAGGTGGGGTCGATCGAAGTCGGCAAGTGGGCGGACCTGGTGTTCTGGAAGCCCGCCTTCTTCGGCGTGAAGCCGAGCCTGATTCTCAAGGGCGGCATGATTGCGGCGGCGGCGATGGGCGATCCGAATGCTTCGATCCCGACCCCGCAACCGGTGCACTATCGTCCGATGTTCGCGTCGGCCGGTGGGGCGCTACCGAGATCGTCGCTCACCTTCGTCTCGCAGGCGGCGCTGGCGGCGAATGTCGGCGAGCGCTACGGGCTGGCCAAGACGCTCACCGCAGTGCGCGGCACGCGTACCGTCAGCAAACGCGACATGGTGCACAATGACTGGCAGCCGCACGTCACCGTGGATCCGGAGACTTACCAAGTGGTAGCCGACGGTCAGCTGCTGACGTGCGAACCCGCCACCGTGCTGCCGATGGCGCAGCGCTATTTCCTGTTCTGACCCGTGATCAAGATCGACAAACACCTGCCCGCTCCGCACGGCATCGCGCCGGTACTCGTGCGCCGCGCGCCGAAGCTCGTCCTGCCGTTCGGCGAACGCAGCAAGAGCCGCCTGCGCGCCATCCTCGACAACGGCGCCGAAGCTGCGTTGTTCCTGCCGCGCGGCACCGTGCTGCGTGGCGGCGATCTTCTGGTGGCAGAGGACGGTACCTTCGTGGAAGTGCAGGCCGCGGCGGAGTCGGTGCTGCAGGTCACTGCGACCGACCCGCTGGCGCTGATGCGCGCAGCCTATCACCTGGGCAATCGGCACACGCCGGTGGAGGTCGGGCGCGATTATCTGCGGCTGGAGTATGACCCTGTGCTGGCCGACATGCTGGCCCGACTGGGCGTGCAAGCCGAGCGCGCGGACCTGCCATTCGAGCCCGAGGCTGGCGCCTATGGCGGCGGCCACAAGCACGGGCATGACGCGACGTTCGCGGAGGACTACGCGGCGGCGCAGGCAGTGTTCCACGAGCATCATGGGCACTCGCACTCGCACTCGCACTCGCACTCGCACTCGCACTCGCACTCGCATGACCATGACCATGACCATGACCATGACCATGACCATGGTCACGTGCATGACGAGCATTGCGGTCACAAACATTGAGTTGCCCCTGACACCGTCGGCAGAGCCATCCCCCATGACCGCGCTCCCCCAACTCATCTCCCTGCTGCACCTTGCCTCGCCGACGCTCCCCATCGGCGGCTTCAGCTATTCGCAGGGACTGGAGGCGGCCATCGATTGCGAGTTGGTGCGGGATGCGGCGACTGCCGAGCGCTGGATTCGCGACAACCTTCTGCATGTGCAGGCCCAATGCGAGGCACCTGTCTGGCTACTGCTGCATCGCGCGTGGCAGACGCGGGACCACGCCTCCGTGCGTCAATGGAACGACTGGTTTCATGCCACCCGGGAAACTTCCGAACTGCGGCTCGAGACCGAGCAGATGGGCTGGTCGCTGGCGAAACTGATCGCGCAGATGGGTTGGGGCGACGATGCGTGCCGCGACCTGCTGCGCGACATGCGGCCGGTTTGCCTGCCCACGGCGTTTGCCTCGGCGTGCGTGGCGCTGGGCATCGCTGCGCGTGAAGGCCTGGCCGCGTATCTCTTCAACTGGGCCGAAAACCAGGTGGCAGCCGCCATCAAGGCGGTGCCGCTCGGCCAGGTGGCGGGCCAGCAGATGCTGCTTGGCTTGCATCAGGCGGTGCTCGGCACCGTCGATGAAGCAGTGTGCCGCGCCGATGAGGTGCCACCATTGCTTTCCACGTTCTCCCCGATGCTAGGCGTACTGTCGGCGCGTCACGAGACGCAGTACTCCCGGCTGTTCCGATCCTGAGATCCGATCATGACTCGTACCAAGAAAAATCCTCCGTTGCGCGTTGGCGTGGGCGGCCCCGTCGGCTCCGGCAAGACCACGCTGCTCGAGATGCTGTGCAAGGCCATGCGCGACCGCTATGACCTGGTGGCGATCACCAACGATATCTATACGAAGGAAGACCAGCGCCTGCTGACGATCTCGGGCGCGCTGCCGGCCGAGCGGATCATGGGTGTGGAAACGGGCGGGTGTCCCCACACCGCGATCCGCGAGGACGCCTCGATCAACCTCGAGGCTGTCGATCGGATGCTGGCGAAGTTTCCTGATGCCGATGTGGTGTTCATCGAGTCGGGCGGAGACAATCTGGCTGCGACGTTCAGCCCGGAACTTTCCGACCTGACGATCTATGTGATCGACGTGGCGGGCGGCGAGAAGATCCCGCGCAAGGGCGGGCCGGGCATCACGAAGTCCGATCTGCTGGTTATCAACAAGACCGACCTTGCGCCCTATGTTGGTGCATCACTGGAGATCATGGAGAGCGACGCCCGCAAGATGCGCGGCGAGCGGCCCTTCGTGATGGGCAGCGTGAAGTTGGGGCAGGGACTTGATCAGGTGATTGCGTTCATCGAGCGGCAGGGCATGCTCGACGTGTAGCCGTGTAGCCGTGTAGCCGTGTAGCCGTGCAGCCGTGCAGCCGTGCAGCTACGCGGCTCCCCCATCCCTTCGCGCTGCTGGCTAGGCGATCTTGCGCAATTGTTTTCGCGCGAGCGCTCTTGCCACGCCGGCCACCACATCGCGGTCAGTGTCGCTGAGTTCCGTCATATAGCGCAGCGTGGCCTGTACCGCTGGTGATATCTCCGGGTTGAATGGCGCGCGTGCCGGCTCAACCGGCGCGTCCGCGCAATGACTGGAGAAATCCAGCATCACACTCGGCGCGACGCCCAGCGTGTCGGCAAGCGTGCAGATGTTGTACAGCGCAACATTGCGCGTGCCGCGTTCGATTCCGCTGAGGTACGATCGCGCGAGTCCGCTTTCGAGCGACAGCGCTTCCTGAGACCAGCCGCGCTGCTTGCGCAACCAGGTCAGATGCCGCCCGAACAGCTTGAGTGGATCCCCGGTCATAAGGTGCATTGTGGATATTAGGTCGCTACGTCGCCCGAGGCTAAAGGGTTTGACCTGTCGATCACGACAACTTATAGTTCGTCGTTCTATCGGTGCCAGATCTGCATTTCAAGGGATGCGCCCACTCAAGGGTGCGGCGCCGATCGCATGGACCGGACGGTTTCACGCCGTGCCGAAACGGGGCAGTAGCGCATTGGCGATCGGGCGGAAAGCCGCATCGTACCGCCGTTGCGCATTCAGGGACCACTCGCGTCCCAGACTCCGTTCAGAGGGAATGCCATGCGGATCTATACGTTCTTCCATGCTCACCAGCGCGGCGATCTGCCGCACCTGAAGACTGCCACGACAAATGGTTTCGGTCACTGCTTATGTGTCATTCCGACAACGGCAGGGCTCGGTCATTCGTGCGATTACATCCATCTGCGTGCCGGTGATTGCTATCCGGTCACGGTAGCCGGGCACCCGGAATGGTGGGCTTGCCTGCAAGGCGGCCTGCGCGTGCTCGATGGCGATGCGGAGCGCGCGGTGCTGGCCTGCGGTGATATTCATACCCCCGAAGTGCACCAGGCGGTCGAGTTACAGGCCGTGGTCGACAGCGTGCTGGTTCGCGCCATCCCACAGGCCGGCGAGGCCGGGCACTGCAATGCCGGCGCCGCCGAATTCATTGCGATCGATGCGGGAGAGGCCGAGTGGGCGCAGCATCTTCACGCGCGCGGGCTGGTCTGGGGTGTCTGCCATCGGGGTGTGCTCAACCTGCAATGGCGGGGCGGGGCGAGCGGCGGCGACGTTCAATCGACCTACCTTCAACCGGGCATGGCCTTCGCGCCGGAGCCTGATGACGACTACTGCATCGACGCGATGCTGTCCGGTGCCGGGCTGCTCTGCTGCATGCAGCCGGCACCGGTACCGTCAGACGCATACGCCCCGCAGGGCGAACGACAGGCCGCCTGACGCCGGCGTTAGCGACGCTGGTATTGCGTGGCGCCGAACAGGACCTCGCGCTCCTTGTCGCCCTGTAGCGGCTTGCGTGCGCTGGCCAGGACCTCGACGCCGCGCTTGACCGCCGGACGTTCCGCGATGTCGTTGAACCAGCGCTTCAGGTGCGGATAGTCGTCCAGCTCCACGCCCTGGTTCTGCCAGCTACGCAGCCACGGGAACGTCGCGATATCGGCCACGGTGTAGGTATCGCCTGCCAGATACTTGTGCGTCGACAACTGCTTGTCGATCACGCCGTAGAGGCGCTTGGCCTCGTTGGTGTAGCGATTGATGGCGTATTCGATCTTCTCCGGCGCGTAGATGCGGAAGTGGTGCGCCTGACCCAGCATCGGGCCGACACCGCCCATCTGGAACATCAGCCACTGCAGCGCCTCGTACTTGCCGCGCACGTCCTCGGGCAGGAACTTGCCGGTCTTGCCCGCCAGGTACAGCAGGATCGCACCCGATTCGAACAGCGAGATCGGCTGGCCGTCCGGGCCATCGGTGTCGACGATCGCCGGGATCTTGTTGTTCGGGCTGATCTTGAGAAAGTCCTCGCCGAACTGGTCGCCGGCGCCGATGTTGATCGGATGGACCCTGTACTCGAGGCCGCACTCCTCGAGCATGATGTGGACTTTATGGCCGTTCGGTGTGGGCCAGGTGTAGGCGTCGATCATCTGCAACTGTCTCCATGGAAGATTCGCCGGGGCATTAGAGCACGAAAGAAATAACCCTGTTGGGCATGGATGATCTGTTCGTGGGATGGCGCTTCGGTGTCAAGCCCGGCAAGAAAAAAAGCCCGACAGTGACCTGTCGGGCTTTCCTGTTTCAGCAGTAGCGCATCACGAGCCGCGCGTGATCGGCATCTGGATGCTGTCCGGGTTCAGCTTCATGTGCTTGGCCAGTTCCAGCTTGGCGATCGCATTGCGGTGCACTTCGTCCGGACCATCGGCCAGACGCAGCGTGCGCTGGTGCGCCCACCAGTTGGCCAGCGGGAAGTCGCCCGACACACCCGCGGCGCCGTGCACCTGGATGGCCCAGTCGATCACGCGCAGGGCCACGTTCGGTGCCACCACCTTGATCATCGCAATCTCGGCCTTGGCAATCTTGTTGCCGACTGTGTCCATCATGTACGCGGCCTTCAGCGTCAGCAGGCGCGCCATCTCGATGTCGCAGCGGGCTTCGGCGATGCGTTCCTGCGTCACGCCCTGGCGGGCGATCTGCTTGCCGAATGCCACACGCTCCAGACTGCGCTTGCACATCAGTTCCAGCGCGCGTTCCGCCACGCCGATGCTGCGCATGCAGTGGTGGATACGGCCCGGGCCGAGGCGGCCCTGGGCGATCTCGAAGCCGCGGCCTTCGCCCAACAGGATGTTGCTGACCGGCACGCGCACATTCTTCAGTTCGATTTCCATGTGGCCGTGCGGCGCGTCGTCGTAGCCGAACACCGGCAGGAAACGCTTGATGGTGATGCCCGGGGTATCGGCCGGCACCACGACCATCGACTGCTGCTCATGACGGCCAGCATTCGGATCGGTCTTGCCCATCACGATGTAGACCTTGCAGCGGGGATCGCCGGCGCCCGACGACCACCACTTGGTGCCGTTGATCACGTAGTGATCGCCATCGCGTTCGATGCGGCACTCGATGTTCGTGGCGTCCGACGAGGCCACGGCCGGCTCGGTCATCAGGAACGCCGAGCGGATCTCGCCGCGCAGCAGGGGCTCCAGCCACTCGTCCTTCAGTTCTTCCGAGGCGTAGCGCTCGAGCGTCTCCATGTTGCCGGTATCGGGCGCGGCGCAGTTGAACACTTCAGCCGACCAGGGCACACGGCCCATGATTTCGCACAACGGCGCGTATTCGAGGTTCGACAGGCCTTCCGGCGCGCGCTTCGAACGCGGCAGGAACAGGTTCCAGAGCCCGGCTTCACGCGCCAGCGGCTTCAGTTCCTCGATCACCTTGGTCGGAATCCACGCGTTGCCGGCCGCGCGATTGGCCTGGATCTCGGCGTAGAAGCGCTTCTCGTTGGGGTAAATGTGCTGGTCGAAGAACGCCAGCAGCCTGGCCTGCATTTCCTTGACCTTGGGCGTGTACTCGAATTGCATGAGGTCTCCTCGGTTACCTTTTGGGTGTGGTACCAGGCACGGTGTGCCGACGTTGGTTACTCTAGCGGAACCTGATCAATAAGAAAAATGAATTTTCTGGATTGGTCAGTATCAATATCCTGCATTCCGTGACAGAATGCATTCACTACAAACTGACGTCGTGTCGATCGGTTGCCGGCTGGCCCCAATGCCTGCTGCGCGATCTGGCGTGCGTCTCGTGCCAGTCAAGCATTCGCGCAGGAAGGTGCCATGCAGCTCAGCCGGATCGATCTCAATCTCTTCGTAGTATTCGACGCCATCTACAGCGAGGGGAGCATCACCGCTGCCGCGCGCCAGTTGAACCTGACGCAGCCGGCCGTGAGCCACGCGCTGGGCCGTCTGCGCACGCTGTTCGACGATCCGCTGTTCGAGCGCCGCGGGCAGGGCATGGCGCCGACGCCGCTGGCCCGCTCGTTGGCCGGGGAGGTGCGCGGGGCGTTGCAGTCCTTCGCGCGGACGCTGCAGGACACGCCGCACTTCGATCCCACCAACACCACGCGCCGGTTCACCATCGGCATGCGCGACGCGCTCGAATCCACGCTGCTGCCGCCGCTGATGGCGCGCGTGACCGCGATGGCGCCGCACGTGGAGATTGCGGCGATTCGCTTCGATCGGCGCGAGATGGAGTCCGAACTGCTGGCCGGCACGCTGGACGCCGCGATCGACATCCTGCTGCCGGTATCGCCGGCGATCCATCACGCCGCGTTCATGTCCGATCCGATGGTGGTGCTGGCGCGGCGCGATCATCCGCTGGTCAAGAAGGAGCTGACGCTCGAGCGCTATCTCGCGGCCGAGCACGTACACGTGTCCTCGCGGCGACGAGGCGCGGGGCTGGAGGACCAGGCGCTGCATCGCATGGGCCTGACGCGGCGGGTGCGCCTGCGTTGCCAGCACTATGCCGCCGCGTGCCGCGTGGTCAGTTGCACCGATCTGCTGGCCACGCTGCCGCTGCGATACGCGCGCATCGCCAACGAGCCCTATGCCAACCGCCTGCTGTCGCTGCCGTTCAAGGTGCCGTCGCTCGAACTGCATCTGTACTGGCACGCGGGCGGCGAGAACGACGGCGCGAACCGCTGGCTGCGCGAGCAGCTGATGACGGTGATGGAATCGCTGGGCAGTGGCATGACGGATGTCGCGTCGGCTGCCGAGTAACCCCGGGTTAACGCTGTCAGACAAACGCCGATTTCACCAGCGTGTGTGATCGCCAAGAATCGCCGGATCTTCTCGACAGGAGGGACGGCATGGCTGACACACTCATAGCGACTTCAACAGGATCTTCCGCGCAATCTGTCTCGCAGCGTGCCGCGAACCGGCACTGGCGCGGTGCGCTGGCCGGGGCGATGGTTTCCCTGCTGGCCGCATCGCTATCAGGCTGCGGCACGGTGGACAAGGAAGCGGGGACGTCCGCCGCATCGACCGATCCGGCCACGGAGACGGGGACGGTGCCGGCGTCTACCGAGGCCGTGGCGGCAGCCGGGTTGCCGCCCGCCGCCGAAGTTGCCTCGGGCTACCGCCCGGGGATGACCACGACCTACGCGCAGAAGCATATGGCCGCGGCCGCGAATCCACTGGCCACGGAGGCAGGTCGCGAGATGCTGCGTGCTGGCGGGTCGGCCATCGATGCCGCCGTGGCGATGCAGGCAGTGCTGACGCTGGTCGAGCCACAGGCTTCCGGGATCGGTGGCGGCGCCTTCATCATGTACTGGGACGGCAAGCGCGTGCAGACCTACGACGGCCGCGAAACGGCACCTGCCGGTGCCACCGAGAACCTGTTCATGCGCGCCGACGGCAAGCCGATGGAGTTCTCGGCAGGGCAGATCGGTGGGCGTTCGGTCGGGGTGCCGGGCGTGTTGCGCGCGCTGGAGCTCGCGCATCGCCAGCACGGCCGCTTGCCTTGGGCACGCCTGTTCGAGCCAGCCATCGCACTGGCCGACAAGGGCTTTCCGATCTCGCAGCGCCTCTATACGCAGGTCGCCGCGGACAAGTTTCTGATCGACTCCCCCGAGATGAAGGCGTATTTCCTCGACGATCAGGGCAAGCCGAAGCCGGTCGGCACGCTGGTCAGGAATCCGCAACTCGCGCAGACATTGAGGGAAATCGCCGGACACGGGCCGGACGTGTTCTACAACGGTCCCATCGCGCGTGACATCGCAGCCAAGGTCAACGCCCATGCGAACCCCGGCAGCCTGTCCGTGGCCGATCTGAAGGGGTACAAGGCCAAGGAGCGCCCGCCGGTCTGCACGAACTACAAGGCCTGGAAGGTCTGCGGGATGCCGCCGCCTTCGTCGGGTGGCATCGCGATCGCGCAGATTCTCGGCAACCTCGAAGCACTCGAAAAGCGCGATCCCCGCTATGCGCTGGCAAAGCTCAAGCCGACCCAGGTCAACACGCCGGCGGGGTTCGAGGCCAATCCGCTGGCGGTGCACGCCATCTCGGAGGCTGACCGTCTGGCCTACGCGGACCGTGGGCTCTACGTGGCCGATGCCGATTACGTGCCGGTAGACGTGAGCGCGCTCGTGAACCCGCAATACCTGGCCGAGCGTGCCGAACTGATTGGCGACAAGAGCATGGGCAAGGCCGAACCGGGCACGCCGCCCGGGGTCAACGTTGCCTTCGCGCCTGACCGCTCGCCACCGCGCATTTCCACGTCGCAGGTGGCGGCGGTGGATGACCGTGGTGGCGCGTTGTCGATGACCACGACGGTCGAGTCGTACTTCGGCTCGCACATCATGGTGCGTGGCTTCATGCTGAACAACCAGCTGACCGACTTCTCGTTCAACCCGACCGAGAACGGCAAGCCTGTGGCCAATCGCGTGCAGGCTGGCAAGCGGCCGCGCTCGTCGATGGCGCCGACGCTGGTGTTTGACCGCAAGAGTGGCAGGCTGGTGGCGGCGCTTGGCTCTCCGGGCGGTTCGCAGATCATCGAGTATGTCTCGAAGACGCTGGTCGGCCTGCTCGACTGGAACATGGACGTGCAGCAGGCCGTGAGCATGGCGAACTTCGGTAGCCGTAACGGTCCGACGGAAGTCGAGCGCGGGCTGGTGACACCCCAACTGGTGCAGGCGCTCAAGGATCAGGGCCATCAGGTGGCCGAGATCGAGATGACCAGCGGCACGCAGGCGATCATGCGCAAGGCGGGCCCGAATGGTCGGCCAGTCTGGGCTGGCGGCGCTGATCCACGGCGTGAGGGCGTGGCGCTGGGCGATTGAGTGCGTCGCGGATTGCACCCCTCTCCCGCGCGGGTGAGGGGCCGGGGAACAACGCTGGCGCTTCAGGTTCCTGTCATGACTGGCCAATGAAGAACGGGCGCGAATATCGCGCCCGTTCTTCATGCAAGAGCCTTCCGTGGCAATCAGGCGTCCAGCTTCACCCCGGCCGCCTTCACCACCTGCGCCCAGCGCTTTTCCTCCGTCCCGAACCACTTGCCGGTCTCGGCCGGCGACATGGTCACGACTTCGGCGCCTTGCCCGGCCAGTTGGGCGCGGATCTCCGGTGTGCGAATGATGCGGATCAGCTCGGCATTGATCCGCGAGACGATGGCATCCGGCATCCCGACTGGCGCCATCACGCCTTGCCATGTTCCCGATTCGAAATTTGGCACGCCGCTCTCGGCGATGGTTGGCGTCTGGCTGACCAGTGCCATGCGCGAGCGTTTCGACACCGCCAGCAGCTTGAGTTTGCCGGCCTGCACCTGCGGCCAGGTGGCCAGCATCCCGTTCATCAGCACCTGCGCGGTGCCACCCACGGTATCGGAAATGGCCTGCGATCCGCCCTTGTAGGGCACGTATTGCCACGCCGCGCCGGTGGCCTGCTGCACGGCCACGCCAGCCAGGTGCGGCGCGCTGCCGATCGCCGTGACCGCGAAGTTCAGGGTCTGCTTGTGCGACAGGGCAACCAGTTCCTTGAGGTTGCTGACCTGCACGGACGGGTGGACGACCAGAAGGTGCGGGGAGTAGGCCAGCATGGCTACGCCCTTGAGGTCCTTGTTCGGATCGAAGGTGAGTTTCGTGTAGACCGACGGGCTGATCGCCAGCGCGCCGACATCGCACAGCAGCAGCGTGTGGTTGTCCGTGCCGGCCTGCGCGACCATCGCCGCGCCGATATTGCCATTGGCGCCCGGACGGTTGTCGACCACGATCGGCTGGCCCAGTGCCTCGCCGAGCTGCTTGCTGATCAGGCGCGCGATGATGTCCGACGAGCCGCCGGCCGGGTAGGGCACCACCAGCCGGATTGGCCGGCTCGGCCATTTGTCGTCGGCCCATGCGGAGGCGGGGGCGAGGATACCAGCGGTACCGAGGGTGCCAAGGGCGGCCAGGCCCGAAGCCTGGCCAAGGAATTGGCGGCGAGAGGTCATGCTGTGTCTCCAGTCAACACTTATCATAAGATGTCGTACAACTAGAGCCAAGTGTAGACAGGATTCTGGTGAGGGTCTATCAGGAAAATACGGAGATGGGCCGGATTTTCGGCCTCGAAGCGGCTAGGCGACGGGCTGCGTACTCAGTCGTCAGATGACTTCGGCGCTGCTTCACGCACTGGTTTTTCCCGGGCTGGCCCCTCTTGCACGGAAGGAAGAGGGGCCCCGGATGTGCATCGGATCAAGTGTTACCTATGTTCTTGAACACCTGTGGCCGATGCGCAGGCCGCCATCAGGCGCCCGACTTCTGCGCGTAGGCCCAGCCCATCTCGGCCATCGGGCGGGCGCGCTTGCCGGCGTCCGTGGCCTGTGCCGACGATGCGGTGCCATCGACCACGCGCTTCATGATGCCCTGCAGGATGCCGGCGATGCGGAACATGCTGAACGCCAGATAGAAATTCCAGTCGCCCGTGATCTGGCGGCCCGTGCGCTGCTCGTACAGGCGGCGATAGGTGGCCTCGTCAGGAATGCCAAGCGCCTGGTAGTCGAGTCCGGCGATGCCGCGGAACTGGCCCGGCTGGATATGCCAGCTCATGCAGTGGTAGCCGAAGTCGGCCATCGGATGGCCCAGCGTGGACAGTTCCCAGTCCAGCACCGCCAGCACCTTGGGCTCGGTCGGGTGGAACATCAGGTTGTCCAGGCGGTAGTCGCCGTGGACGATGCTGGTCAGGTCCACATCCTCCTGCGGAATATGGTCTGGCAGCCAGGCCATCAACTGGTCCATGGCCGGGATCGACTCGGTTTCCGACAGCTTGTACTGCTTGCTCCAGCGTTCGATCTGACGCTGGAAGTAGTTGCCCGGCTTGCCGTAGTCGGCCAGCCCGATCGCCTTGTAGTCCACCGTGTGCAGCGCGGCGATGACGCGGTTCATTTCGTCATAGATCGCACCACGTTCGGACTTGGTCATGTCCGGCAGGGACTGGTCCCACAGCACGCGGCCACCGACGAACTCCATGATGTAGAACGCGCGGCCGATCACCTCTTCGTCCTCGCACAGCGCGAACATCCGGGCCACGGGCACGTCGGTGCCGGCCAGCGCCGCCATCACGCGATACTCGCGCTCGATGGCGTGCGCGGAAGGCAGCAGTTTCGACTTCGGTCCCGGTTTGGCACGCATGACGTAGGTCTGGCCCGGCGTGATCAGCTTGAAAGTCGGGTTTGACTGGCCGCCCTTGAACTGCTCCACGGTCAGCGGGCCCGCGAAGCCGTCCACATGCTCCCGCATCCAGGATTCGAGGGCGCCGACGTCGAAACGCTGCTGGTCGGCCACGGGGCGGGTGCCTTCAAAGTGCGATACGTTGGTGCTCATGCTGTCTCCGGGTGTCCTTATGTGTTGTGTCTTCTCGGGGGCTTAGCGGTAGTTTGGCTTGCGCTTCTCGAGGAACGCGCTGATGCCTTCTCCACCGTCCTTGTGATGCAGTGCGGCCACGAAGCTGTCGCGTTCGGCGGCCAGGTGCTCGGTCAGGGTCGCGGTGCCCGCGTGGTTGATCAGCGCCTTGATGCCGCTGACCGCGTTGGGCGATTCCTTGGCCAGGTTTTCGGCGATGCGCAGCGCTTCAGTCAGGGCCTGCCCCGGCGCCGCCACGCGATTGACGATGCCGAAGTGCGCCAGGCGCGCCGGATCCACCGGCTTGCCTTCCATCATGATCTCGCTGGCAAGCTGGCGCGGCAGCATACGCGCGATCTCGTACGAGCCGCCACCGTCAGGCGTCAGACCGACCTTGACGTAGGCCATCACGAACTTGGCATCGCTGGCGGCCACGACGAAATCGCACGCCAGTACCAGCGAGAATCCCGCGCCGGCGGCCGGGCCCTCGACCGCCGCGATGATCGGCTTGGGGAAGGCGTGGAACGACTCGATCCACTGGTTGAGGACTTCGATGCTGTCTGCCTGTACCGACGGTGGTTGCGAACGGTTGCCGAGCAGTCGGTTCAGATTGCCGCCGGCACAGAACACGCCATCGGCACCCGTCAGGATCACGGCACGGATCGAATCGTCGCGGGCGGCGACTTCGAGCGCTTCCGCCGAAGCGGCGTAGATGTCCGGATGCAGCGCGTTACGCGCTTCGGGGTTGGAGATGGTCAGTACGAGCGTCGAGTCGACGCGTTCGGAAAGTAGTTGGGCGGTCACGGCAGCCTCTTGATCTGGCGGAAATGAAAAAGGCGCCCCGTGTCTCGTCGGGGCGCCTGCGTGGGGTCAGGCTTCTTCGGTCAGCAACGACAGGCCAAGTCCGGCGCGGCGCCACAGCCACGGGCTCGGACGGTAGCGCATGTCGCCGGTCAGGCGGTTCAGGTTGCGCAGGACTTCAAGGATCAGGTCGGCGCCGATCGTGTCGCCGAGTGCCAGCGGGCCCTTCGGATAGCCCAGGCCCAGGTGCACGGCCAGGTCGATGTCGGTCGGGGTGGCGATGCGTTGCTGCGCGATGTCGCTGGCGATGTTGACGATGCAGCTGATCACGCGCTGTGCAACGAATCCGGCCGAATCGCGAATCACCGTCACCGGCACGCCGTCGCTGGCGAACAGGCCGTGCGCGGCGTCGCGTGCGGCGGCGCTGGTGGCCGGCGTGGTCATCAGCGTGCGGCGCTTGGTGGCCTCGAACGGCATCAGGGTGTCGATGGCAACCACGCGCGTGGCGTCAAGGCCTTCCTCGAGTGCAGCGGTGGTTGCGTCCAGACCCAGCGGCGTCACCACGATCAGCGCGTCAGCCGGCGGCTGGTTGCCAGCCTCGACCGTGACACCCAGGGCGGTCAGCAGCTTGACGGTCATCGCATGGCCACGCTCGTTGGCGCGGCTCACCCACACGCTGGCAGGGCGCGCAGCCGGCACCGGCGCGGCGGCCGGTACCTGCTTCTGGCCGTTGGGGTACGCGTAGAAGCCCGCGCCGGTCTTGCGGCCGAGCAGGCCACCGACCGAACGCAGCGACGTGATCGGCGACGGACGGTAACGGGGCTCCTGGTAGAACTGGTTGTAGATCGACTCCATCACCGGGTGCGATACGTCAAGACCGGTCAGGTCCATCAGCTCGAACGGGCCCATGCGGAAGCCAGCCTGCTCGCGCATGATGTTGTCGATGTCGACGAACTCGGCCACGCCTTCCTGTGCAACCTTGAGCCCTTCGATGTTCATGCCGCGGCCAGCGTGATTGACGATGAAGCCGGGCATGTCCTTGCAGCGCACCGGCGTATGGCCCATGCGGCGCGACAGTTCCATCAGGCGGTCGCCCACGGCCGGGTCGCCCGAGATGCCATCCACGACTTCCACCACCTTCATCAGCGGCACCGGATTGAAGAAGTGATAGCCGACCACGCGACCGGGCTTCTTCGCGCCCACGGCGATGGCCGTGATCGACAGCGACGAAGTGTTCGACGCGATCACGGCATCATCGCGCACGACGGCTTCAAGCTTGGCCACCAGGTCACGCTTGACATCGAGCCTCTCGACGATGGCTTCCAGCACCATGTCGCACGCGGCCAGGTCTTCCAGCGCGGCGCAGGCCTTCACGCGGGCCAGCGCGGCCTCGCCGTCGGCGGCGCTCATCTTGCCTTTCTCGGCCAGCTTGGTGAAGGTATCCTGCAGATACTGGCGTGCTGCCGCCACGGCCTGGGCATTCGTGTCGAACAGGTTGACGGTCAGGCCAGCCTGCGCGGCGATCTGGGCGATGCCGCGGCCCATGGCGCCAGTGCCGACGATGCCGAGCGTTTGGATGGTGGAATTGCTCATCGTTCGTCCAAAAAAGTTGTGGTTAAATTAGCACGATCGTACGTTTTTTGCACTTGCCGCGACAGACGGGGCGCGCACGCCGCGTGCGCTGATCGGACAGAAACGGCAGTGCGGGGAACGATGAGGCGACTTCGGGTCGACTCCGACGATCTCACACTACTACGGAGAGAGACAACATGCTGAAGCTCTGCGGCTTTGCGGCCAGCAATTACTACAACAAGGTCAAGCTGGCGATGCTGGAGAAGAACCAGCCATTCGAGGAAGTGCTGGCCTGGCTGGGGCAGACCGACCTGCAGGCCTCGCCGCTCGGCAAGGTTCCCTACATCATCACCGATGCGGGCCCGCTGTGCGAGTCCGAGGTGATCGACGAGTATATCGAGGCGGCCTATCCGGGGTCGCCGCTGTTGCCGAAAGACCCTTATCAGGCCGCCAAGGTACGCGAGGTCATCACGTTTCTGGAGTTGTACCTGGAACTGACAGCGCGCGAACTTTACCCGGAAGCGTTCTTTGGCGGCAAGGTCAGCGACAGTATCAAGGAGCGCCAGCGCAAGCTGCTCGACCGGTACATCCCCGGCTTCGCGAAACTGGCGAAGTTCTCGCCCTACATCGCGGGCGATACTTTCACGCTGGCCGATTGCGCCGCCATCTGCCACCTGCCGCTGATCTCGTCTTGCACGAAGATCATCTACGGCGAAGACCTGCTGGCCGGCCTGCCGGCCAAGGATTACCTGAAGGCGATGGCCGAACGCCCGTCCGTGCAGAAGGTCAACGCGGATCGCAAGGTGAATCTGGAGCAGATGGTCGCCAGGAACAAGTAAGAAGGGGGATCACCCCACTTCCACGTTGTGGGAGTGGGGCTGGCAAGCCTCCGATTCGGATCAGAGCCTTGCCAGGCGATCCAGCGCCAGCTTCAGCGTCTCTTCCTTCTTCGCGAAACAGAAGCGCACGACGCCCGATTCGCGCGGCGTGGAGTAGAACGCCGAGACCGGAATCGCGGCAACGCCGATTTCGCGCGTGAGCCACATCGAGAAATCGGCCTCGCTCATATCGGAGATCGCCGAGTAGTCGACGCACTGGAAGTAGGTGCCGTCCGATGGCAGAAGCTTGAAGCGCGTGCCGGCCAGACCGGCACGGAAGTAGTCACGCTTGGCCTGGTAGAACCCGGAGAGGTTCAGATACGGAGCCGGATCGGCCATGTAATCCGTCAGCCCATACTGCACCGGCGTGTTCACCGTGAACACATTGAACTGGTGGACCTTGCGGAATTCGTTCGACAGCGCGGCCGGGGCGGCCACGAAGCCGACCTTCCAGCCCGTCACGTGATAGGTCTTGCCGAAACTCGACACGACAAAGCTGCGTCGCGCCAGTTCGGGATGGCGTGCCACCGACTCATGCCGCTGGCCATCGTAGACCATGTGTTCGTAGACCTCGTCGGATAGCAGCAGGATGTCGGTGCCGGCCAGCAGGTCGGCCAGTTGCTGCATGTCCTCTTCGCGCCAGATCGTGCCCGTCGGGTTGTGCGGGGTGTTGATCATGATCATGCGCGTGCGCGGCGTGATCGCGGCGGCCAGCTTGTCGAACGGGATGCGGAACAGCGGCGCTTCCAGCGTCACGGGCACGGCCGTCGCGCCGGCCAGTTCGATCGCAGGCAGATAGCTGTCGTAGCACGGTTCCAGCACGATCACTTCGTCACCCGGATGCACGGCGCAGAGGATGGCGGTCAGCAGGCCCTGCGTGGCGCCCGCGGTCACCGTGATCTCGGTGTTCCAGTCGTAGGTGTGTTCGTACAGCTTCGCGATCTTGGCGGCGATGGCCTGGCGCAGTTGCGGCACACCGGCCATTGGCGGGTACTGGTTGTGACCAGTGCGCATTGCGTGCGTCACGGCATCGACGATGCGCGGATCGCAGTCGAAATCCGGGAAGCCCTGGCCGAGATTGACGGCGTTCTTTTCGGCCGCCAGTGCCGACATCACGGTAAAGATCGTGGTGCCCACCTTGGGCAGACGCGACAGGGGCGGATTCAGCGGGGCGAGATTGGATTCAGCCATGACGGAGCTTGAAAGAGTAGAAGCGGGGCAATCAGCCAGAGCGACATTCTAGCCGCGATCATCGGGCGGCACCCATGCCGCCAGCCAGCCGCCGAATGCCAGCGGCGGCAGCACTTCCACCCCGCTGGAGCGGCGCAGGCGGCTGCGGAGCTTGAGCACGGCCTTGTCCTTGGACACCAGCAGCGCCGCGCGCGAGAAATGGGCGAGTTCGATGAACTTCTGGTCGTCAGTGTCCTTGCACTTCGGCAGGCGGATCGCGTCAGCGTCTTCCTGGGTGGGCGCCGGTTCTAGTGTGGTGACGCGGTCGACCTCCGCCAGCGCGGCGTCGATATCGACGGCAAAGCGGGTGAACTGGGGATAGGCCAGCACCCGGCGCAACTCCTCCCGGCAGTCGGCCCGGATCACCGGGGCGATGGCGCCGGCTGCCAGCGCGGCCCGGATCGGCTCCACATGCGGGTCGCGGAAGACCAGCAGGTCTACCCAGATATTGGAGTCAAGGACTACCCGGGGTGCGGAAGTGACGGAGAGGGCGCCGGCATCGGGGCCGGTGCTGGAGTTGGCATCGTGGCCGGTGTGGGTGGTGTGCATTCGCTACAATCTGGTCTTTGTTTCTGCCCGCGATTTTGCCATGCTCATCGTCCTGTCTCCCGCCAAGTCCCTGGACTACGAGACACCCCCACGCGTCAAGACCCATACGCTACCGCGTTTCATCGACCGCTCGGCCACGCTGATCGAGCGCCTGCGCAAGCTGGCCCCGCAGGATGTGGCGTCGCTGATGGATATTTCCGACAAGCTCGCGGTGCTCAATGTCACGCGTTACGCCGACTGGTCGCCCGAGTTCACGACGGCCAACAGCAAGCAGGCCGTGCTGGCCTTCAATGGCGATGTCTACGACGGTCTCGATGCGAAGACGCTGTCGACCGACGACCTTGCCTTCGCGCAGAAGCACATCCGCATCCTGTCCGGCCTCTACGGCGTGCTCCGGCCAATGGACTGGATGCAGCCGTATCGCCTGGAAATGGGCACGCGGCTCGACAACGCCGCCGGCAAGGACCTCTACGCGTTCTGGGGCGACGACGTCACGGCGTTGATCAACAAGGATATGGCCGAGCTCAAGCACGAGGGCTCGCAGACGCTGGTGAACCTGGCGTCCGAAGAATATTTCAAGGTAGTGCGCCCGAAGGTGCTGGCCGCGCGCGTGATCACGCCCGTGTTCGAGGACTGGAAGGGTGGCCGCTACAAGATCATCTCGTTCCACGCCAAGCGCGCGCGTGGCACGATGGCCCGCTACGCGGTCACCCATCGCGTGACGGATCCCGCGCAACTGAAGCGCTTCAACGAAGACGGCTACGCCTTCGACAAGGCCGCGTCCGACGATGCCCGCTGGGTATTCCGCCGCCGTCTGGAAGACTGAGAACCAAGGAGCTACTTCATGACCTCAGCGCTGCATATCTCCACGCTGTTCGATTCGGGTGCGATCGAAGTCGAAGCCCTCGATCGTGCCGACGACATCCGCCTGCGTATCCGCGCCGATTCGCACGCCGACTTTCGCCAATGGTTCCACTTTCGGCTGCAGGGCGCGGCCGGGCAGGCCTGCAGGCTCCAGTTCCTTAACGCGGGCGAATGCACCTATCCGGACGGCTGGCGCGACTACAGCGTCGTGGCCTCCTATGACCGGGCCCACTGGTTCCGCGTGCCGACGCGCTACGACGGCACCACCATGACCGTCGACTTCAAGCCCGAACACGACAGCGTCTGGTTTGCGTATTTCGAACCGTATCCCGAGGAGCGGCACCTTTCGCTGCTGGCCTCCTGCCAGCGTTCGCCGCTGGCGAAGCTGTCGCACCTTGGCAGCACCGTCGATGGGCGCGACCTGACCTGCGTGACGCTGGGTCAGCCAGGGCCGGGCAAGAAGACGGTCTGGATGATCGCGCGTCAGCATCCGGGCGAAAGCATGGCCGAATGGTTCTGCGAAGGCGTGCTGCAGCGCTTGACGGGCACCGGCATGTGGGCGGGCGATCCGGTGGCGCGCAAGCTGCTCGATCGCGCCGTGTTCCATATCGTGCCGAACATGAATCCGGATGGTTCGGCGCGCGGCAACCTGCGCACGAATGCCGCGGGCGCCAACCTCAATCGCGAATGGATGCAGCCGAGCCTCGAGACGAGCCCCGAGGTGTATCACGTGCGCCGGGCGATCGAAGCCACTGGTGTCGATCTGTTCTTCGACATTCATGGTGACGAGGCGCTGCCGTACAACTTCGTAGCCGGCAGCGAGATGCTTCCTGGCTTTACCGCAGCCCAGCGCGACCAGCAGTCGCGCTTCATCGAGGCGTTCAAGCGGGCCACGCCGGACTTCCAGGACGTGCACGGCTACGCTGCAAGCAAGTACAACGCGGACGCACTGAAGCTTGCCTCGAAGTACATCGGCCATACCTTCGGCTGCCTGGCCCTGACGCTGGAGATGCCGTTCAAGGACAACGCCGACCTGCCAGACCCGGTGCTGGGCTGGAACGGTGCGAAGAGCGGCCTGCTTGGTACGTCGATGCTGCAGGCGGTTCTGGAGTATCTGGGCTGACGGACGTGATCAGGGTTTGAAGCGCCAAGCGCTCCCTTTCCCGCAAGCGGGAGAGGGAGGCGGGCCTGCGTCTCAGTCGCAGTCGGCGCAGGGCCTTACTGCTTCTTCTTGGTTGTCGTCTTGGAAGATGTGCTCTTGGAAGACGATGTCGATTTGGACGTCGAGCTTGCCTTGCTGGACTTCGACGACGTCGATGCCTTGGCGGTGCTCTTGCCTTTTTTCTTCTTCGAGTGCGACGTGGCCACGGCGGGTGCCGCGGCTGGCTCGCTGATCGTCTCGCCGCTGCTGTTGAGCAGTTCGTACGCCAGCATCATGCCGTTGTCGTAGCCGCAGCGGACCTTGACCGGTTGCCATTGCGGTTCCCCCGAGCGGCGGTGTGCGCTGGCAGCGAACGTCACGACGGAGCTGACGACTACGGACTGCTTGCCCGACGAGAACCGGCTTTCCCAGCGCTCCTCGGTGGCCTGATCCTGGGCAAGTGCGCCCGTGGGGATCTTCAGCGCGTCATAAGTCGCCGACCGCGGCACCACCCAGCTGGCGTGCGCGGCGCAATCGGCTACGTCGGCCGATGCATTCTCCGTCTTCATCAACTGATCGCGCATTTGCGCGCGATATTCGGCCAAGCTCACGCGGCCCCTGTCGGGTAGCGTGACCGTCGTCGTGGGCGGGCTCTTGCCGTTGGTGGTCGGGGTCTTGGCGGCCGTCGCCGAGGCGGGGCCGGGGGCTACGGGGGTGGCGGTGCTGGCAGCGGGCGAGCCGGGCTGGCCAGCCACGGCTGCGGTCTCGTCCGTCGGTGCGGTGGCGCAACCGGCGAGTGCGATCGCACCGGCCACTGCGGCAGACAGCATACGCAGCCGGCTGCCGAACAGTTCGGAAATTCGTCGGATCACGGGGTCGTCTTTGCTCGGTGAAGCAAGGAGGGGTTAGTGAAGGATTGCCATGATAGAGGAATCCCCCGCGGCAAAGTTCCTAAATGTTGTTACCCTTCATTCTAATTGCTTGCAACCGTCGCGATCCCCGTGGATTTGGGTGTGTGCGATAGCAGAGAATTGCCGAGTCACGCAACTCTGGCGAACCCCGAGGCACGCGTGCTGCGTGCCTCGGGGCAGGGCGCCATTGCGGCAGCCCTTTGATCCGTCGGTCAGATCGTGCGCGCGAAGCGCAGCAGCTCGTCCATCAGCGCGTTGAGGTCGCGCTTGAGCTTGTCGAACCCGGCGCTGTGCGTCAGGCCGACTTCATCCATGTACAGTTTCCTGTTGACTTCCAGCTGCAGGCTGTGACGGTTGGCCTGGGGCTGACCTACCACGCGCACGATTTCCACGCCCTTGTAGGGATGGTTGCGCCACACGTCGTAGCCCATGTCCTTGAGTACGCTTTCCACGCGATCGGTGAAGCGGGTATCGCAAGTCGTGCCGTCGCGGTCACCCACCACGAAGTCCGGATGCTGCAGGCCCGGATGCTCAGTCGCGTATTGCGCGGCCTCGCTCGGCATCGAGTGGCAGTTGATGTGCCATACGCGGCCGTGGCGGGCTACGGCCTGGTCGGACAGTCGCTGCAACTGGGCGTAGTAGGGCAGGTAATAGTTGTCGATGCGCGCCTGCAGTTCGGCCACGCCGAGCTTGCGATCGTAGATCGGCTCTCCGGTGTCCAGCACGCGCCAGACCAGGCCCTTGCCGAGGCGCGTCTTCGACGTTTCCTGCTTGGCGCCGGGCCACGGCGCGTCGAGCAGGGCTTCGTCGATCTCCTCGAGACCGCGGTTGGCGTCGAGGTAGCTGCGCGGAAAGCCCGCGCAGAGCAGCGGGATGCCGCGCGCGGGCGCGTCGGCATAGAGCTGGTCCACGAACGTGTCTTCCGCCTGCCGCAGCAGCGGCAGGGGCAGGTTGCCGGCGAAGCGGAAGTCCGCCGGGTACGTGGTGCAGCTATGGGGGGAATCAAGAAAGAGCGGGCCGCACTCGCCTTCCGGCATGTGCAGGAAGTACGGGCTTTCCGCGGTCTTTCGGTCTGCTTCGGTCATGCTGGGTTACCGGTCCGTGATTAGTCCAGGGAGATCTTGGCGGCAGCGGCCACGCGCTTGTTCTTGGCCACTTCGGTGGCGATCTGCTGCGCGAAGTGCTGCGGCGTGTCGCCCACCGGCGTGGCGCCGAGTTTCTCGAGCTTGGCGCGCACTTCCGGCATGGCCAGCACCTTGATGGCGGCGGCGTTCAGCTTGGCCTGGATGTCGGCGGGCAGCTTGGCCGGGGCGATCAGGCCGAACCATGCGGCGTCATTGACTTCAGGCAGGCCCAGTTCGGCGAAGGTCGGCACGTTCGGCAGCGCGGCCACGCGCTTCGGCGCAGCCACGGCCAGCGCGCGCAGCTTGCCGCCTTCGATGAACGGCAGCGACGACGGCAGGTTGTCGAACAGCACCTGCACCTGGCCGGCCAGCGCATCGTTCAGCGCGGGGCCCACGCCCTTGTAGGGCACGTGCAGCAGTTCGGTCTTGCTGCTCATCTTGAACAGCTCGCCCATCATGTGCGACACGCTGCCATTGCCGGCCGAGCCGTAGGCGATCTTGTTCGGTTCCGATTTGGCCAGCGCGATGAACGACTTCATGTCGGTGGCCTTCACGTTCGGGTTGATGCTCATCACGTTCGGCACGGAGGCCAGGTTCGTGATCGGCGTGAAGTCCTTGGTGGCGTCGTATTGCAGGCGCGGATACACGGCCGGGTTGATGCCGTGCGTCGATGCCGTGGCGATGCCGAGCGTGTAGCCGTCCGGCGTGGCCTTGGCCAGGTAGCCGGTGCCGATGCTGCCGCCGGCGCCGCCGCGGTTGTCCACCACCACGGCCTGGCCCAGTTGCTGGCCGAGCTTGTCAGCGACGATACGCGCGACGATGTCGGTGGTGCCGCCAGCCGGGAACGGCACGACGAGCGTGATCGGCTTGGTCGGGTACGTGCCTTGCGCCAGGGCGGGCAGGGTCAGGCCGGCGGCCGCGAAGGCGGTGGCGGCGGCGAGGATCTTGAGCAGGGGACGGCGTTGCATCGTCGGGATTCCGGTGGGGATTCAGGGAGCGGAACTCAGCAAAAGCTGAATTCTTTAGCTCTCGTGATTCTGCTTTCCGATGCAAGATGCGCGCAAACGAAATAAAATCCCCGGATCATTCCAAATGGTATTGAAGTAGAGGTGACCTATGCGACGCTTATGTCCGTCGCTGACGGAATTGCAGGCATTTGAAGCCGCTGCGCGGCACAACAGCTTCACGCTGGCCGCCCGGGAGCTTCACGTCACGCAGGGGGCGGTCAGCAAGCAGGTACGCAGTCTCGAGGCGTTCCTGGGTGTCGAGCTGTTCGAGCGCGTGCGCCAGCGCCTGATGCTGACCGGCGCGGGGGAGCGCTATCTGGAGCGCATCCGGCCGAGCCTGAACGAGATCGAGGCGGCCAGCGTGGAACTGATCGCGCGCAAGGGGCGGGGCGGCATCCTGCATATCGCCAGCATGCCGACACTCGGCGCCAAGTGGCTGATTCCGCGGCTGCCGCAGTTTTTCGCCCGGCATCCCGAAGTCACGCTGGAGTTCGTTCCCCATGCGCAGGGCTACGATTTTTCCCAACCTGATCTCGATGCGGCGATCCGCTTTGGCGACGGCGTCTGGCCGGGGAGTCTCGCCGACTACATGACCGGACGCGAAGTGCTGCCGGTGTGCCGGCCGGGATTGCTCGCGCAGGAGCCTGGGGGCGCGGTTGCATCTCCCGAGGATTTGCTGCGTTACCCACTGCTGCATCACACCACGGTGCCAGAGGCGTGGCCAGACTGGCTGTCCGAACTGGGGGTGTCCACGCGCCAGGCGTGGAGCGGGGCGCGTTTCGATCAGTTCTCGTTGCTGACGCAGGCGGCGGTGTCGGGGCTAGGCATCGCTCTGATTCCGCGCTGCCTGATCGAAGAGGAGATTGCCACCGGCACGCTGGTGGTGGCGCATGCCGCGCGCGTGCTGGCCAAGAAGGGGTATTACCTCTGCTATCCGGAACAGAAGGCTCACCTGCCGGCGCTGCAGACGTTCCGGGCCTGGCTGATGGAGGGTGTCGACGTGGTGGCGTAGCGGCCCGGCAAGCGCTCATTCCAGGCGCTAACTCCGGGCGCTAACTCCGGGCGCTACGTCGATGCATGGCATCCGCTATTTTTACTTCGACAGCACTTTCATCGCTGCCTCGAGCCCCGCGATCGTGACCGGATACATGCGGTTCTTCATGATCTGGTTGATCACGGTGATCGACTGGCGGTACTGCCAGAGGCCTTCCGGCTCGGGGTTCAGCCACACGAAGCGCGGGAACTGCTCGATCATGCGATTGAGCCACACGGCGCCGGCCTCGGCATTGTTGTACTCGACCGAGCCGCCCGGCTGCAGGATCTCATAGGGGCTCATCGTCGCATCGCCGACAAAGATCACCTTGTAGTCGGGCGTGTACTTGTGGATGAGATCCCACGTGGCGATCTTCTCCGCATGGCGGCGGCGGTTGTTCTTCCACACGTAGTCGTAGAGACAGTTGTGGAAGTAGTAGTACTCGAGGTGCTTGAACTCGGTCTTGGTGGCCGAGAACAGTTCCTCCACGCGCTTGATGTGGTCGTCCATCGAGCCGCCGACATCCATCAGCATCAGGACCTTGACCTTGTTGTGGCGCTCGGGCCGCAACTTGATGTCGAGCATCCCCGCGTTGGCGGCGGTGGAGTGGATCGTATCGTCGAGATCGAGTTCGGTGTCGGCGCCCTCGCGCGCGAAACGGCGCAGGCGGCGTAGTGCCACCTTGATGTTGCGCGTGCCGAGTTCGACCTGGTCGTCGTAATCCTTGTACGCGCGCGTCTCCCACACCTTGATCGCGGTGCGGTTGCCCTTGGACGGGCCGCCGATGCGGATGCCCTCGGGGTTGTAGCCGCTGTGACCGAACGGCGAGGTGCCGCCCGTACCGATCCACTTGTTGCCGCCCTCGTGCTTTTCCTTCTGCTCCTCGAGCAGTTGCTTCAGGCGTTCCATCAGCTTGTCGAGGCCGCCCATGGCCTCGATCTTGGCCTTTTCCTCGGCCGACAGCTCGCGCTCGAGCGTCTTCTGCAACCAGTCGAGCGGAATGTCGCTCTTCCAGTCGATCAGGCTCTCCACGCCCTTGAAGTATGCAGCGAAGGTCTGGTCGAACTTGTCGAAGTGCTTCTCGTCCTTTACCAGCGTCATGCGCGACAGGTAATAGAACTCGTCGATCGACGGCGCGATAACCTGCGCGCGCAGGGCTTCCAGCATCGTCAGGTACTCCTTGACCGATACCGGCAGCTTGGCGTGGCGCAGCGAGAAAAAGAAATCGATCAGCATGGGAAACTCTCCCCGGTCAGCGCGGGCGGTCGAGCTGGAACTGCAGGTGCGCGCGCACGGTGGGCCATTCGCTGGCGATGATCGAGAACACGACCGTATCGCGGAACGAGCCATCCGGCATGCGTTGATGGTTGCGGAGCACGCCGTCCTGCTTGGCGCCCAGACGTGCGATGGCGGTGCGGCTCTGGTGGTTCATCCAGTGCGTACGGAATTCCACGGCGATGCAGTCGAGCGTCTCGAACGCATGGCGCAGCAGCATCAGCTTGCACTCGGTGTTGAGCGCGGTGCGTTGCACGCGCCGCGCGTACCATGTCGAGCCGATTTCAACCCGCCGGTTCTTGCCGTCGATGTTCATGTACGTGGTCATGCCGGCCGGGCGGCCGTCAGCATCGAGCACGGTGAACGGTTGCATCGAGTCCTGCGTCTGCAGGTCGAGCCGGCGCTTGATCTCGGCTTCCATGCCTTCGGGCGAGGGCACCGAGGTGTACCAGAGCCGATGGAGCTCGCCATCGGCCGCGGCTTCGCGCAGGCCTTCGGCATGGTCCATCGACAGCGGCGCGAGCGTGGCGTGGCTGCCGGGCAGCGTCACGGGTTGAACGAACCTCGACATCGTGCTGTCCTTAGCGGTTGGCGCGGTTCATGAACACGAGACGCTCGAACAGGTGCACGTCCTGTTCGTTCTTGAGCAGCGCGCCGTGCAGCGGCGGGATCGCGGCCTTGCGGTCGGGGCTGCGCAGTGCCTCGGCGGGAATGTCCTCGGCCATCAGCAGCTTGAGCCAGTCGATCAGCTCCGACGTGCTCGGCTTCTTCTTCAGGCCCGGCAGGTTGCGCATCTCGTAGAACGATTCCATCGCGGCCGCCACCAGCTCGCGCTTGATGCCGGGGTAGTGCACGTCGACGATCTGCTGCATCGTCTCGGCATCCGGGAACTTGATGTAGTGGAAGAAGCAGCGGCGCAGGAAGGCGTCCGGCAGCTCCTTCTCGTTGTTCGAGGTGATGATCACCAGCGGGCGATGCTTCGCCTGGATCAGTTCGCGCGTCTCGTAGACGTAGAACTCCATGCGGTCGAGTTCGCGCAGCAGGTCGTTCGGGAATTCGATGTCGGCCTTGTCGATCTCGTCGATCAGCAGTACCACGGGCTCGTCGGCCTCGAACGCCTGCCAGAGCACGCCCTTGACGATGTAGTTGGCGATGTCGTGCACGCGGTTGTCGCCCAGTTGGGAGTCGCGCAGACGCGACACGGCGTCGTATTCGTACAGGCCCTGCTGGGCTTTGGTGGTTGACTTGATGTGCCATTGCAACAGCGGCATACCCAGTGCTGCGGCCACTTCCTCAGCCAGCATGGTCTTGCCCGTGCCGGGCTCGCCCTTGATCAGCAGGGGGCGCTGCAGCGTGCGTGCGGCATTGACGGCCAGCTTCAGATCGTCGGTGGCAACGTATTGGGCACTACCTTCGAACTTGACCTGCTGGGACGGATTGGCGTTGGCGGTGGTGGACATGGGCGGTCTGATCGTATTGCAAGGGGCGTGGTTGGCAGACAATCGGAAACAATGACTCAGGGCCAATGATCCGGTCGGGCAACAACCGGCATGAACAATCGGAATTTCGGTCGGAATGGGCCAGTATAAGAGCAGATCGGGATTCGCGTTCAGTGGGGGACACCCCAAGGCCGTTCTGTGGACTGGCGCGTGCACGCTGCGGTACAATGCGCCGGTTTGACGCGCCCCTGGTCACAATATCTCCCCCTCATACCCGGCAGTTCTGTCACTGAGACATGGCAGTTCACCGGGAGGCGGCGACAGCGCGAGATGGTTGCAGAATGGTGTGGAAGCACCCGCGGCACATCAGCACTTACCGCGATTTCAGATCCCCGTTCCCAAAGCCGTTTCGCCCTGCAGGGCAGTCACACGCGGTTTAAACACTTCCCACTCAGCTAAGACAATGAAAAAGCTCCTCACGATGGTGGTGTTGGGCGCGGCCGCAACGGCTGCGCAGGCCCAGGACAAGGGCAACGTGGACGCCGCCAAGGACAAGGTCGCAATGTGCATTGGCTGCCATGGCATTCCTGGCTACCGTGCATCGTTCCCCGAGGTATATCAGGTGCCCATGCTTGGCGGCCAGAGTGCCAAGTACATTGAGAACGCGCTCAAGAGCTACCAGAAGGGTGATCGCAAGCATCCGACCATGCGCGGGATTGCCGACAGCCTGTCCGACAAGGACATCGCCGCCGTGGCTGCGTACTACTCGCAGCAGAAGCGCGACACGCAGAACAATCCGCTCAAGTAAGAGGCCCCTGACCATGAAGATGCTGAAAGCTGTTTCGTTCGCGCTGGGTGCTGTCGCGCTTGGCGCCGCTGCCATGTCCGCTTCGGCGGCAGATATCGCCGCTGGCAAGGCACTGGTGGAAAAGGGTGGATGTGTGGCGTGCCACGGCAAGGATCTGAACGCGCCGATCTCGCCGGACTATCCGAAGCTGGCCGGCCAGCACCAGGATTACATCTATCACGCCCTGTTGTCTTACCAGATCAGCGGCAACCCGCTGGTGGGCCGCAATAATGCGATCATGGCCGGTCAGGTCAAGAGCAACCCGGCGGTTACCGGCAAGGACGGCAAGCCGCGGGAGTTTACGCGCAAGGAGTTGAAGGATATTGCCGCGTATATCGAATCGCTGCCGGGCGATCTGGTGCTGAAGAAGTAAGTCGAAAGACGTCAGCCGCTTCGATTTCGTCGCAAGGGAATCGAAGAAAAAAAAAGCCGCTCGAATGAGCGGCTTTTTCGTTCTGCAGTGCGGATCAGTTGCCGCTGCCGGTCACCAGGCGACGCTGTTTCACGGCGTTGGCCAGCGTCTCCAGTACGGCCACGGAGTCATCCCAGGCGATGCAGGCGTCGGTCACCGACTGGCCGTAGGTCAGGTTCTCCACCGGAGTGCCCTGCACATGGTCCTGTCGGCCAGCTACCAGGTGCGATTCCACCATGACGCCGACGATGCGCTGTTCGCCGCCGGCGATCTGCTTGCCGATGTCCTCGCAGACCGGGATCTGGTTCTCGTGCTTCTTGCTGCTGTTGGCGTGCGAGGCATCGATCATCAGACGTGCGGCCAGGCCAGACTTCGAGATCGCGTCGCAGGCTTCCTGCACGCTGGCCGCGTCGTAGTTCGGTGCCTTGCCGCCGCGCAGGATGATGTGGCAGTCCTCGTTACCCGAGGTCGACACGATGGCCGAGTGGCCGCCCTTGGTTACCGACAGGAAATGGTGGGGCTGCGAGGCGGCCTTGATCGCGTCGACGGCGATCTTCACGTTGCCGTCGGTGCCGTTCTTGAAGCCGACCGGGCACGACAGTCCGGAAGCGAGTTCGCGGTGCACCTGCGACTCGGTGGTGCGCGCGCCGATCGCGCCCCAGCTCACCAGATCGGCGATGTACTGCGGGCTGATCATGTCCAGATATTCCGTCCCCGTCGGCACGCCCATTTCGCTGATATTCAGCAGCAGTTCGCGGGCGGTGCGCAGACCGTCGTTGATCTTGAAGCTGCCATCCATGTGCGGATCGTTGATCAGGCCCTTCCAGCCGACCGTCGTGCGCGGCTTTTCGAAGTAGACGCGCATCACGATCTCGAGCTCACCCGCGAAGCGGTCGCGCTGCACCTTGAGCAGCTTGGCGTATTCCAGGGCCGCGCGCGTGTCGTGGATCGAGCACGGGCCGATGATGACGATCAGGCGGTCGTCCATGCCGTGCAGAATGCGATGCATGGCCTGACGGGCGCCATAGATCACGTCGGACGCAGCCTCCGAGCAAGCAAACTCGCGGATCAGGTGCGCGGGCGGCAGCAGTTCCTTGAGTTCTCGAATACGCAGGTCGTCGGTGTTCTTCAGCATGATGGCTCCGGGTTTGTGAGGTCGTGAGTCTGATCTGGAATTGCGTTGCGGCGGTGGCGGGGATAAAAAAAGCCGCCAGGGTCGCTGGCGGCTTTTTTTAGTATTCGGGGCTACTTGCAGCTATCCCTCTCTATCCGCCAGCGGTGTGAGATGCCAAAAAAAGTAAAAGTAAAACTTGGCGGACATGGCGGAAATCGGATCGGCTGTAGTCAGCTTGTGTCGGTTATGCGGCAATGCGTGAAATTTATGCTGCGGTGCGCGATCAAAAGGCATTTTATTGCGCACTCGTGGGAAAAATCACGGGGTGCAATCGCCGCTCGCGCGACAACGAAGCATCTTTATATCGCTTTTCAAGGAAGATGGCAAGCGGCCAATCGATAGATTTAAGCAATTGCAGAGTACCCATGCTTCCTATAGTGGAATCACAAGAACAAGGTGGAGGGAGGGTAGCCATCATGCCAGTCGATGAGGCAAGGCTGAATGCCTTCATGGAGAAATTCGTCCATGACATCGGTGCCGTGATGCACGCGGCGACGGTGGTGTTGGGCGACGAGCTTGGGCTGTACAAGGCACTGGCCGAAAAACCGATGACCGCCGATATGCTGGCGGCAAAAACCCGCACGGATGCGAGGTACCTGCGCGAGTGGCTGTCAGCGCAGGCCGCCAGCGGCTACGTCGAATACGACGCGGACACCGACAGCTTCTCGTTGAACGAGGAACAGGCGCTGGCGCTGGCGCAGGAGGGCAGTCCGGCGTTCATTCCCGGCGCATTCCAGATTGCGGTGGCACAGTTCCGCGCGATTCCGAAGATGGTCGACATCTTCCATAACGGCCGAGGGCTTGGCTGGCACGAACACGACCCGGCGCTGTTCCATGGTACCGAGCGGTTCTTCCGCCCCGGCTACGCGGCACATCTGGTCGGCGAATGGATTCCGTCGCTGGAAGGCTCCGACGCCCGGCTCAAGGCGGGGGCCATGGTGGCTGACGTGGGGTGCGGGCACGGTGCTTCGACGATCATCATGGCGCAGGCCTATCCGGCTTCCACGTTTCGCGGCTTCGACTACCACGAGCCGTCGATCCGATATGCGATCGAGTCTGCCAGACGTGCAGGCGTGAGCAACCGCGTGACGTTCGAAGTGGCGGCGGCCAAGGATTATCCCGGAAGCGGATACGACCTCGTGACGGTCTTCGACTGCCTGCATGACATGGGCGACCCGGTTGGCGCCGCGCGGCACATCCGAGAATCGCTCAAGCCCGACGGGTGCTGGATGATTGTGGAGCCGTTTGCCAATGACCGGCTGCAGGACAACCTCAATCCGATCGGGCGCGTGTTCTATTCGGCGTCGACATTCATTTGCACGCCGGGATCGCGGTCGCAGGAGGGGGCAATGTGCCTGGGAGCACAGGCCGGTGAGGCCCGCATGCGTGGTGTGACGGAGCAGGGCGGCTTTGGCAGCTTCCGCCGCACGGCACAGACACCGTTCAATCTGGTGTACGAGGTGAGGCCGTAGCTTTGACCAGGCGCCCCTCTCCCGCAGGCGGGAGAGGGGCGAACTTCGGCTGTCAGGCCGTGCCACCCACCGTCATGTTCTCGATCCGCAGCGTTGGCTGACCCACGCCCACCGGCACGCTCTGGCCTTCCTTGCCGCAGACGCCCACGCCCGAATCCAGGCGCATGTCGTTGCCGATCATCGTGACGTCCTTGAGCGACTCGGGGCCGTTGCCGACCAGCGTCGCGCCCTTGACCGGATACGTGATCTTGCCGTCCTCGATCATGTATGCCTCGCTGGCCGAGAACACGAACCTGCCGTTGGTGATGTCGACCTGACCGCCGCCGAAGTTCACGGCATAGAGGCCGCGCTTGACGCTGGCGAGGATTTCCTGCGGATCGCGGTCGCCGTTAAGCATGTAGGTGTTGGTCATGCGCGGCATCGGCAGCGCGGCATAGCTCTCGCGGCGTGCATTGCCGGTGACCGGCATCTTCATTAGGCGCGCGTTGAGCGTGTCCTGGATATAGCCGCGCAGGATGCCGTCCTCGATCAGCGTGGTGCACTGCGTGGGGTTGCCTTCGTCATCGAGGTTCAGCGATCCGCGGCGATTGGCGATGGTGCCGTCGTCGACCACGGTCACCCCCTTGGCCGCCACGCGCTCTCCCATGCGGCCGGCAAACGCCGAGGAACCCTTGCGGTTGAAGTCGCCCTCCAGGCCGTGGCCCACGGCCTCGTGCAGCAGCACGCCGGGCCAGCCCGGCCCGAGCACCACGGTCATCGCGCCAGCCGGGGCGGGACGCGCCTCCAGGTTGACCAGTGCCGACGACACCGCTTCGTCCACGTATTTGCGCAGCAGGTCGTCGGTAAAGTACCCGTAGGCATAGCGGCCGCCGCCGCCCGAGGAGCCGATCTCGCGCCGACCGTTCTGTTCGGCGATGACGGTCACGGACACGCGCACCAGCGGACGCACGTCGGCGGCGATCACGCCGTCGCTGCGCGCCACCAGCACCACGTCGTATTCTCCGGCAAGGCCGGCCATGACCTGCACCACGCGCGGATCCTTGGCGCGTGCCAGCTTTTCGATCTTCTCGAGCAGCGCCACTTTCTCGGTGGCGGTCATCGAGTCGAGCGGATCGTTCGGTGCGTAGAGGTTGCGGCCCGTGTGCGAGGCGAGCGAGCCCGCCACCTTGACGCGCCCGCCGCCGCTCTTGCCGATCGTGCGGGTAGCCGCGGCGGCCTGGCTCAGGGCCGGCAGGCTGATGTCGTCGGAGTATGCGAAGGCGGTCTTGTCGCCCGAGACGGCGCGCACGCCAACGCCCTGGTCGATGCTGAAGCTACCCGACTTGACGATGCCTTCCTCGAGGCTCCAGGCTTCGTTGCGGGTGTGCTGGAAATACAGGTCGGCGTAGTCGACCTTGTGGGTGAAGATGTCGGCCAGCACGCGCTGGAGCTTGGCTTCATCGAGCCCGTACGGCGCCAGCAGCAGTTGCTGGGCAGTGGCCAGGTTGCGGATTCCGAGATCGCCGGCGTTCATGATTGTCCTTTTCGATACCCCGTGGCGGTCTGCCACGGCGGCCTGCAATGTGAATTTCCGTCAATCCTACAGCACGCGGTGACGCAGTGCCGGCAGGTTCTGACGCACTTCGGCAAGACGAGCCGGGTCGACCGTACCCGACACCACGCCTTCACCCTCGGGCAACACGCCCATCAACTCGCCCCACGGGTCCACCAGCATCGAGTGACCCCAGGTGCGGCGGCCATTTTCGTGCTTGCCGCCTTGTGCCGCGGCCAGCACATAGCACTGGTTTTCGATCGCGCGGGCGCGCAGCAGGATCTCCCAGTGAGCCTGGCCCGTGGTGTAGGTGAAAGCCGCCGGCATCAGGATCAGGCTGACGTCATTCTTGCCCGCCAGTCCGCGATAGAGCTCCGGAAAGCGCAGGTCGTAGCAGACCGACATCGCCACCCGTCCGCACGGCGCATCGAAGGCCACCGGCGTCTTGCCGGCCAGGATCGTGCGCGATTCGTCGTAGCTCTCGGTGCCCTTGGTGAAGCCGAACAGGTGGATCTTGTCGTAGCGCGCCACGCGGCGGCCATGCGGATCGAAGGCGAGCGACGTGTTGTAGACGCGCGCATCGTCGTTGCACCACATCGGCAGTGTGCCGCCCACGAGCCAGACGCGATGACGCCGCGCGGCATCGGCCAGGAAGCTCTGCACCGGACCGTCGCCATCCTGTTCGCGGATGGCGACCTTGTCGGTCTCGTGACGGCCCATCATGCAGAAGTACTCGGGCAGCAGCACCAGTTCGGCGCCGCCGCGCGCGGCCTCGGCGATCAGCGCATCGGCACGCGCGAGGTTGTCGTCGAGCGTGATGCCGGTGACGGTCTGGATGGCGGCAACGCGCATCGGGGCAGTGGCAGTCATCTTGGCTTCCTTCTCTGGAGCAGGGGCTTCAGCGCGGATAGGCGCCGGAACGCTCCTGGATCGGCGGTTGCGGCTTATTGTCTTCCACTTTCGTGACCTTGGGGTCGGCCCACGATCCGGACACGCGGTAATGCTGCGTGAACACCTTCGAGATCTCGTCGGCGAACATCAACTGGGCGGCCAGCGTGCCGATGCCCAGCACCGGATTGATGAACGCGGCGGCCACCGACGTGGTGGTGGCGTTGATGCGCGGCGTCACGGCCACTTCCAGGTCCTGCGTCTCGTGCAACAGGTCCGCCGTGCCAGACATCGAGGCCATGGCCTGGCCACTCTTGAACTTGAACTCTTCGATCTTGCCCACGCCGTTTTCGATCGTGCCGGTGCCGTTGAGGCTGTCGAACACCATCCCCCGGCTCGAGAGCGAGCGGAAGTCCAGCGTGGCGAAACGCAGCAGGCTTTGCAGGCTCAGCACGCCGAGCAGCCGCGCGGCGCCCGGGTCGACGCTCAGGATCTGGCCGTTCTCGATATTCAGTTTCAGGCGACCCGAAAGCGTGGGGTAGTCGATCGACATCGGCGAGCCGCGCCAGGCGATGCGACCCTCGAACGTGCCCTTGCCGTCGCGCAGCGTGTGGGGCAGGCCCATGCGTTCGAGCACGTCGCCTCCGTTGCGGATGTCGAGCTTGAAGTTCAGCAGCGTGCGGCGGCCTTCGGTCGAGGAAGCATCGCCTTGAGCCGCCGCTTCACGCAAGCGCCTTGGCAGGCGCCAGGAGCCATTGCCGGTGAGCTTGGCGCCCGGCTGTTCGATGGTCAGGCTGTCGAGCGTCCAGACCGGCTGGTTGTCGTCATGGCTCGTATGGGCCTTGACCTCGAGCTTGCCGAATTCCCGGCCGTGCAGGACGAACCTGTCGACGCTCAGGTCGAGCGCCGGCATTTCCTCGACGCTGCGCGTGATGGCTTCGGTCATGTGGCCGTCATCGGTGGCGTCGGGGATGTCCAGATGCGCGAGCCGCACGGTGAGCATCCCGGACGGATTGCTCGCGTTGCGGCGCCACTGTCCGGTGCCGGCGATCTGGCGCGAATTGATCTGCATGTTCCAGCCGCCGTCGCCGCGCTCCCGGCCGGCATCGAGCGAAACGTCATCGAGACTGCGGCCGAACGCATCGAGCACCTTGGCGCGCACCGTCATGCGATCGGGCAGGAATGGGGACGAGCGTCCTATGTCACCGGCGGGTTTGTCGCCGCCTTTGTTATCCGGGCCGCTGAGCAAGGCGCGCCAGGCATCGACATTGAGCCGGTCCGTGGTCATCGCCACCGTGATGCCGCTTGCAGGCTGAGGCGCCGGTTGCCCAAGGCCGATGCCGCCGGACAGGACTTCCAGCGCATCGCCGCCACGGCGTAGCACATAGCGCGCGCTGGCCGCATTGCCGAGTTGCACGGTGACTTCGTCCAGGCCCGCGCGGCCGGGCGCGGTCGACGGTCGTAGGTCGAAGCGCAGTGGCATGTCCTGCGCGGCGGTCTTGGCCAGCGGCGCTGGCAGGTCCAGAGCGAGTCCGTTGAGGTTGGATGCCACCTCCACCTGCAGATGCTTGTCGTGAACGCCGACCACGGCGCTATAGGCGGTGGTCCCGTCGATGCGGCTGCCGAGGGCTGACATTTCCGTACCGAGCGCCTCGCGCAGGCCCTGGGCCGTGGCCGTGCCGCTGACTGTCACACGTGTGGTGCCGTCTGGCTGCGTGCCGCCGCCGAGGCGAGTCTCGCCACCGACAAATCGGCCACGCACGTTGTCGAGTCGGAAGCCGTGTTCGTCGAAGGCCACCGCGCCGGTGGCGCCGTAGAGCGTTGGCAGTTCCGGGAACAAGGTCACGTCGTTGCCGGGGAAGCGGAATTCGCCGTTGACCTTAGAACCCGCCGCGTGATTGAGCGGCAGGTCCAGTTTGAGCTTGAGCTCGCCATTGCCCGGCGCGTGCGACGTCTCGGTGACGTTGGCCGTCCACTCCTTGACCGGGCTGGTAGCCACGAAGCGCAGGAAGCTCTGCACCGGGCCGCTGGCGCTGCCGTCGACCAGCAGGTGACCGTGGTCACCCATGTCGTCGATACGCCCGCTCACGTCGCGCAGGGTTACGCCCTGGATACCCGCCACGCCCGCGCGCTTCGCCAGGAACGACATGCTGCCGCGTTCGAACATCACCATGCCTTCGATGTCCGTGAATTCGGGCCATGCCGTGCCGGCCTTTTGCCCGCTTGCGCCGTTGGGGCCGGTTTCGTCTGGTGCGATCTGGTAGTTCACGTGGCGCACCGGCACTTCCACGCGGAAGTCGCCAGCCTTGGCCAGCGGCGGATGGAACGGGAAGTGAGTGAGGTCGCCCTTGACCAGAAACTTGACGTCGTGCGCTTCGCCGCCGACCAGCGCGCCCGCCAGATAGTGGCGGGTGGCTGGCAGCGTGAGCGGCATGTAGCGCGGGACACGGTTGGCCTGGGCGCGCTCGAGTTCGCCTGTCAGATCGGCCACGCCGGCGTGGCTGTCGCCTCCCTGGCGCCAGGTGCCGCGCACCGTGCCGGCGGTATCGGTGTTGGCGAACTGGATACCATCGGTACGGACCACGAGCTTGTCACCCTCGTGCGTCCAGCGCACTTCGCCGCGCAGCGTGTCGAACGGCAGGCGTGGATCCTCGAACACACCCGGGAAGATCAGGGCGCCGCCGGTAGTGTCGACCCTCGCCACGCCCTGCTTGTCGTCGAAGTTGAAGCTGCCCGAGAGCTGGCTGAAGCCGGGCGTGCCGGCGCGCGGGAGGCCGTCCGCATCCACGGCCGGCACGGCGGGCTGGCCATTCACGGAAACGTTGCGCAGTGTGCCCTGCACGTTGTAGTGCTGGGTGCCAGGGGTACGTGACAGCATGCCGGCGCGGTCGCGCGACCACGCGACGTCGAGATTGTCGATATGGCCCGCCGGCTGCAACGCGCGGAGCTGGCGTAGCACGGCGGTGTCCAGCGGCATCGACGTGGCCAGCGCGCGCAGCGTGTTGAGGTCGAAAGTCGGCGCCCGCAGTGCGAACTTGCGTAACTGACCGGAGCTGTCACGGTTCCAGTCGATCGTCACCTTGCGCATCCCTTCGCGCCACGTCGCGTCCGCGTTGGACGGCGGGCCCGCCTGCGGCTCGGCCTGCCAGAGCAGGGTGTCGATGGTCAGCTGGTGGTTGCCGTTGCGGTCGCTCTTATGCAGTAGCAGGGCCTGGGCGTTGGCCAGCTTGAGTGGCTCCGGCGCCCCAGCCAGATGCAGGTCGACGCCAGATGCACGCAGCCGCATCTGGCTGCGCTGTACCTGTCCGCCACGGAAGTCGACGGTGCCGTCGGTGCTGAAGACGCCATCCTGCACGCTGTCGAAGATGGCCAGGTAGCGCTGCACGACCGGCAATTCGAGCTGGTTGAAGGCCCAGCTTGCCTGACCGGTCCAGTGCTGCCAGTTGCCCGTGCCGTGCAGGTAGTCGTGGCGCAGGTTGGCCTGGAATACCAGCGGTCGCGGCGCCAGCGCGGCGCTGCGCGCCTCGAGCCGCACAATGTGCTGGGCGCCATCGCGCTCGGTGGTGAAGTGGATGTCCGCCACGTCGAGCTGAGGCAGCCGGGCCTTCTCGTCCAGCCAGCGCAGGTTACCGCTGACCAGGTCGATGCGCCCCTGGGACAGCAGCCAGTGCAGGAACGGATCGTCCTGCGCGCCGGTCTTTTGTGTTTCCACAGGCACACCGGCAACCAGCAACTTGCCTTCGGGGGTGCGCCGGATCAGCACATCGGTACGGTCGGCCGTCAGGCTGACGAACTGCAGCGCCATCGTCGGCACCGATTGCCACGACAGTTTGCCGTCGAGCGACCCGGCGGTCAGCAGCACGCGCTGCTGCGCGTCCACCGCGCGTACGTCGCGGGCGCGGAACGCCGGATGCCAGCCATCCCAATAGGTGTCGAGTTCGCCAATAGTGAGGCGCGCGGAGAGCGCGGTCGACCCTTGGTGTTCGAGCCATTCGCGCGCGGTGTGGGCCTGCGGCCAGAGCACGAAGCGGATCAGCAGCACGGCGACGATCGCCAGTGCGAGCAGCGCCGCCACGATGCGCACGATCATCCGCCAGAGTCGCGGCCAGACTGGATGGCGGATGGCGGTCCACAATCCGAGCCAGAGCCCGCGCAGCGTGGCGCGGACGAACGCCGCCGCCCGGCGGCCAGCGCCAGATGTGGGCATCGAACTCCGGGGAGCAACGGCAAGCGCGGCTTGGTCTTCGCCACCCGCGCGTGGAGATGCGGAACCGTCGTGTGGAGCGGTAGGGCGGCTGGACATGGGCAGATTATCCGACAATACTAGCCGCTCTCCAAAGTGGTGCGCACGCGAATGCCGCGTGTTGTCACGGCGCCTGCTGCGAAATTGCAAAAAGTAACTGGAATGACTGTCCCTGATCCGACGAGTTCCGCCGAGGGCAATGCCCCGGCTTCGACTGACCTGCAGCGCATGGCGGATGGCGCAGGAACCACTTCGAATGTGACATTGCCCGGCGAGGCCGGTCCGATCGGCAACATGGCCCAGGGGGCCTATGCCACGATCGCGGCTCAGGGACTTGCCGCCGCAGATTGCGAAGGCCACGTATTGTACTCGGCTGCGTACTCTCATTACGCACGCCGGGTGCTCGCGGCACGCCCGGGCCTGCCGGCAATCGTCGGCGAGGCCGCCGCGACGCCGGTGTCCCGTGCATGGATGGAGTCGCGGCTGCAGGCGCTGGTCGCGCCGTCCGCCGATGCGGAGGCCGCCGCGGGCCAGGCACTGCGCCGGTTGCGTGCCGAGGTCATGTGCGTGCTGATCGAGCGCGATCTGCGTGGTCTGGCCACGTTGGCGGAGATCACCGGCGCGATGACGGACCTGGCGGAGCTGGCGATCCAGTTCGGCCTGCGCGTGCTCGGCGCGGACCTCGGCGCGACCTACGGACGCCCCATCGGCGAGCAGAGCGGCGAGGCGCAGGAACTGGTGGTCGTCGGCATGGGCAAGCTCGGCGGGCGCGAACTGAACGTCTCGTCCGACATCGACCTGATCTTCCTCTATGACGAGGATGGCGAGACGCAGGGCGGATCGCGCAGCCTGTCCAATCACGAGTATTTCATTCGCCTTGGCCGCCGGCTGATCACGTTGCTGTCCGAGGTCACGGCTGATGGCTACGTCTTCCGCGTCGATATGCGCCTGCGGCCCAATGGCGACGCGGGGCCGCTCGTCTGCAGCTTCGGGATGCTCGAGGAATACCTGGTGGTGCAGGGCCGCGAGTGGGAGCGCTATGCCTGGATCAAGGGGCGTGTGGTGTCGGCCTGCGATACGCCGCACGCCGAACGTGTCGCGTCCATGCTCTCGCGCCTGACCACGCCGTTCGTGTTCCGCCGTTACCTCGACTACGGCGTGATCGCGGCGATCCGATCGCTCCATGCCCAGATTCGCGCCGAAGCGGCCAAGCGCAGCGGTGGTCTGGCCGGGCACGGTGTGAACCAGCGCTCGTTCAATATCAAGCTCGGTCGTGGCGGCATTCGCGAAATCGAGTTCATGGCGCAGGTGTTCCAGTTGATTCGCGGTGGGCAGGACCCCGCGCTGCGGGTGCGGCCCACGCTCGAGGTGCTCGACGTGGCGCTGGAACGCAACCTGTTGCCCGCTGGGCAGGCACTGCAGCTTGCCGATGCCTACCGCTTCCTGCGCCAGCTCGAGCACAGGCTCCAGTATCGCGACGACGCCCAGACGCATCACCTGCCGACGTCGGACGAAGAGCGCGTCGCCGTGGCGCAAATGATGGGCTATGGCGACTGGGAGGCGCTGGTCGCGCAGATGAACGCGCTGATGGACCCCGTGGCGCAGCAGTTCGAGGCGACGTTCACCAGTCCCGATACGCCGGAGTGCGAGGCGCTGTGGCCCGCGCTGGTGCGTGAGGAGCAGAGCTCCCGCGCCTCGCAGGACACCCCGGGTGACGGCGAGGAGACCGATCCCGAATCGTCACCATGCCAGCGCCTGCAGGCCGCGGGCTTTAGCGACTGCACGGGCCTGTACGACCGGCTCCGCGCGATCGCCACGTCGATGCGTTATCGCGCGTTGTCCGAAACCAGCCGCTCGCGCTTCGACCAGCTCGTCAACCGGGCGCTCGATCTCGCGGCCAAGCAGGACGATTCGGACAGCACGATCGCGCGCTTTCTCGATTTTCTCGATGCGATCAGCCGGCGGGCGTCTTATCTGTCGCTACTGTCGGAGTATCCGCAGGCAATGGACCGCGTCGCGCAGACGCTGCACGCATCGCGCTGGGCCGCGACCTACCTGACGCGCCACCCGCAACTGCTCGACGAACTGCTCGATGCCGACGCGCTGGCCGGAGCGCCGGACTGGCCTGCTTTCCGCGCGCGGCTGAGCGAACGGCTGCAGGCGTCGGACGGCCAGATCGAGGCGCAGATGGATATCCTGCGTCGCGAGCACCATGCCGAAACGTTCCGCATCCTGTTGCAGGATCTGCAGGGGATGCTCACCGTCGAGCAGGTGGCCGACCGTCTTTCCGATCTGGCGGATGCGATGCTCGACGTCACGCTTCAGGCCGTGTGGCGCCAGTTGCCGACGCGTCACTGCGACACCCCGCGTTTCGCGGTAATCGCCTATGGCCGGCTCGGCGGCAAGGAGTTGGGGTACGCGTCCGATCTGGACCTGATCTTCCTCTACGACGACGATCACGAACGTGCGCCCGACGTCTATGCGGCCTACGCGCGCCGCCTGATCACCTGGCTGACCAGCCATACCGCGGCGGGCATGTTGTTCGACGTGGACACGCGTCTGCGGCCAAACGGCGCGGCCGGGTTGCTGGTGACCAGCTTCGACGCGTTCCGACGCTATCAGTTGCGCGAGGGTGACAACGCCGCATGGGTCTGGGAACACCAGGCCCTGACGCGCGCGCGCTTCTGCGCTGGCGCCCCGGAAATCGGCGCCCGTTTCGAGGATCTTCGCGAAGAGATCCTGCGCCAGCCGCGCGATGGTGCCGCGCTGCGCGGCGAGATCGTCGAGATGCGCGCCAAGGTGGCGGAGGGGCATCCGAACCCGACCGACCTGTTCGACCTCAAGCATGATCGCGGCGGCATGGTCGATATCGAGTTCGCCGTGCAGTATCTGGTGCTGCTGCACAGCGGCGCGCATCCGGAACTGACCCGCAATGCCGGCAACATCGCGCTGCTGCGTATGGCGGGCGTGCTGAACCTGATCGACGCCAGTCTCGCGCAGGCCGTGGGCGACGCGTACCGGCTGTTCCGCGCGCGCCAGCACAAGCTGCGGCTCGATGGGTTCGACCAGGCGCGGGTGCCACCGGAGAGTGTGCGCGAACAGGCCACGCAGGTGCGCACCCTGTGGCGCGCGGTATTTGGTGAAGGCTGAGCGCGCCTTGCCGGGCTGGCCGGCCATGCTCGCCGCAGTGGCGGGTGTGGCGGCGCTGGCCGCGTTGTTCACGTTCGTGCCGTGGATGCACGCGCACGGCCTCTATTTGCGCGATGCCGTGCGGACGGAGGGTCAATGGTGGCGCCTGGTCACCGCGATGTGGGTGCACCTCGACACCAGACACTATCTCTCCGATGTTGCCGCCACCGCCGGGCTCATGCTGCTCGCCGGGCGCGAGGCGCGGGTGCGTGAGTCGCTGACGGTGCTGGTGGTCTGCGGACTGGCCGCCCAGTTGGCGTTGCTCGCGATGCCGGCGGTAGGTTGGTATGGCGGGTTGTCCGGGGCTACACACGGGCTTGCGCTATGGACGGCGTTGCGGCTGCTGCAGGCACCCGGCTGGTCGCGCCTGATCGGCGTGGTGACGTGCGTGATCGTGCTGGGCAAGGTCTGGCTCGAACAATCGTGGCTCGCGGCCGTGGTGTTCGATCCGTCGTGGGGGTTCGGCGTGGTGCGCGGCGCGCACGCGGCGGGCGCTGTGGCGGGATTGGGCTGCTGGTTGCTGCAGGAATGGTGGGGGGCGCGTGGGAAGCGTGAAGGATAGTTGAGCGGTTATCGCCCTTCCAGCCAGCCGGCGAGCGGCGCAAATCGCCAGCCTTCGATCTTGATACTCCCGCGGTGCTCTGCCCCGACCCCGCTAGCAGGAAAGGGGAAGGGGCAGGGCCAAAGGGCAGGCGCCCGCTATGCGGTTATGCCCGCTTCACTCCCACCCGCCTCCGTATCGCGAACCCCATCACACCCATCACCAGCAACAAGGCAGCGCTCCACGGCACCATCGCGCCGCCCCCACCGCCCCCGCCCCCGCTGCTGCCGGAGCCACTGCCGCCAGTCGATGTCGATGAGGAACCGGCCGGCGCGCTAATCGCCGCCGCCAATGCGGCATCGGCATCCAGCAGTCCGGCGCCACATTTGCCGACATTGCTGCCGGTGGTGCAGAACGTGTTGGCCGGGTGCGGACGTGCCGAACTCTGCAGGGCAGTCGTGACCTGGGCCGGCGTCAGTGCGCCATTCACCGCGAACATCAATGCGACGACGCCCGACACCATCGGTGTCGCGAAGCTCGTGCCTTGAGAACTGACGATCGTGTAGTTGCCGATGGTCGTCGCGCCATCGTTCGAGAGCGTCCGGATGTATGACTGGCCGCCCACCGCCGTGCAGACTGGCTGACCCGCGATGGTGCCGACCTTCGAGTTGCCGCAGCCGCCGCCGGGCGCGCTCAGCGTTACCTGGGTCCCGAAGTTGGCGTAGCTCGCGTTCTCGCCATCGTTCGCGTGCGCGGTCACGGCGACCACGCCGGAGCAGTCGGCGGGGGCTTCCACGGCACCGGCCGAGTTGCCGGCGGCAGCCACCACCACCACGCCCGCTGCATTGAGATCGTTGATTGCCTGTTGTTCAATCGTCGAGCACGTGCCGCCACCCAGGCTGATATTGATCACCCGCGCCGGGGTCGGGTTGGCCGGTACATTTGGCACGCTCAGGCCGCCGGCCCAGCGCATGCCGTCGACGGTGTCGGACAGCAGCGCGCCGCAGCGTCCCGATACCCGCACAGGCTGAATCCGTGCCGACCAGTCCACGCCGGCGATGCCGAGGCCGTTGTTGGTCAACGCGCCCAGCGTGCCGGCCACGCGTGTGCCGTGCCAGGTGCTGGCCTGTGGGCCGGCGGAGCCGTCCGGGCAGGTGACGCCGGATGGGACGTAGTCACCGGGGTCCGTGGCGTCGCCGCTGCGCGTCGCGCCGTTCGTCGATACGAAGTTGTAGCCGGCGATTATCCGGCTGGCCAGATCGGGGTGGGGCAGATACCCGGTGTCGACCACCGCGATCACGACGCTGCTACTGCCGCGCGTGCGGTCCCACGCCTTCGGCAGGTTGACGCCGCCAACTACCTGCGATGGCGGGCCAAGATACGTCTGGTTGGTGGCGAACTCGGGGTCGTTCGGAATGGTGTCATGCAACCGCAGCCAGCGATCCGGCACGGCGTCGGCGATGCGTGGGTCGTTGCGCAGCCGCTTTGCGACAATCTCGGGATCGTCGCCACGACTGTCCTTTACCGTCAGCAACTGCATCGCGCCGGACATCGGACGCTTGACGGATAGGCCGAGCCCCGTGCTGGAGGCCACCTGGCGCATCCGGGTGGTGTCCGTGGGGGTATCGACGGTCTGGCTGCCGTCGCGCCATCGCACGATGTAGTTGCCGGTGTAGACCGGGGCGGTACGCGCTGCCGTGCCGGTATCGGCATGGGCGGCAGGAGCGTGGGCGAGGGCTGCGCCGATGACAACCAGCGCGGCTGGCGCGGCGGACGTGAGCCAGGACTTCAGCAACCTGTACGGCATCATCGCTCCTTAAGGGGCTTTGTCGGCTAGAGCTTGTCGAGGCAACCGGCGATGCGAACTGCTGAGGTACTCGGCTCTCAGATTAGGCGATGCTGATACTTATTGCTGGGGCATGTCGCGGCCACCCGGCATGGAGCGGTGCGGCTTCAACATGCGGTCGGGCGTTGCCGATTCCACGCGCGGCGCGGCCTGCAGCGTGGCGACTGCCTGGTCGGCGGTGATGTCGGGGGATTTCGTGATCGCGGTGACCAGCCAGACCCCTCCTGACATCGGGCGTTTGACCACATAGCGCACCGGCCCCTCGATCGCTGCCAGCAGCTTGCCGGCGTCTTCCGAGGTTGTCACATCCGGCGGCGTGAACTTGACGAGGATGTCCCCGATCGCGCGGTCGTCCGTAATGCTGCCGCGCGGCGGCGCAAATGACTTCGATTCCGAGGCGCAGCCCGACACTGCCGTCACAGCCAGCGCGGCAAAGGTGGCCGCGACGACGCGGCGGTGGAGCGATGGCGACTTGCCATGGGTCATCGGTTTGAAACTCCTGTGTGGTTCGGCGTGCCGGAATCAGCCGGCCGCGCGGCGCGGGCGCTTGCCACTGCTTTCGCGCGGCGAGTTGGCCGCCTGGGCCGCCTGGGTGCCTTGCGCCAGCATTTCCTCGGCATGTTGCATGGTCGTGGCAGTGACCGTGGTACCCCCAAGCATACGCGCGGTTTCCTGGACGCGACCATCTGTATCAAGTGTCCGGATGCGTGATCGCGTCACCGGGCCGCCATTGTCGCCTCCGGCCTTTTTGTCATCCTTGCTGGTTTCCTTGCTGACCAGCAGGTGGGTCCCGGCCTGCGCCGCCACCTGTGGCAGGTGCGTGACGCAGAGTACCTGTCGCGAGCGTCCGAGCTCCTGCAGGCGGCGTCCGACCACCTCGGCTACCGCGCCGCCGATACCCGTGTCCACTTCGTCGAAGATCAGCGTTGGCGTGGGCGCCGCCTCGCTTGTGATGACCGAAATCGCCAGGCTGATCCGCGCCAGTTCGCCACCCGATGCCACGCGGGCGAGCGGCCTGGGGCTCACGCCGGCGTGGCCCGCGACCAGGAACTCGATCTGCTCGAGCCCGTGGCTCTGGCCTTCCTCTAGCGGATGCAATGCCACGGCGAACGTGCCGCCGGCCATCGACAGGCCCTGCATCGCATTGGTAACGGCGGCGGACAAGGCTTCGGCTGCCACCTTGCGCGCCCCCGACAGATGCTGGGCGAGGGTCAGGTAGGCAGCGCGCGACGCGGCTTCGCGCGCCAGCACCTTGTTGATGTCCTGGGCGGCCTGGAGGTCGTCAAGTTGCTGGCGGCGGGCCAGCAACTCGTCGGATAGCTGTTCGGGCGGCAGACGATACTTGCGGGCGGTGGCGTGCAGCGCCTGCATGCGCTCTTCCACGGCCTGCAGCCGTTCCGGATCGAGTTCGAGCCGGTCGACATAGCGGTTCAGGGAGTGCGCGGCTTCCTCGACCTGCACCAGCGCCGGCTCGAGCGCGGCCAGCACGTCGCGCAGGCCCGCGTCGACATCGGCCAGTTGCTGGAGTCGGTGCACCACGCCGTTGAGCACGGAGGTCACTGCGCCGTCCGATTCGGATAGTGCGTCGAGCGCGGCGCGGCCGCCGTCGATCAGGCCCGCCGCGTGCGACAGGCGGTTGTATTCGCCCTGGATCTCTTCCCATTCACCTGGCTGCGGCGCGAGCTTGTCCAGTTCGCCGACCTGCCATTCGAGCCGCTCCCGTTCGAGCTGCATCTCGCGCGACTGGTGCTCCACCGCCTCGCGTTGCTTGACGCAGGCGCGCCACACACGCCAGGCCTCGGCCACGGCGGCGGATTGTTCGGTCAGGCCTGCGTGGGCGTCGAACAACTGGCGTTGGGCATCCGGACGCAGCAGCAACTGGTGCGCGTGCTGGCCGTGGATATCGACGAGCTGGTCGCCCACCTCGCGCAACTGCGCCAGCGTTGCCGCGGCGCCATTGATGAAGGCCTTGCTGCGGCCGCTGGCGTCGACAGTCCGGCGCAGCAGCACGGTGCCGCCGTCGTCGTCTTCCATGTCGCTCGACAGTTCGCGCTCGGCCAGCCACGCATCCAGCGCTGGGTGGGTGTGGAAGGTGGCACTGATGCTGGCACGTGCCGCGCCTTCGCGGACCACGCCTGCGTCGGCCCGTTCACCCAGCACCAGGGCGAGCGCGTCGATGAGGATCGACTTGCCCGCGCCGGTTTCACCCGTGAAGACGGTAAAGCCGGCGGAGAAGTCGAGGTCGAGCGTGTCGACGATGACGAAGTCGCGGATCGATAGGCTGCGCAGCATCGTGGGCGGTGAGCGGTGGCGGGTAAGGGCGGTAAGGGCGGTAAGGGCGGTAAGGGCGGGTAACGAGGATAACGGCGGAACGTTGAGGTGCCTGTGGATCAGAGCCGGTTGTCTTCAGTCGGATACTCGTGCCAGTGCAGCTTCTTGCGCAGTGTGGCGTAGTAGTTATACCCCACCGGGTGCAGCAGGTTGATGGTCTTGGCCGAACGGCGTACCACGATGCGGTCGCCGGGCAGCAGCGAGGCCAGCGCCTGCATGTCGAAGTTGACGCTGACATCGCGCGCGCTGGCCACTTCGATCGTGACCTCGGCGTCGTACGGCAGCACGATGGGCCGGTTCGACAGCGCGTGCGGCGCGATCGGCACCAGCACCAGGCCGGACAGCGTCGGGTGCAGGATCGGGCCCCCCGCTGCCAGCGCGTAGGCGGTGGAGCCGGTCGGCGTGGAGACGATCAGGCCGTCCGAACGCTGGTTGTACATGAAATAGCCGTCGACCGAGACCGCCAGTTCGACCATGCCGGAGATCCCCGAGCGGTTCACCACCACATCGTTGAACGCCAGCGCGGAGAAAATCACCGAGTCGTCGCGGATCACGCGCGACTCCAGCAGCATCCGGGTTTCGGCCTCGTACCGGCCGGAAAGCATCTCTGGCAGTGCCGTGGAGATGGCATCGAGCGGGATGTCGGTCATGAAGCCCAGTCGGCCGTGGTTGACGCCGATCACGGGCACATCGTGCCCGGCCAGCTGGCGGGCCAGCCCGAGCAGCGTGCCGTCGCCGCCCAGCACCACCGCCACATCGGCTTCGCGGCCGATCTCGTCGGGGGTCAGCACCGGGTAACCTGTCAGCCCGGTAGCCATTGCGGTTTCGCGTTCGAACACCACATCCTGTCCGTTACGGGAGATGCAAGATGCGAGCTCTTCCAGCGGACCTTCGATGCCAGCGGTCGAGTGTCGGCCCACCAGGGCTACAGTCTTGAACGGGGGGCGCGCGGCGCCGGTCTTGTGGGGGGCAGACATGCCGGGATTAGACCATACCGGCATGATCGTTGTCAGCACTGGGCCGCCGCCGCTCCAGGTGACGCCTGAACCGCCAAAGTTTGATTAAAATCGGGGCATCATGGACGAACGTTCAAAAAAGCTTCTCAAGACCCTGATCGAGCGATACATCGTCGAGGGGCAGCCCGTGGGCTCGCGCACCCTGTCGAAGTTCTCGGGGCTTGATCTCTCGCCGGCCACCATCCGCAACGTGATGTCGGACCTCGAGGAGATGGGTTTCATCGCCAGCCCACATACCTCGGCTGGCCGAATCCCCACGCCGCGCGGGTACCGGCTGTTCGTCGACACAATGCTGACGGCGCGCCCGCTGGAGCGCGCGCCGGAGTTCAGTGCCGAACTGGCTGAGCTGACTGGCCAGATCCAGGGTCAACTGGGTGGCCAGCAGTTCGGGCCGCAGCGGATGATCACGGCGGCGGCGCATACGCTTTCGAATCTTTCTCATTTCGCCGGCGTGGTGATGACGCCACGGCGCGCGCAATCGTTCCGGCAGGTGGAATTCATGCGGTTGTCTGACAAGCGCATCCTGCTGATCATCGTCAGCCCGGAAGGGGATGTGCAGAATCGGATCATCCAGACCGACCTGGCGTACACGCCGGGCCAGCTCATCGAGGCGGCGAATTTCTTCAACTCGCACTATGCGGGCATGAGTTTCGACGCCGTGCGCGACCACCTGCGCGTGGAGTTGCAGGACCTGCGCCGCGACATGTCCGCGCTGATGCAGGCGGCGGTCGAGGCGGGCAGCAGCGCGATGGCCGAGGACAACGAGCAGGTGTTCATCTCAGGCGAGCGCAAGCTGCTGGAAGTGGAAGACCTGTCGTCGAGCATGGACAAGCTGCGTCGCCTGTTCGACGTGTTCGAGCACAAGACGAGCCTGCTGCAGCTGCTCGATGTGTCGAGTCACGCGCAGGGCGTGCAGATCTTCATCGGCGGCGAAAGCCAGCTTGTGCCGATCGAGGACATGGCCGTGATCACCGCGCCATACGGGGTGGATGGCCAGATCGTTGGCACCCTGGGCGTGATCGGCCCCACGCGGATGGCCTACGAACGGGTGATCCCGATCGTCGATATCACCGCGCGGCTCCTGTCCAGCGCGCTCAGCCAGAGCTGAGCCACGAACTATTGACACGGTGGACGTGTCTGTCCTGAGTCGGCCGCCTGCAACGGCTTGCGGCCGGCCCCTGATTCGCCAGCGCCCCCGGCAGTCCCAACGGAAACCCTATGACGTTTTCGCCTGAACCGGCACACCAGCACGGCCAGCCGCCGCGCACCGCGATCCTGCTGATCAACCTCGGCACCCCGGACGCGCCCACGCCTAAGGCGGTGGGGCGCTACCTGAAGGCGTTCCTGTCCGACCCGCGCGTGGTAGAGATCCCGCGCCTGGCCTGGCTGCCGATCCTGCACGGGCTGATCCTGCCGTTCCGCTCGCGGGCGTCGGCCATGAAGTACGAGTCGATCTGGCTGCGCGAGGCGCATATGACCGGGTCGCCGCTACTTGTGTATACAGAGCGTCAGGCTCATGCGCTGCAACTGTTGATGCAGCAGCAAGGTCACGACGTAACGGTGGCCTGCGCGATGCGCTATGGCAATCCGTCGATCGAATCGGTCATGGAAGCGCTGCGCCGGCAGGGTACCGAACAGATCCTGTTGCTGCCGCTGTATCCGCAGTTCTCCGGCACGACCACGGCCACCGCCTTCGACGAGGCATTTCGTGTCCTGTCGGCGTGGCGCAACCAGCCCGAGTTACGGCTGATCAAGCATTTCCACGATCACCCGGCGTATATCTCTGCGCTGCACAAGCAGGTGGGCGGCTATTGGGCCCAGCATGGCAAGCCGGATTTCGCGCGCGGTGACAAGCTGATCCTGTCGTTCCACGGCCTTCCGCGCCGGTTGCTGGACCTCGGTGATCCCTATCACTGCGAGTGTCTGAAGACCGGTCGTCTGCTCGGCGAGGCGCTGGGCTTGCAGCCCGGCCAGTATCAGGTGACGTTTCAGTCTCGTTTTGGCAAGGCGGAGTGGTTGCAGCCCTATACAGCGCCGACGCTGGCCGAACTGGGCAAGGTCGGGACGCAGCGCGTGGACGTGTTCTGTCCCGGCTTTCCCGCCGACTGCATCGAGACGCTCGAGGAGATCGCGATGGAGGGGCAGTCGGAATTCCGCGTGGCCGGCGGCCAGGATTTCCATTTCATCCCGTGCCTCAACGATGCCGAGGCCTGGATCGCCGGATTGGCGGATATTGCGTTGCAGCATCTGCAGGGGTGGCCGCTCAATGTTCCACATCCCCACGAACTGGAAGCAAGACGCTCCCGCGCTCAGGCGCGCGGCGCGGGAGCCTGAGCCTGTGACGGCGGTCACGGGCAGTAACGGACGGTAATCATGCAAGTCGATTTCGAACCCGATGCGCGGCTGCGCATCGACAAATGGCTCTGGTGCGCGCGCTTCTTCAAGACGCGCTCGCTGGCTGCCGAGGCGGTGGAGCGGGGGCGCGTGAGTGTCAACGGGCAGCCCTGCAAGAACTCGCGCGAGGTCAAGCCGGGCGACACCGTGATACTGGAGGCGCATCAGCAGCGCTGGGAAGTGGTGGTCAAGGGCGTGGCCGCGTCACGCGGGCCGGCGCCGATCGCCCAGACGCTCTATGCGGAGACCGAGGAAAGTCAGGCCGGGCGACAGACAGACGCGGAACGGCGGCGCTTCCAGCACGAGCCGGCGGCGCAGATGCACGGGCGACCGACCAAGCGCGACCGGCGCAGAATCGACGACTTCAAGGGGTGACGGTTGCAGCCAGCCGGGGGCGGGGCACTCCGGCTGGCCGTAATGTAGCGGGTTAGCGGACGTACTGGACGAGGTAATGCTTGAATACGGCCTTGCCGCTGCCATACTCGGTGTCGCGCGGGGCAACCGTGTCGGACAGGCAGATGAAGACCGTCATGGCCGAGAGCGCGGCAATCAGGCAAAGGGCAACGACTGGCAGCTTGTGCATGGCGAACCTTCCGAAGGATGCACCAAAATGATCCACCTCTCTGCTCCCGTTATTTTTGACATTTTTTATTAAGTGAATCTTAGTGTGTGCGATGCAGCAAAGCAATGACGGCTCGATTTCATCGAGCAAGGCTTTGTAACGACGTATTTCCGCGTCTCTGAACCTCCACACTTGAAAAATCGGGGACTGACACCAAGTGCAGCTAGACTTGCCGGTTTGACACCCGACTCACCCGATGGCCTGCCGCCAGAGCGGGCCGTGCTTTTGTTTTGATACGAATCGACATGGAAGAACAGAACCAGACGCCAACCCCCAATACGCAGGCAGCCGAGGACGCCGCCCGCACGCCGGAAGCCGGTGCCGACGAGGTGGTCCGCCTGACGCAACAGGTGGCCGAACTGGAAGCCAAGGCCAAGGAACACTACGATATGTTCCTGCGCGCCACGGCGGAGGGCGAGAACATCCGCCGCCGTTCGCAGGACGAAGTGGCCAAGGCTCACAAGTTCGCCATCGAGAGCTTTGCCGATAACCTCGTGCCCGTGATGGACAGCCTGCAGGCCGCGCTGGCCGACGGTACCGGTGACCTCGGCAAGCTGCGCGAAGGTGTGGAACTGACCGCGCGCCAACTGACCGCCGCGTTCGAACGTGGCCGCATTGTCGAAGTGAACCCGGTGGGCGAGAAGTTCGACCCGCATCGCCACCAGGCCATCTCGATGGTGCCGTCGGAGCAGGAACCGAACACCGTGGTCAACGTGCTGCAACGCGGCTACATGATTGCCGACCGCGTGCTGCGCCCGGCGCTGGTGACCGTCTCGGCGCCGCGCTGAGCGCGAGTCGTCGGCATACGGCAGTACGAAACGCCCGGGCCATTGGCACCGGGCGTTGTCGTTTCAGGAGGGATCGAAATGTCCGAAGGAAACGAGCCGCACCTCGATCACCGCGCGTTCGAGGCGCTCGATATGGCCGAAGTCGATGGCGAGAACATCGACGCGGCGATCGCCAATGCTGGCGACGATCTGGTCTGCGTGTTCTTCTGGGGTGTGGACTGCTTCAACTGCGAGATGGCCAAGAAGGCGATCCTGGCCAATCCCGAACCGATTCGCGCGCTCGACCTGCACTGGCTGCATGCCAATGTCTATGCCCATCCCGAGCTGGGGCGGCGCTTCGGCCTGCATGGTATCCCCGTGTTCATGTTCTTCCACAAGGGTAAGAAGCTCGGCCGCGCCACGGGCTGGCACGGCCATGGGCAGTTCTCGGCGGCCGTGGGCAATGCGCGGCTCAAGGCCAGCGGCAAGCCGCTAGCGGGATAGCGCGTAACCCAGGCGGATCTGCCAGGGCGTCTTCTGGTTGTAGTTGAGCAGGCTTTCGCCATAGCCATAGAAGTAGCCCAGCATCAGGTAGCCAGCCGTGCCCGGAATCAGGCGAGAGAGCGGGTACGAGGCCTGCGCGTCGACGCTGCCGTACATCTGCCGCGTGCCCTTGCGCAGCGTGGCGGCGAATTCCCACGAATCGGGCTTCCCATAGGCCAGGTTCAGGTCCATGTAGCCGCGATAGTGCGCGATGTCCTCATTCTCGCTTTTCTCCAGGTACGCATAGACCTTGGGCGCCACGCGCCAGTGCCAGTCGTTCTGGTCGCCAAAGTACATCGTCGGCTTGAGGAACAGCGTGTTGATGCTGCGCGAATCGGCGCCGGCCCGGCCATTCGACTCGTGCTCGAAGCCCGAAGCGATCGACAGCCGGCTGATCACGCTGTTCTTCACGCCCGTGTCGGACAGGTAGTAATACAGGCTAGGGCGATAGTTGGTGTCCTCGAACGGCTTCGAGGCGCTGTGCAGGTCCCATAGCGAGAACTGCGTGTAGGCGAAGTAGAGGTTGTCGATGAAGCGCTTCGACGCCGGGTCCTTGCCCTCGTAGATCCGGAATTTGAAGCTGAGCTGGAACTTGGCGTTGGCCCCGTCGTGCGCGCCGAACATGATGTACATCGGCTCGTTGAAGGAAAGCCGTTGCGCATCACGCAGATCGGCTGGCGCCGGAGTGGATGCGGGGACATTCTCGGCCGATACGACCGGGGTGACCTGGCCGACGCTGACAGGCGCGCCGGCCGCTTTGGGTTCGGCCGGTGTGCCGGCGACCACTGGCGCAGTAACGGTGGCCGGGTTTGCGCCCGGCGCCTGGTTCAGCGTGATCAGGACCGGCGCGGCGTCGATCCCGGAGATGTCCAGGCGGACCACTCCACGCAATGTCGCAGGCCATTCCCCACGGAAGCTGACGGTCTGGTGCTCGCCTTGCCGCAGATTCAGGACGGTTGGCCCCTTGCCGACGCGCTTGAGCGTCATGGGTGCCGGCGCCACAAGGTCTCCCGAGGCCGACACCTCAAGGGTGTCGGGCACGGCATAGCGCCGCATGTCCCGATCTCCAGTGATCAGCAGGGTCAGCGTGAGCGGCTGAGTGGCATCAATGACACGCGGCGGCTGCAACACGGAGACCGCGGCATCGGCTGGCGTGGCGTGGAACAGGACGGCCGACGAGGCCAGCGTAGGCAACAGCAGGCGGAAGGCCGTGCGTGGAAGTGCAACACGGCCTGACACGTAACGTGGCATCGGGAGCAATGAGCGCCGCACCGGCGGGATATCGACAGCACTCCGGTGACGTGGACGCGACAAGAGTTGCGATGCCCGCAAGCGTACCATGTGTGGCGCGTGCGGCATGTGACGAATGGTTAGCCACGGGGCGTGGCCAAACCGGGTGGGTGCGGATCAGCCGGCGGCCCGGCGTCGGATATCGTCCACGTAGGCCTGCCCGTCCGGCGGCATGCCATTGCGCTGCGCGTTCCAGAGCATCTGGCCGAGCGCTTCCATGATCTGGTGCTGGGCCTCGTGCGGCGAATCGAGCCGGCGGCTCAATGCCTCGTAGGCGGCGCGGATGCCGGGCGGCTGGTCGATCGAGACCTGTTCGGAGATCGACAGATGCATCGCCAAGTGCAGGAACGGGTTGGTCTGGCCGCCTTCCGGTGTGTAGTCGCGCGCTAGCGCGGCTTCGGTATCGGTCAGCAGGGACTGGTACTCGGGATGCTGGTCGATCCAGTCGACCGCGATCGCTTCAAGCGGCGTGAGGACGTTGCCCGCGACGCGCTTCTGCCAGGCTTCGCAGAAGAACCGGCGGACTTCTTCTCTTGAGGGATTGAACATGATGGCCGCTATTGTAGTGCAGCGGTCGCGGCTCTGCCGACGGCGCCCCGCGCATTAGTAGAATGCGGAAGTTTGTTCGCCGTCGTTCAGTACGCTGACAAACTATCGCGAACAAACCTCAGCCACTGCCATTTTTCAGATTCGCCACCGATGACTGCATCCGCCACCGGCACCATGGGCCACGCCCGCGACAAGCTCGCGGGCGTGTTGCTGATCGCGCTCTCCGCCAGCGCCTTCGGCGCCATGGCCATCTTCGCGCGCTTTGCCTATGCAGCGGGGGCGGACGTCTATGGCCTGCTGGCCGTGCGCTTCCTGCTGGCCGCGATTGCGATGGGCTTTGTGATGCGTGCCAGGGGGATCAGCCTGCCGCCGTGGCGCCGCGTGCTGGCGCTGGCGGCGATGGGTGGCATCGGTTATGTCAGCCAGTCGTACTGTTTTTTCACGGCGTTGAACTACGCGCAGGCCAGCCTGGTGGCGCTGCTGCTGTATCTCTATCCGCTGTTCGTGACGATCCTGGCCGCCGTCTTCCTGAAGGAGCACCTGACCACTTCCACGGTGATCGCGCTGGTGCTCTGCTCGGTGGGCGCGGGTTTGACCGTGGGGGGAGGCGAGGGCAGTTCGCTAGGCATCGCCCTTGGGGTGGCCGCGGCGGTGATCTATTCGATCTATATCGTGGTGGGTGCGCGCGTGACTGCCGGCGTCAATGCCATCGCCACGACCACGGTGATCTGTACGGCGGCGGCACTGGTCTATGTGACGCTCGGGTTCTTGCGCGCGGGGGCTGGCGTGCCGCCGCAGTTTCCGGCCAGCGCAGGTGGCTGGCTGGCGTTGGTGGCCATCGCGCTGGTATCCACCGTGCTCGCGATCCTGACGTTCTTCGCCGGACTGCAGCGGCTTGGGGCCTCCAAGGCATCGATGCTGTCGACGCTGGAGCCTGTGGTGACCGTAGTGCTGGCCGCCGTGCTGCTTGGCGAACACATCGGCCCGACCCAGGCCGTCGGGGGCGGGTTGATCCTCGCCGGAGTGCTCTGGCTGACACGCCGGGCCAGCGGTACGCCCCCACTGAAGACCTCCGACGAACGGAATTGAACGGGTTCGTCAAAGCGCTTGTGGGCGCACGGCGGACGCTTGGGTACAATCGCGCTTTCTTTCATCCCAAAACCCGGAAAACGCGCAATGAAATCCGTCGATCAGGCAGTCCTTGCACAATTGTTCACTGAAGCCCGCACCCACAACGTGTGGCAAGACAAGCATGTGGATGATGCGCTGCTGAAGCAGATCTACGAAGCGATGAAATTCGGTCCGACCGCCGCAAATGGCTCGCCGGCACGCATCGTGTTCGTGAAGTCGGCGGCCGAGAAGGCCCGCCTGGTCGAGTGCGTATCGGCTGGCAATGCCGACAAGACCCGCTCGGCGCCGGTGACCGCGATCATCGCGTTCGACCGCAACTTCCACGACCAACTGCCGAAGCTGTTCCCCCACGCCGATGCGCGCTCGTGGTATGCCGGCAACGACGAGAAGATTGCCCGCGACGCGCTGATGAACAGCTCGCTGCAAGGTGGCTACTTCATCCTGGCCGCCCGCGCACTGGGTCTGGACTGCGGCCCGATGGCCGGATTCGATGCCGACAAGCTCAACGCCACGTTCTTCCCCGACGGCAAGTGGGCGGTCAACTTCCTGGTGAACCTGGGCTATGGCGAAGCCGACAAGCTGTTCCCGCGTGGTCCGCGCCTGACGTTCGACGAAGCCTGCCGCATCGTCTGATGCGCCGCTGACCCGAAACAAAAAAGCGACCCATCGAGGTCGCTTTTTTGTTGGCGCGTGGACGGCTCAGGGGCTCAGGCCGACCATTCCTCCATCGGATTGCAGGCGAGGTATTGCTTTGCTTCCGAGATGCCAAGCCGCTCCCGGGCCGCGTCGATCGGCTCGTTCAGCAGCGCATCGTAGTCTTCGGCCAGCAGCCACTTCGCCCGCTTGCCCAGGCGGTAGCCTTCGAGCACTGCGCGCGCGAACGCGAGGCTGCCGGTCAGCCGCCAGCTCTTCAGGGCAGCGGCGACCGCGATGAAGGCCCAACCCTTGCCGCCGGTCTGCGCATAGCTGAACGCGACCAGTGCCGCCTCGCCGAGACTTTCGTCGGCACGGTAGCCGGTCAGCACGTGCCAGATATCGTGGATGTCGCGTGTGCGCCGGCCGAACCACATATACGCGTCCTCGACCACCGGTTCCTGGTTCAGGTTCGAGACCTTCGCCAACCCATCCGCGCTATAGCCGGTCTTTTCGAGAAAACCACGGTACGCCGCGCCGACCGTTCCCGGGGCAAAGCTGGCGATGTATGCGGGATCGCAGAGTCGCTCGGCCAGTTCTTCGCGCAGGTAAGCAAGGCGGCGGCCTTCCGGCGTGCTCAGCAGCCGGCTGTAGTTCTTAGGCATGCTCGGGCCATTGAGCGCCCGCATGATGCGGAAGACCTGCTCTGTGTCGTGGCCGTCCGCCAGCAGTTTGCGGATGGCATCGAAGGCGGTGGGCAAGTCCCGCTTGTAAGGGTTGAAACCGGTCGAAGCGGCCATCGTTGGGCTCCTATTTTCGGGCGGGCGGATCAGGCGGACACTGGCTCGTGCAGTTGCAGTGCCGCGTTTCGGACAAAATCCACGCTGGTATCGATCGCGGTAACTGGCAGCATATGCCCTCCGCTTACCAATGTCAGCCTGGCGCCAGGGACCTTCGCGGCGAATGCCTCGCCGTTCAGCTTGTAGTCGAGGATGCGGTCCTCGCGGCCGTAAAGGACGTGGATCGGCATCCGCAGCGCGCCATAGTGCGGCACCACGGCAGGCAGACTCGCGGCCGCGCCGATCAGGTCTTCCGAGGCACCGAGGAAATGGCTCGGCCGCATTGCCAGCAGGCCGCCGCCGCGCGTGGGGAAGTCGTCGGGCGCGCGGTCGGGGCCGAAGACAATGTCCATGACCTGCTCGCGATTCCTGATCGACATCGGGATCAGCAGCGTCCACGCCAGCAGCTTTCTCTTCCATGCGCTCGGGATCGTCATTGCCTCGAACACGGGCGAGATATGCTCGGGCGGATGCGTCAGCGGGGCGATCAGGGCCAGACCGCCCACATGCTCGGGGTGGCGACTCGCCAGGGTCAGCGCAATCGCGCCACCCAGCGAGTGGCCGACCACCAGTGGCTTGTCGAGGCCCATCTTGTCGATCAGGGCAGCCAGCGTGTCGGCCTGCGCCGGCAGGTCGGCAGCGGCGCCGGGCGCGCGCGTCGAGTATCCGGCGGCAGGCCGGTCGATGGCCACCACCCGGAAGTCGCGCGCAAGCGGTTCGATCATCCCGTAGTCGAAGTTGCCGAGCTGGCCGGACAGGCCATGCACCAGCAGTACAGCGGGGCCGGTGCCGCGCTCGACGACATGCAACTGCGCGCCAGGGACGTCAATGAAACGCCCGGTCGGCGGCAAGGCGGCTTCGATCTTCCGGGTGGTGCGCCACGTGAACAGGAACAGCGCAAGGCCGATCAGTACCAGCAGCCCAACGACGGCGACGATGACGGAGAGCAGGACGTTCACGGCTGTACCTCCGCCAGGGCATCTTCCTGCGGCAAGGTCGCGGTGCCTTGCCTATCAAACTGCAGCACGCCATCCGCGATGCGGCCATGGCGAATGGTCATCATATCCATGAAGTAGTTCTGGTAGACGCGCCACGGCCGGCGGTCGCCCTGCCGGGGCAGCACACTGGCGGCGCGTTGCACGTAGCCCGAAGAGAAGTTCAGAAATGGCATGGTCTGCACGGTTGGATCCACGTGCGGCGCGGCGGAGCGGTAGCCGTGGCGATCCATGTAACGCAGCAGCCGGCAGACGTACTCGGCGGTCAGGTCCGCCTTCAGCGTCCACGATGCATTGGTGTAGCCGAAGGCCAGCACGAGATTGGGTACGTCGCTGAGCATCATGCCCTTGTAGGCCATCGCCTCGGCCGGGCGGCGCGGCGCGCCATCCACGGTGACGACGATGTCGCCCAGCATATTCAGCTTCAGGCCGGTGGCCACCACCACGATGTCGGCCGGCAGGGTCTGGCCCGAGGCCAGCACGATACCGTCCTCGGTGAAACGCTCGATGGTGTCGGTCACGATGGAGGCGCGGCCCTCGCGGATCTCGCGGAACAGGTCGCCGTCGGGCACCAGGCAGACGCGCTGGTCCCATGGCTTGTAGCGCGGTGTGAAATGGGTGTCGACGTCATAGCCGGGCGCGAGCTGCTCGGCCGCCATGCCGATCATCCGGGCCTTGACCTTCTCAGGTTTGCGACGGGCAAGCTGGAAGAAGAACATCCCCAGCAGCACGTTCTTCCAGCGCGTGGCCGCATAGGCCAGCCCTTCGGGCAGCATCCGGCGCAGCTTGTGAGCGATCGCATCCTGACCGGGACGCGTGACGATATACGTGGGCGACCGCTGCAGCATCGTCACGTGGGCCGCGGTTTGCGACATGGACGGTACCAGCGTGACGGCCGTAGCGCCGCTGCCGACTACCACCACGCGTTTGCCGGCATAGTCGATCGACGGGTCCCAGAACTGTGGATGCACCATGCGGCCACGGAAGTTCTCCTCGCCGGGAAACGTTGGCCGGTGTCCCTCCGCGTAGCTGTAGTAGCCGGCGCAGACATAAAGGAAATGTGTGCGCAGGCGGACCCGGCTGCCATCGGCGGTGCGCTCGGCCTCGATCGTCCAGCAGGCTGAGCGGCTATCCCAGGCCGCGCTGACCACCTTGTGCCCGTAGCGGATGTGCTTTGTGATGCCCGCCTCATCGGCGGTCTCGCGAATGTACGACAGGATCGACGGGCCATCGGCAATTGCCTTGGCGCCTCTCCAGGGCTTGAAGCGGTACCCCAGGGTGTACATGTCCGAGTCGGAGCGGATGCCCGGGTAGCGGAACAGATCCCAGGTACCGCCCATGGCCTGCCGGGCTTCCAGGATGGCGTAGCGCTTGCCGGGGCAGCGGTCCTGCAATTGTCGGGCGGCGCCGATACCGGACAGGCCGGCGCCGACGATCAGAACATCAAGGACTGCGTCATCAGGAGTAGGGGCGGTCATGACGGGAACCCGGATCAGTGGCATTTCTGACAACATAGGTTGTCAGAAGCAATCTGACAATAGGGAATGTCATAATGGCGCCCATGACTACCGAGCTCTCTCCCGCGCGCCGCTACCGTGGCGCCGAAGCCGAAGAACGGCGCGCCCAGCGCCGCGGGCAACTTATTGCCGCGGCAGTACAGGTCTATGGCGAGCGCGGCTACCAGAACGCGACAGTCAAGGCCGTTTGCGAGGCAGCCGGTCTTACCGAGCGGTACTTCTACGAGTCATTCGCCAACAGCGAGGCCTTGCTGCTGGCTTCGTTTCAAACAGTCACGGACCTGTTGCTGCAGAAGATCGAACTGGCCGGCGAAGCGGCCGGCGGTGACGGCGAGCATCGCGCATTGGCGATACTGCGTGCCTACTTCGGCACGCTGCAGTGCGAACCCCGCTCGGCGCGGGTCTTCCTGGTGGAGATCCGGGGTGTCAGCAAACTGGTGGATGAGGCGCTCGGCCTCTCGCTGCGCGATTTCGGCGGGCTGCTGGCGCGTGTGCTGATGCCGGAAGGCAAGGAGCCGGATCCGATGCTGCTGGCCGGTGTGGCTGGCGGCATCATTCATGTGGCACTGCACTGGATCCGTCACGGCTATGCGCCCGATGTCGATACCGTTGCGGCGACGGCGCTGCAACTGGCGCTGGTGTTGAAGGATCGTCAGCGTTCCTGACGACCGGCGACTGAACCGGCTACTGCTTCGGCGCGGGCGTTTTTTCCTTGAACTCGCAGAGGGGTTCGATCGCGCAGTGCCAGCACTCGGGCTTGCGCGCCTTGCACACGTAGCGACCATGCAGGATCAGCCAGTGGTGCGCATCGTGCAGGAATTCTGTCGGCACGACCTTCAGCAGCTTCTGCTCTACTGCGTCGGGATTCTTGCCGGGCGCCAGGCCGGTACGGTTCGATACGCGGAAAATGTGCGTGTCCACGGCGATCGTCGGCTGGCCGAACCCAACGTTAAGCACCACGTTTGCCGTCTTGCGGCCGACGCCGGGCAGCGATTCCAGCGCCTCGCGCACCGGCGGCACCTTGCCGTCGTACTTCTCCACAAGAATGCGGCACGTTTCCATTACGTGCTTGGCCTTGGTCTTGTAGAGGCCGATCGTCTTGATGTAGTCGATCAGGCCCGCCTCGCCAAGCGCCAGGATCTGCTGCGGCGAATGCGCGACCGGGAACAGCAGGCGCGTGGCCTTGTTGACGCCGACATCGGTGGCCTGCGCGGAGAGCAGCACCGCGATCAGCAATTCGAACGGCGAGCTGTACTCCAGCTCCGTGGTCGGCGTCGGATTGACCTCACGCAGGGTTTCGAAGATGGCGCGGCACTTGGCGGAGTTCATGTCGAAGGGTTGTTGTTGTCCTGCTTGTTTTCCTGTTTATTGCCCTGCTCGCCGGCCGGTTCGTGCGTTGTCATGCCAAGCTTTGCCCGCCGTGCTTCGGCAGCGTCGATCTGCGCCTGGACGGCCGGCGAAACGTTCTCGGTGTTGAGCGGCCGGGCCGCAGCCTGCTTCTGTCGCGCGCGTTCAATGGCCGCCTGGATGATCGCCTTCTTGCGTGCCTGGGCTTCCTGTTCCGCGGTGTTGGCGACGGGCTCGGCCTGCAGCGCCTCGAGTTTGGCGGCAGCCTTGGCAGCCAGCCGCGCATCGTTTTCCTCGCGCTCCCGCACCAGCCGCACGCCGCGCGCGGCGTAGCGCGCGTGTGCCGCGTCGGCCTGTTCCTGTGACCACGCAGCCCATCCCGTTTGCTCGCCGGTGACCGGAATCATCTCGATGCAGTCGACCGGGCAGGGCGTCACGCACAAGTCGCAGCCCGTGCACCAGTCTGGCAGGACGGTGTGCATCTGCTTGGGCGCACCGACGATGGCATCGACTGGGCAGGCCTGGATACACAGCGTGCAGCCGATACAGAGCGATTCTTCGATCCGGGCGACCGCGCGGGGTTGCTCCACGCCGCGTTCCGGGTCGAGGGGGGGGGGGGGGGG